>CAYQAC010000250.1:0-5934 GCA_964415255.1 uncultured Polyangiaceae bacterium | reverse complement strand
GGCAGCTGGTGGTCGCGGGGCCCGTCGGGGGGATCGGCGCGCGGCCCGAGGCGGGCGCCTACGCCGGGGCCGCGCAGACCGGCGCGCCGGCGCCGATGGTGAGCACCCGGCGGCTGAAGCTCAGGGTGCTGGGGGACGCGCACCCGGTGCTCCCCTTGCTCCAAGGCGGGGGCGGGGTGCTTGGCGTGGAGGCGGGCACGGGCGGCCTGCTGACGATCAGCCACTCGGGTAGTGACCAGTTCGTGGCCGACGTGGTGCGGCACCTGGTGAGCCAAGGCGTGGCGCTGGTGGGGGTGGAGCCAGAGCGCAACGAGCTTGAGCGTATCTTCCTTGAGTACACCCGGGGGGACCTGCAATGAGCGCGCAGACCGGCCGCCCCTCACTGATCCCGCCGCCGCCCACCTCGACGCGCTTCGAGCGCGCGGCGTACCGCGCCCAGGTCATTCGTCAGGAGCCCAACCCAGTGTGGATGCGGGAGATGCGCCAGGCAGCGCGGCTCACGCGCACGCCGCTCATCTTGGCGACGCTGACCGCGGTGATGGCGCTCCTGATGTGCTCCATCGGCGGCCTGGCGAGCACCGCCACCGAGCCCGCCAAGGTGGGCATGGTGCTCTACCACACCTATTTTTCACTGGCCTTCGCCGTCGTCGCCTGGCTGGGGCCCGCGGTGGCTGCCAGCACCATCGCGAGCGAGCGCAGCGGGCGCACCTGGCACGCGCTGATGCTCACCGGGCTCGGCGCCACCACCATCGCGCGGGGTAAATTCCTCGCGGCATTGACCTACATCACGATGTACATTGTGATGCTCGCGCCGATTGGGGTGCTGCCGTTCCTGTTCGGCGGGGTCACCGCCACGGAGGTGATCGCCGCCTTCATCGTGCTGTTCTTGGTGGCGGTGCTCTCCGTGGCGTTCGGGCTCAGCGTGTCATCGCGCTTCCACAGCTCCGCCGCGGCGATCCTCATCACGCTGATCATCGCCTTCCCGCTGTCGAACTTGGTGTACGTCCTGGGCGGGCCCGTCCTCGCGGGTGGCATCAATGAGCTGTGGCCCAGCGTGCCCTCGGGCGCGCCCGTGTGGCTCCCCATCGCCTACGCGCGCGCGCCGTTCGGCTTTGAGTACCTCGCCTACTTGGTGGTGGTCCCGCTGGCGCTGGTGGTATTCCCCGCTTGGTTCCTCTACGAGTCCACCATCGCCAACATGGGCGGCCCGAGCGACGACCGCTCAAGCGGCATCCGGCGCTGGTTCCTAGTGACCAGCCCCTGCATGACGCTGGCGAGCCTGGTCGCGATCGTCGCCGCCGGCACCGCGAGTCAAATGGCGACCATCATCGCGCTGGGGTTGCAGCTGCTGGTGCTGTTCACGGTCACCTTGGTCTTCATCGGCGAGCCGCTCGGGCCCTCGCGCCGCGTTCGCGTGCACTGGGAGCGCGGCCGCGCGGGCGCGCTCACGCGGTTCTTAGGGCCCGGCGTGCTGCAGGCGAACACGCTGTTATTCGTGCTCGGCGTGGGCTCGCTCGTGACCACAGGGGCCACGGGGATCGCCCTGGAGATCATCATGGGGAGGGCACGCGCTGACGTCCACGCCCTCAGCTTGCTCCTGTTCACGGCTTACACCACGGGCTTCCTGGGCTTCACCATCGGCCTCTCTACCTGGCTCCGCTCGCGCGCTGGGGGCGCGGCGGTGCCGCGCGTGCTGGCCGCCGCAGCGGTGCTGCTCATCTCCGTGGGTCCGTGGATCATCATGGCCATCGGCGGCGCGCTCGGCGACAGCGACAGCGCGCTGATCCTCGCGGCGCCCTCGCCCACCTTCGCCTTCGTGTTGCTAGGTCACGTCTTGAGCACCCACGGCGCGATCGACAGCTACGTGATCGCGGGGGCGCTGTGCGCGGGGGGTTGGGGCTTCCTCGGGCTGGTGCTGTACCAGGCCGGGCGGCTCCGAGTGCGGCGCGAGGTGCGTGCACATGAGTACGCGATCGCGAAGCTCGAGGCGGCGCTGCAAGCCGATGAGGAGCAGGCCCACGAGGCGAGCGTGGCGCTCGAGGTCACGGCTGCGGCTGACGGGGCTGCGCCTCACAGGACTGCGGCTGACGGGGCTGCGGCTCACGACCCGTCAGGCGACGCTGTCAGCGCGGCGCCCGTCAGTCAGGCGCCCAATACGCTCCGGCTGCAGGAGCCCTTCGTCGCGCCACCCGCGAGCTCAGCTGGCGCGCAGCTCCCCGCCGCCGCGCCAGGCCCTGCTGCGCCCCCCGACACCCGCGAGGAGCCTGAGCGGTGAGCTACACCGAAGAGCTGCTCTCGCCTGCGTTCCTCACCGAGCTGGAGGCCCTGCGGCGGCGCCTCGAACCGAAGGCGCGAAGCGGCAGCAGCGGTGAGCGCGTGAGCCGTCGCCGCGGTGGCTCAGCGGAGTTCGACGAGCACCGCCCCTACGCCCCAGGCGACGACCCGCGGCGCATCGACTGGCTCGCCTACGCGCGCACCGGCGAGCCGGTGGTGAAGCAATTCCGCGCGGAAGAAGATGTCGTGCTCCGGCTGCTGCTCGACAGCTCGGCCTCGCTCGGCTTCGGCGAGCCGCGCAAGATTGACGCCGCGCGGCGCCTGGCCGCCGCCATCGGGTACCTGGCGCTGGCGGGCTCCCAGCGCGCGCAGGTGCTGATCGCGGGGGGGCGTGAAGGGTCAGTCGGGCTGACGCAAGTGGCCGCGCCGAAGCGCGGGCGGAGCGCGCTGGCCAGCCTCTTGCGAGAGCTGGTCCGGGTGGAGCCACTCGGCCAGGTCGATTTGAGTCGCAGCCTGAACCAGGTGCAGCTCGCGGCGCGTCGCCCAGGGCTCCTCGTGGTGATGAGCGACTTCTACGACGCGGGCCCGGTGCTCCAGGCGCTGGGGCGCGCGCGCGCCGCGGGCCACGAGCTTTGCTTGATCCAAATCTTGAGCCGCGAAGAGCTTGAGCCAGAGCTCGAAGGTGACTTCACCTTCGTCGACTCCGAGAGCGGGCAACAGGTCGAGCTCACCTTGGACGCGGACGCGAAGGACGCCTACATCGCGAGACTCACGGGGCTCATTGAGGAGCTGAGGGCCTTCGCGCGGCGGCACGCCGCGTGCTACCTGCGCGTCGTCAGCGGTGAGCCCCTGGAGCCGGTCGTCAGGCGCTTCGTCGCGCGTGAGGTCGACTGAGTGGATGACGACGCCCTGATCCGTGAGGCGCTCCGCGTCTACCGCCGCTACCAGCTGGAGGTGGTGGAGGGGCTCGATCTATGCCCCTGGGCGGAGCGCGCGCGGCGTGAGGCGCGCGTGTCAGAGCGCGTGCTGCTCCAGCGAGGCTCGGCGCTTGAGCCGAGCCTCGCGGCGGTGCAGGAGCTCGCGGCGGATCCGAAGCTGGAGATCGGGCTGCTCATCTACCCGCGCATCGACCTCGGCTACGCCGAGTTCGATCGCTTCGTCGCCGCGCTACGTCAGGGAGACGAACGTAACTGGCCGCTCGGTGAGGTGCCGTTCGCGGCCGCTACCTTCCACCCTGGCGCGCTCCGGACGAGCGACGCACCCGAGCGGCTGGTCCCTTCCATCCGCCGCTCACCGGACCCCACCATCCAGCTCGTGCGGCGCAGCATGCTCGAGCGCATGCGCCAGGGCCCGGCGGAGGGCACCCAGTTCGTTGACCTCCAAAACTTCTCCCTTGAGCAGCTCCCCCGCCCCAACCAGCGCCCGCTGCGCGAGCGCGTGGCGCGCGCCAACGCGGAGACGCTGAAGGGCATGGGCCTGCCCGCCTTCGATCAGATCATCGCTGACATCCGCCGCGATCGTGATGAGAGCTACGCCCGGCTCGGGGAGGCCCCTTCGTCATGGAGCTGAGGAGCCCGCTCGGGCTCACGCTCGCGTTCCTACTGATCCCGCTGATCTTGCTCTACGTGCTCAAGGTGCGGCGCGCGGTGCGCCCAGTCGCCTCCACGTGGCTCTGGGCTGAGGCGCAGCGCGATCTGCTAGCGCGCAGCCCGTTCCGGCGCTTGGTGCCGCAGGTCCCGCTGCTGCTCCAGGCCGCGGCCATCTTGCTGCTCGCGCTCGCCGTAGCGAGCCCCGCGACGCGAGGCGGGGGCGTGGCGGGCGACCACATCGCGATCGTGATCGACACCAGCGCCTCCATGACCGCGAAGAGCGGCGACACCACGCGCATTGAGCTCGCCCGTCGCGAGGCGCTAGCGATCGTCAGCGCGCTGAGCCCGGGCACCGAGGCGATGGTGATCGAGGCTGGGCGTGAGGCGAAGGTCACCTCACCGCTCGATCGCGATCGCCGGCGCCTGACCGCCGCCATCCGCCAGCTGGAGGCGCGCGAGGTCGAGGGGCGCCTCACCGAGGCCCTAGCGCTCGCGACCGATCGCCTGCGCTCACTCTCAGGTAGTCAGCGCATCGTCCTGATCACAGACGGCGCGCTCGCGGATCCATCGGGCCTCGTGAACACCGCCGTCCCCCTCAAGGTGATCCAGGTGGGCGAGCCGATCGAGAACACCGCCATCACGCGCGTCGACGTGCGGGTGGGGGTGGATCCTGCGACTCGCCGCGATCAGCTCCAGGCCTTCGCCGTGGTGGCGCACTTCGGCGCGAGCCCGCGCGACGTGTTCGTCACGCTTCGTCAGCGCAACGTGAGCGAGCCCCTCGCCTCACGTCAGCTGCGGCTAGCACCAGGGGAGAGCACCCCGGTGGTGCTCACCTTCGAGCCCATGGCTGGAGATCGCGGCACTGGGCTCATCCTGGAGCTCAGCCCAGGAGACGCCCTCGTGGCGGACGACCGTGCCTTTGGCCGCGTACCAGCGAGCAAGAAGCTCCCCGTGGTGATGATCCCCGAAGGGGGCAGCCCTTGGGTCCGGCGCGCGCTTGAGGCCGACCCAGACGTCGAGCTGCTCGGGGCGCCCCTCAGCGCCCTCGGCACCGGCACGCTCCCAGCGGATTCGCTGGTGGTGATCGACCAGGCCTGCCCCCAGGCGTTGCCGCCGGGGGATCTGCTGATCTTGAACCCGCCGCCCGGGCCTTGCCATCGCGTGGTGGTGGGTGAGCCCATCGACGAACCCTCGATCACCTCCTGGAACGAGGCCGACGCGCGGCTCCGCTTCCTCACGCTAGACGGCGTCAGCATCAGCAAAGCAAGGCGGCTCGAGCTCGAAGGCGATCGCGACGCGCTCGTCCGCTCACGGGAGGGCACCCTCATCAGCGATCTCCCACTGACTGGCCGGACCGGCACGCTGATAGGCTTCGACGTCGGCGAGAGCAACTGGCCGCTCAAGGCGAGCTTCGTGCTCTTCATCCGCAACCTGGTAGAGCAAGCGCGCGCGGGTCGCGCTCGCGGCGTGAGCGGCGGCGCCCTCACCGGCTCACCGCTCCGTCTGCGCCTCCCCCCCGAGGTCAAGCAGGTCACCCTGACCCCGCCGAGCGGCGAGCAAGAGCCGCTCGTCGCCCGCGCTGGGCTCGCCATCATCCCGGACGTGTCTCAAGCCGGCTTCTACCACGCCGCCTGGACTGACAGCGCGCCGGGCAGCGCGCTCGCGGTCGCCAACCTCACGAGCCGCGCGGAGAGCGACACGCGCCCCCATGAGCTCGCGCAAGGTGGGCCCACCGCGGCCGGCGCCGGGGGCGATCAGGACGCTGCCCTGACGCCCTGGCTGTGGCTGCTCGCCCTGCTCGCGCTCGCCCTCATCTGCTTCGACGCCTACTGGCTCACGCGCCGCTCCCGCGCTCGCGCGCCGTCAGCTCCGCGTGCCCCCAGGCGATCGCTGGCTGAGGCGCCAGAGCCGCAGCCTGGAGGCCCCAGGTGACGCTCGCCCCAGCGCTCATCACATTAGCAGCCTCCCTGACGTTTGGGGGGTGGCTCGTGTTCGCCATCCGTCGCCTCGGGCTACGGCGGCCCGGACGCCGACTTCTTTACCGAAGGTGGCGGATCGCTGTCGGCCGCGC
>CAYQAC010000249.1:1296-5960 GCA_964415255.1 uncultured Polyangiaceae bacterium | reverse complement strand
GACGATCCAACGCGCTCCCCTCCACGGCGGGCTGCCGCTGGTCGCCATCACGGCCTACGCGGCGACCCAGCTCGCTTGTCAGGACGCGCCGGTCTCGCTGCCGCTCCGGTCGCTCGAGCGCAGCGGCGAGGTCGCCTTCGTGTGCGTGAACCGCGCGGGCGGCGCGCCCGAGGGTCGCTCCATCGATGACTGCCCGGATTTCGATGAGACGGATGATGGCGGGGAGCTAAACCAGCTGCTCGCCCTCGTCACCCAGACGGCGCGCGGGGAGGTGGCGGTGGTCAACCTCTCGAGCGGTCGCGTGGAGGATATTGATCCAGGCTCGCCCGGCTTCAACTTCCTCCCGGTGGGCGCGCAGCCGACCGGCATCGCCGCGACGCCCGGCGGGCACGCCACCTTCGTGGGCGCTGGAGAGCTCGGCCGCGAGGCGATCTTCGCGTTGCCCTCGTCGTGCATCACGCGACCTCAGGCGGGCGACGCGCCGCGCGATCTCACGAGCTGGTCCGCCTGCGCGCTGCCGGTGCCGCCCGGTGAGCTGCGCATGCTCTTGGACACGCCCGCCGCCGATGGCAGCGTGCGTGAGAGCTGCTCGGGGGCGGCTACGGAGCCGGGCGCTCAATTGGGCCGCGCTTG
The DNA here is from genome assembly GCA_964415255.1 of uncultured Polyangiaceae bacterium. Classification (GTDB taxonomy): domain Bacteria; phylum Myxococcota_A; class Polyangia; order Polyangiales; family Polyangiaceae; genus JAHBVY01. Next base: position 5,327 of record CAYQAC010000249.1, on the reverse strand, counting down.
CCCCGCCGACTTGAGCGAGGAGCCCGGGCCACCCGGGCGCCGCAAGCTGCTCGTCAGCTTGCCTGATTGGGGTGAGCTGTGGCTGCTCGACGCCCAGCAGATCCTCGACGCGGAGCCAGGCTCCTTCGACTACTGCGAGCCTGAGGTGGTGGTGAAGCTGAGCGGCGCGACGCCCGCCCTGCCGCCTGCGCAAGAGGTCCCGGCGGAGCTGGGTGAGGCGCCTGAACCAGTGGCCTACGAGCAGACAGATTTTGCGCCGTACCCCGGGGGGCTCACGGAGTCGCGCGGGACGCTCTACGTCGCGGATCGGGGCGCGCCGCTGGTGCACCGGATCGACGTGCGCGACGTGTGCGCGCCGCGGGAGATCGAGCCGCTGTTCCCGGTGCGCTTGGATCGCCCTGGCACCACGGTGCTCACCTCTCAGCTGGCGGTGAGCCCCATCACGCGCTCTGGGGAGCGCTTCCTGTACGCGACGGATGAGCTCGAAGGCAGCGTGATGGCCTTCGACGTCAGCGAGGGCGCCTCGAACCTCACCCCGCTCGTGCGCCCGCGCAGCGAGCGCACCCCGTTCGAGCCCGCGGATCGCATCCGCTTCGACGCGCCGGTGCGGGCGCTCACCTTCGTCCAGCGGGACATCCCGGTGCTCGACAGCAACGGGGTCGGCATCGGGGGTCGCCTGTGCGACCCGCTCACGGACAGCCTGGGCGCGGAGTACCGTCCGAACGGGCAGCTGACCGCCGGCGCGCGCCCAGGGCAGCTGCGCGGCATCTTCGGCCTGCTGGCACTCACCAGCGGTCAGATCGCCGTCATCGACGTGGAGGACTACGACGCGCCCTGCCGCCGCCCGGTGGCGGCGAACGCCAACGCCGCGCCGGATTTCCGCGGCTGCGCTGGGGATCCGAGCCAGGTCGCCTTCTTCACGGAGGACGGGCGCGCCGACGGCACGCCCACCGTGAGCGGTGAGGCCAGCTGTCACGTGGTGACGCCGCACCGCGCGCGCAGCGCCGTGATGGTGAGCACCTCCACGCGCTCGGGGATCCGCTCGCCGGGGCTGCGCAGCCTGCCGCGCCTCAGCCGGGACGGAGCCGCGCTGCCGGTGGGCTTCGAGGGCGACGCGGCGAACCACCCGAAGCTGCTCGCCACCAGCTTCGCTGACGGTAAGGCCCCCGAGCTATTTGTCGCCGGGCGCCTGTTCAGCACCGGCGCGGAGCCGCTCCTGCCCACCAGCCCGAGCAGCGCCACCACCAACTCGGTCGCGCTGATCACGGATGAGGTGCGCGCCTTCCCCTTGGAGGAAGAGCTGCGGCTCACCTTCGAGGGCGCGATCATCGAGCGCCCCACGGGCTACCTGAGCGCCGACGCGACGCAGCTCGCGGACACGAGCGGCGCCTACTGTCGTCGCGGCGTACAAGATCAGGCGTTGGCGCGGCTCGCTGGTGAAGAGCTGGGGCTTGAGGGGGAGGCGCTCGCCACCTTCGCGCGGAGCCACGGCGACTACGTCGCCATCACCGAGCCGCTCTTGGACAAAGACGATGGGTACTGGCGCCTGGCGGCGAGCGAGGGCCTCGGGTGCAGCTACGACGCCTGCCGCGCTGGCTTCGGCACCTCAGAGACGCCCACCACGGCGCGCGATTTCATCATCACGGAGGCCTCGGAGACTGCGCTCAGCATCACCCCACGCGAGACGCCGCGCGCCGCGGAGGTAGTGAAGTGCTGCTTCCCCTCGGCCACCAAGTACAGCGTGCGCGCGGGGCGCCACTGGGTGCTCACCGGGTCGCGCAGCGGCTTCCGGCACCAGGTGATGCCGGAGCCGGACACCGGGCGCTGCGTGCTCGATCCGAGCGGCGCCAAGGCTCACCACCAAAGCCGCGCCTATGAGGTGAGCTGCACGGGCTCGGCCTGCGGCGGCATCGGCCAGGCGACGCGCCTTGATGAGCAGGGGCGCCGGGTGCCGGACACCGACGCGGTGGCCTGCCTCACCAGCTCGAGCAACCCGCCGCGCGAGTGCGTGTTCCAGAACCTGACTCACCGCTTCGTCGTGTATCGCGGCGCGCTGCCGAGCGAGCGCGACATGCGCTTCACTTGGCAGGTGGCGGGCGGCTTCGTGCCGCTCAGCATCAGCCTCGCCGCGGAGAGCTCGGCGGTGAGCCCGCTCTCGATGCAGCTCCTGCCACAGACGGGGGAGCTGGCGGTGACGGACGCCGCGACGCAGGGGCTCTTGATGGTGAACCTGCGCTCGCTAGCGGTGTCGCGCGTGTTCTATTGAGGTGCGCTGAGTGAGTGCGCTGAAGTGCGCTGAAGTGCGCTGAGTGAGCGCGCTGAAGTGCGCTGGGTGCGTGCGCTGAGTGAGCGTGCTGAAGCGCTGAGTGCGTGCGCTGAAGCGCTGAGTGCGTGCGCTCCGCTCGGCGTTGCGGCGCCCTCGGAGCTCTGAGATAAAGCGCCATGAGCGCGCGCAGCACCCCGTTGATGCAGCAGTTTTACGCTGCGAAGCGCGCCTACCCAGGCTCCATCCTGTTCTTTCGGATGGGGGATTTCTACGAGATGTTCGAGGAGGACGCGGTGCTCGCCGCGCGCGCCCTCGACCTCACGCTCACGAGCCGCAACAAAGGTAAGCCGGACGAGATCCCGATGGCCGGCGTGCCGCACCACGCGGCGCACGGCTACGTCGCGCGGCTGCTTGAGCAGGGGCATCAGGTCGCCATCTGCGAGCAGATGGCGGACCCCTCCAAGGTGAAGGGGATCGTCCCGCGTCAGGTGGTGCGGGTGCTCACGCCCGGCACCGTTACCGATCGCGAGCAGCTCGACGCCTCGCGCAACAACTGGCTCGCGGCGTTGGAGCTGGGGGAGGGCAGGGTGGGCATCGCGCTGCTCGATCTATCGACGGCGGAGCTGAGCTGCGCTGAGCTGACGGATCTGACCGCCTTGCTCGGCGAGCTCAGCCGCGCGGCGCCGCGTGAGCTGGTGCTCGGCGCCGCCGAGGGCGTTTCGGAGGAGCAGCTCACGGCGGCGCGCGCTGCGCTCACGGAGGTGCTCCCAGGCGCCGCGCAGCGTGAAGACACGGCGCTCAGCGCGGAGGAGGTGGCGCTGCGGCTCGAAGGGATGGCGACAGACGCCGCGGGCCTCGGGGAGCTGGCGGCGCGCGCCTCGGCGCGGGCGCTGCGCTTCGCCGCGGCGTGTAACCCGGAGCGCTCCTTGCCGGTGCGGCGCGTGTCTAGCTGGGATCCGCGCGGGCACTTGGTGATCGACGCCATCGCCCAGCGACACCTGGAGCTGGTGGAGTCGATGAGCGGCGACAGCAAGGGGACGCTGTTGGCGGTCATCGATCTGACGCGCACCCCGCTCGGCGCGCGCCTGCTGCGGCGGCGGCTGCTCGCGCCCCTGTTCGAGCTCGGTCCCATCCGGCGCCGCCTCGATCAGGTGGAGCTGTTCGTGGCCTCGCCGCGGCTTCGGCGCGAGCTCGCGGAGCTGCTCTCCGGCGTGGGCGACTTGGAGCGCCTGACCACCCGCGCCGAGCTCCGGGAGGCGACCCCGCGCGATCTAGGGGCGTTGCGTGACGGCCTGGTCGCCACGCGCGATGCGCTCGCACTTTTGCATACGGAAACAAATAGCGCCGCGCGCGTCACCCTCGGCATCGACGAAGCGCCGGAGGGGAGCCAGCTGGTCCCCGCGCTCGCTGAGCTCACGGAGACGCTGTGTCGCGCGCTCACCGAGCGCCCCCCGGCGCAGGCGAAGGACGGCGCGGTGTTCCGCCCTGAGTACGACGAGGAGCTCGCGCGCTTGGCACACCTGAAGGACAGCGGCGCCGACGCGATCACCGCGCTGGAGGCTCGGCTCCGAGAGGAGCTCAGCCTGCCCAAGCTGCGGGTGCGCTACACGCGGGTGTTCGGCTGGTACGTGGAGGTGGCGCGCTCGCAGGCGCGTCAAGTGCCGGAGGCGTGGCGCCGCAAGCAGACGGTGGCCAGCGGCGAGCGCTACACGCTGCCTGAGCTAGACGATTTGGCGGACGCCATCGCCAACGCCCCGCGCCGGCT
>CAYQAC010000249.1:0-1286 GCA_964415255.1 uncultured Polyangiaceae bacterium | reverse complement strand
GAGGTCAAGCGCGGCAGTGCATTGAGACTGAGTGCCAACGCGGAGGACCTGCACCGCGAGCGCGAGCTTTGCTTGCTCGCTGAGCTGACCGCGCACGCCGCGTCCCAGGCGGACCCGATCCGCGAGCTCGCGCGCCGGGTGGCGGCGTGGGACGTCGCCTCCAGCTTGGCGGAGGTGGCGCACCGCTACGACTACGGTCGCCCGGAGGTGGTGGACGCGCCCGAGATCGCGATCGAGGATGGCCGGCACCCGGTGGTGGAGCGTCTGGCGGCGGCGGGGCGCTTCGTCCCGAATGACGTCACGCTCCACGCCGAGGGTGAGCGCCTGATGATCGTGACCGGCCCCAACATGGCTGGTAAGAGCACCTTACTTCGTCAGGTGGCGCTGATCACCATCTTGGCGCAGATGGGCAGCTTCGTACCGGCGCGCAGCGCGCGGGTGGGCCTGACGGATCGTGTGCATTCGCGGGTGGGCGCCAGCGACAACCTGGCGCGCGGCGAGAGCACCTTCATGGTGGAGATGCGGGAGACAGCGGAAATTTTGCGCTCCGCGACCGCGCGCTCGCTGGTCATTCTGGATGAGATTGGCCGAGGCACCTCCACCTTCGATGGCCTCGCCATCGCCTGGGCGGTGGCGGAGCATTTGGAGGAGGCCGTGCGTTGCCGCGCGCTGTTCGCGACGCATTACCATGAGCTCACGGCGCTCGCTGAGGCGAGCGGTCACGTGGTGAACTTCAGCGTGAGCGCGCGCGAGCTGGATGGCGACGTGGTGTTCTTGCATCGCCTGGTGCCTGGGCCCGCGAGCCAGAGCTACGGCGTGCAGGTGGCGAAGCTCGCGGGCCTGCCAGAGTCGGTGCTGGCGCGGGCGCGAGGTCTCCTCCAGGGGTTCGAAGGCACAGCGCGCTTCGTGGATGAGCGCGCGGTGAGCGGGGGCACGCCAGATGGCAGCGCGGCGAGTGAGCGCGCGCTGGAGCCCAGCCTGCGACCGCGGCGGCGCGCCCCCGCGCCGCGTGTCCCGCAGCTCGATCTGTTCGGCGCGTCGGCGCCGCAGCCCAAGGGCGATGAAGTGCTGAGCACGCTGCGCCACGTGGACGTCAATCGCCTGACACCGCTCGCGGCGCTTGAGCTCTTGGTGCGCCTGAAGAAGAAGCTCTAGACGCACCTCGACGCGGCGGCGTGGTCAGCCATGGGGCGCCTCATGGCGCGGTGCCGTCCAACCGGCTCTTCAACTTCTTGCTTAGGATTGAGGTGCTCTCCAGGGCCGCCCGGATCCTCCAGTAAGGTCTG
>CAYQAC010000248.1:0-6078 GCA_964415255.1 uncultured Polyangiaceae bacterium | reverse complement strand
CACGTCAGCGACCCTCCCACCAAGGCCTGACACGGTCAAGGCGTGGCGCCTCGTCTGGCTGGCAAACCAAGCGCCGCTCTACCCGGGTGAGTTGTGTTACTCATCGCCCATGCGCCTCGCCCCGCTCACCATGCCGCTGGCCGCCACCGGCTCGGGCTTCTTGGCGATCGCGCAGCTGATCGGCTCGATGGGTGTGCTGTTCGGCCGCATCATGGCGCGCGCGGTGCGGCTCGACTTCGACGGCAGCGAGCTCCTCAAGAACATGTACAAGATGGGCGTCAAATCGCTGCCCATCGTGGTCGTCACCGCGCTCTTCACCGGCGGCATCATGGTGATCCAGGCGGCGCCCATCGTGGAGCGCTACGGCGCCCATGGCCTGCTTGGTTGGGCAGCCGGCTTCACCACGGTGCGCGAGATTGGCCCGCTGCTCACCGCGCTGATGTTGAGCGGCCGCGTGGGCGCAAACAACACCGCCGAGCTTGGCACCATGGTGGTCACCGAGCAGATCGACGCGCTGCGCGCCTTGGCCATCGACCCCATCAGCTTCCTCATTGTCCCGCGCTTCCTGGCGATGGTGACCACCATCTTCCTCTCCACCATCTTCTCGGACGCCCTCGCGCTGCTCGGCGCCGCCTACGCCGGCTACGGGATGCTCGGGGTGGAGCCGAAGATCTTCTATAACGGCCTCGCGAGCGGGCTCCTGTCATTCTCCGACGTGGCGCACGGGCTCATCAAGTCCGTCGTGTTCGGGATCGTGATGGCGCTGGCGAGCTGTCAGTTTGGGATCGCCACCAGCGGCGGCGCGCCGGGCGTGGGCCGCGCGGTGAACGCCACCGTGGTGGTGAGCGCCGCGGGGATGTTCGTGCTCGATTACCTTGTCTCGTTTGCCATCGGCTAGAGCAGCATGAGCCAGCAAGAGCAGCCACAAGGGACCAGCAGCGTCGGCCAGATCGATGAGCTGCCGCCCGCGCCGACTGGCGTAGGCGCCCTCGGCGCCGGCGCGCTCGGGCTGCTCGCTGCTGGGAAGGCGCAGTACTCGGTCTTCGTTCAGACCCTCTACTACACCGTGCGCGGCACGCGGCGCCCGGGGGTGATCATCCAGCAGTGCTACGAGATCGGGAACCGCTCGCTCGTGTTCCTGTGCATCGTGATGGGCTTCATGGGGATGATCATGGTCTACCAGGCCGGTCTCCAGGTGAAACGGGTGGTGCCCGACCTCACCCTGCTCGGCGCCACCTTCCTCGAGCTCCTGGTGCGCGATCTTGCGGCGAGCATCAGCGCCTTGATGCTCGCCACCCGGGTGGGCGCCGGCATCGCCGCGGAGATTGGCTCCATGGTGGTCACCGAGCAGGTGGACGCCCTGCGCATGAGCGCGGCCGATCCGGTAGATTACCTGATTAAGCCGCGCTTCATCGCCTCCACCATCATGACGCTGATGCTGGTGACGATCGCCGGCACCGTCGCCGCCCTGAGCGGGATGTGGACGGCGCTGGTGTTCTTCGAGCTCAGCCCGGAGACCTTCATCAACTGGTCGCTGGTGGATTGGGGCGACGTCACCGTGGGGATCACCAAGTGCTTCGCCTACGGCGCGGCCATCCCGGTGGTGAGCGGCTACTGCGGCCTCAGCACCTTCGGCGGCTCGGAGGGCGTGGGCTGGGCCACCACGCGCGCGGTGGTCAACTCGTCGCTCGCCGTGATCGTCTTGAACTTCTTCATCAGCGGCGCCGGCTACCTGCTGTTCCAATAGTCAGCTAGGGATACGTTCTAAGGCGCCGCGCGGCCGCTCCAAGGGCTCGTGGGCTTGGATTTTGGGGGTTTGGCACCTCGCTGCGCGCAGCGTGATGTCAGTGAGGCGTACGTTTCACGGCGTGGCGCCTAATGGCTCGTCAGTTGGGCGTACGTTTTACGGCGTGGCGCCCAACGGCTCGTCAGCTGGGCGCTTTGCGACGCCGCGCGGCGGCGGCACCCGGCGCGGGGGGATGCGGGAGCGCGGCGCCACCTTCACGCCGACTTGCTTGGGGATCCGGTAGGTGACCTTGGCGCGGATCAGCGTGCTCTTCAGCCCGTTGGCGCGCATGATGGCCTGCACCGTGGTGTCGAAGCGCTTCGCGAGCGCCGCCAGGGTGTCGCCCTTCTTGGCGCTGTAGCTGACGAATTGAGCTGGCGGCGCCACCACGCCGCGCTGCACCAGCGCCGGGACCAGGCGGCGCCCCGCCTCCTGCGCTACGGGGTTGAAGAACCGGATGTGGATGTGCGTCGCGTGGCCCGGTGCGTGGAGGATCAGCGGACGCCTGCCCTTGCCTCCCTTGAACACGTCCTCGAGCCACGCCGGATCTTCACCCAGCTCCTCCGCGTAGCTCCGCAGCACGCGCTGCAGCCCCGCGTCGATCAAGATCAAGTCGATGTCGGTCTCGGCGATCAGGGCGCGCACGAAGGCCCAGGTGCGGGGCAAATCGAGGTTCTCCGCCGTGGCGCGCTTGTACCAGCGCGCGGACGCCTCCTCCCGGTAGTAGTAGCTGATGTCCACGTCGCGCCCGGCCTGGTGGCTCTTGTGGGGGCTGAGCGGGCCGCCCGCCTTCGCGCTGATGTGCCCCAAGTACAGCGGGTGCCCCCCCGGGTGCTCCTGCTGCACGCGCAGGATGGCGCGCGTGAGGAAGCTGATCGTCTCCTTCGTGCCATAGGCGTGCGCCGGATCCACCAGGCGCACATGCTCGCTGCCGGGCATGCGCTGGGCCCCAATCAGGCGCCCGGCGTTGGGCGTGCCGATGCTGAGCCCGCCGAGCTCGTCCAGCTGCTCGTCGAAGCGCCGCAGCAGCTCACCATCGCTCAGGTCGTCGAGCGCCGCGGTCGGCTCGCCTTCGGTGGGCTCGTCATCTGGCGCGTCTTCGTGCTCCGCCGCGTGCTCATCTGGGTCGCCTCCCAGGTGCGCCTGATGAGCGGCGACGAGCGGCGTCGCCGCCTGGGCGGCGCTGGGGGACGCCTGGGCAGGGGCGCTCTGGGTGGCCGGGGAGGCCCCAGCGCTCGCCTGAGGGCCCGTCGCCACCGCCCCGGAGCAGCCCACAGCCGCCGCAAGTGTCGCGAGCAGGCACCGCCCCGCCCGCTGCCGGACGACGCTGGCCGAGGCGGCGAGCGCGGCCGCGAGCGAGCGAGGGATGGGACGGCCCATGGGCGGGACAGCCTGACACGGCGCGACGGAGCTGCAAAATTGGCTCAAAATATGACAGGGAGCCCGCACCTGGTTCGCGATCCGAGGCCGTGAGTCAGTCGCCGAGGCCTCCCCTTGGCTCTCGACGCGGCTGTGAGTGAGGTGCCCAACCCCCAAAACCCCATGAAGCGTCTGCGTGGCCTCGCACGCCGCGTGTCACTCGCCCGGTGAAGTGGGGTAAAACCACGCCATGCGGCTCGGCTTCGTCTTCGGTTACTCCTCCTCCACGCTCCAGGTGCCCATCGAGCTGATCCAGCACGCAGAGCGGCTCGGCTACGACTCCGTGTGGACCGCGGAGGCTTGGGGCAGCGACGCGGCGACGCCGCTCGCGTGGATCGCCGCGCAGACCACGCGCATTCGGCTGGGCACGGGCATCATGCAGATGCCGGGACGCTCGCCGGCGATGACCGCCATGACCGCCATGACGCTCGACTCGCTGAGCGGCGGACGCTTCATCTTGGGGCTCGGGCCGTCAGGTCCCCAGGTGGTGGAGGGCTGGCACGGCGTGCCGTACTACAAGCCGCTCGTCTGGACGCGCGAGTACGTGGAGATCGTGCGGCGCGTGCTCGAGCGGAGGGCCCCACTCGAGTATAGCGGCGAGATCTACCAGCTGCCGGCGCGCGGTGAGCGCACGACCGGGCTCGGTAAGCCGCTCCGGAGCATCTTGCACGGCCGCGCGGATCTGCCGATTTACCTCGGCGCGATGGCACCCAAGGCGCAAACGCAGGCCGCGGAGATCGCCGATGGCCTGCTGATGGTGTTCTGTCACCCGGAGCGCTTCGACGTCGTGGACGAGCACCTGCAGCAGGGCTTCGCGCGCCGCGCGAAGTATCCAGAGCTCGCCGCCAAGGACACGAGCGCGTTCGACGTGGCGCCCACCGTGGCCTGCGTGGTGGGCGACGACTTGGACGCCTGCCGCGCGCCGCTCAAGGTGATGCTGGCGCTCTACATTGGGGGCATGGGGGCCAAGGGCAAGAACTTCTACAACGACTACGCGGCGCGGGTCGGCTTCGAGGCGGAGGCGCGCGTGATCCAGGAGCATTACCTCGCGGGAAATCGTGGCGCGGCGATCGCAGCGGTGACGGACGCCATGGTGGACGCCTTCCACCTGGTGGGGCCGCCGGAGCGGATCCGCGAGCGGTTCCAGGTGTGGCGCGAGTCGAAGCTCACGACGATGCTGATCAGCACCGCCCAACCTGAGGCGCTGGAGCTGCTCGCGGAGCTGAGCGGCTGAGGTTCAGTCTCCTCGCCAAGCGCCTGGAGCCCGCGGCGAGGCTGAGCGGCTATTTAGGTTTTCCTCGCGGAAAAATAGCGGGCGCGTGGTGCCCCACGGCCGCCCAGGCGGCGCCCAAGAACGGCCCAGCTCCAGACGCGCCTACTTGCGGCCCAGCCCGGAGACGCGGATCCCGGCGCCGCTGCCAGGATAAGACTTGTTCAGGTGCAGCAGCACCGGCGTCAGCGACTCAAGCGCCACCGCGTTCTGGAGCGGCCCCGCGTTGAACGCCTGCACCCCCAGATCCGTGAGCAGCGTGAGGACGAGCTCCATCGCCTCCGGGTGGTCGCTCACGGCGAGCACATCGCAGTCGATGGGGTGCTCGGGCTCGCCCAGGTGCGCGGAGCTCACGTGGTGCAGGGTGGCCACCACCTGGCTCTCGGTGAGGATGGCCTGCGCCTCCTGCGCGGCGCTGGTGCCCGGTGGTAAGTGTACCTGACGCACCTTGGGGGGCACGAGCGGCACCGTGATGTCGATCACCACCTTCCCCGCCAGCGCGTCCTTGAGCTCGCGCAGCACCGCCTCATGGCCGGCGTAGGGCACTGTGACAAGCACCACCTCCGCCGCCTCGCACGCGGCGCGGTTCTCGTCCCCTGTGATCACCACGCCCGCGCTCGACAGCTCAGCTGCCTTCTCTTGGGCGCGCGCGGCGTCCCGCGAGCCGAGGGTCACCTGATGCCCGGCCAGGGCCCAACGCAGCCCGATGCCTCGCCCCTCTTTGCCGGTGCCTCCCACGATCGCGATCTTCATCTGCTGGCCTCCGGGCTGCGCTATATCACAGCTTCTCAGGCGGCGAACGGGCTACCCCTCAGCGGCCTCGAACGCACCCGCCGGGGGTGCGACCCCGCGCGCTGGCCGCTTGATTCGCTCGCGCGCGACGGCGCCTGAGCGTCAGGGCATGCGCCTGAGCGACGTGGTGAAGGCTGTGTCCCTTTACACGCGTGCCAGCTCGCGCTAGCGAGCGGCCAGTGCTGCCGAGCGGACGTCTCGCGCTGATCGCGCTCTCGGGGTTGCCGATAGTCCGTCCGAAGGACGACTTGGCCGCGCTCATCATCAGCGCGCTCACGGCGACGGGCGAGGCGCTCGCGCCCGGCGACGTGCTGGTGGTCACCTCCAAGCTTGTGTCACGCGCTGAAGATCGCTTCGTGGATCTGAGCAGGGTGGCGCCGACGCCCGAGGGGCGCGCCATCGCGCGCCAGGTCGACAAAGATCCGCGGCTCGTGACGCTCATCTTGCAGGAGTCGGCCCACATCAGCAGGAAGGCGAAGGGCGCGCTGATCGTTGAGAGCCGGCTCGGCGCCGTGTGCGCCAACGCGGGGATCGATCAGAGCAACGCGGCGCCCGTCGACGCGGCGCCGGGCAGCGGCCCCTGGGTGCTGCTCTTGCCACAGGCCCCCGACGCGAGCGCCGCGCGGCTGCGCGAGGCGCTGTTTCAGCGCACGGGGGTACGCCCTGGGGTGGTGCTGAGCGACTCCTTCGGGCGGCCGTTCCGCACCGGCACGGTGGGGGTGGCGCTGGGCCTCGCGGGCCTGCCCGCGGTGCTCGATCAGCGCGGCTCACTCGATCTGTTCGGGAGGCCGCTTGAGTACACCATCACCGC
>CAYQAC010000247.1:0-6082 GCA_964415255.1 uncultured Polyangiaceae bacterium | reverse complement strand
CCCACTGCCACCAGTGCCAGGGGACGTCCCTCCATCGGCGTTGCAAGCGACCACAAACGGCAAGGACACTAGCAGCCTCGCGCAGACCAACCTCCTCTTCGTCATCCTCCCCATCTCTCCTCACGGGCTCGCTTGCTCCACGGCAGTTCTCGTCACAGCAGACGCGAGACGAGCATCTGTTCTTGCGCAGTGCAGCAAACAGCGTGCCTAGTCACGGTAGGGAGCTGGGGCGCCCGCATCGACGGGGTTTCACAGCCACCCCTGTCCTTCAGGAAGCCACGAACGCCAAAGTTCAAGGTACCGCCGCCAGGCGGACACGTTGGCCAAGGCGATGATCCGTGAGGTGAACTGACGCACGAAGGTGAGGCGCTGCGGACACAGTGAAGCACCCGGCTCACATGGCGGTGAGGTTCATGCGTTCAGGAGCAGCGAGTCTCGACGGGCGTGGGCTGCTTGGCGCCTCGGAGCGAGCCGGGCGCTAGGCCGTACAGCCTCTGCCATGCGGCTCTCTGCCGTACGGCTTCCGCTCTAAAACGCGGGTACGAGAGGCCCCCGTCTACCCCAGGACGCCAACCTGTTTACCGTTTGGCGCCCTCAGGTCCAAGAGCTTGAGCGGCGCGAAGGAAAGCAGCGCCAAGCGGAGGACCGGGGAAAACCGGGCCCTCGCCCCGTATGGGGGCCGGTTTCCCTGGTCCGCCCGGCGGCAAGCTAACGCCGCTCTAGGGGTAGATTTCCGTTGCGCCGGTAGCGGCTTGCGAGTAGAGTCCCTCATGGAACAGAAGAATACCCAAAAGCCTGAAGGCGCCGGCGGCTCTGGTCTCCCGCACGTGCCCTTTGAAGTGTTTCAGGCGCTCCCAAAGACAGACCTGCACGTCCACTTGGACGGCTCCCTCAGGCTCTCCACCATCTTGGAGCTGGCCAAGGAGGGCAACATTGAGCTCCCCGCGACGACGGAGGAGGGGCTCCGGCGCGCCATTGGTTGTGGCAACAACTTCGGCTCACTGGTGGATTACCTGCGTGGCTTTGAGATCACGCTGAAGGTGATGCAGACGGAGGCCTCGCTCGAGCGCGTCGCGTTCGAGTTGGCAGAGGACGCGCACCGCGAGAACGTGCGTTACATGGAGGTGCGTTATGCGCCCATGCTCCACACCAGCCGCGGGCTGAAGCTCACTAAGGTGGTGGAGGCCGTGCTGAGCGGCCTGCGGCGCGCGCGCGAGACGTACGGCATCAAGTGTAATGTCATCGTCTGCGGCATCCGCAATATCTCCCCAGAGTCCTCCTGGGAGATGGCGGAGCTCGCCGTGGCTTACAAGGGGCGCGGGGTGGTCGGCTTCGACCTCGCCGGGGCCGAGGCGGACAATCCCCCCGCGCACCACAAGCGCGCGTTTCAGCTGGTGCGGGACAACAACATCAACTGCACCATCCACGCCGGGGAGGCTTATGGCCCGGAGTCCATCGCGCAGGCGCTGCACGTGTGCGGCGCTCATCGGATTGGCCACGGCTGCCGGCTCTGTGAGAATGGCGACTTACTTCACTACATCAATGATCATCGCGTGCCGCTCGAGTGCTGCCCTTCCAGTAACGTGCAGACGGGCGCGGTGGACAAGCTCTCCACTCACCCGCTCAAGCTCTATTTCGACCTTGGGGTGCGCGTCACCATCAACACGGATAATCGGCTGATCACCGACACCAGCGTGAGTAAGGAGCTCTACCTGGTGCACACCCAGATGAACGTGCCCTTCGCGGACATCAAGAGCATGATCGTGGCCGGCTTCAAGTCGAGCTTCCGTCCCTTCCACGAGAAGCAAGCGGCGCTGCGCGACGTCGTCACCGAGCTGAACCGCTACGACGATCAGGGTCAGCTGGTGGCCAGCTCGACTCGCGGCGTGCCGTCACAGCGGCCGCGCGCCAGCGCGGACGTGAGTGAGAAGGCCGCCGCCGCAATCGCTGACGGCGCCTGAAGCAGGCTGCACCCGGAGACGCGGGGCGGCCAGGGGCGCCGCCTCGCGCACCCACATCGAGGACTCAAGCGCAGACTCAAGCACGCGCTCGGCGCGCTAGAACGTGAGCCCGCCGCGCACCTCGCCGGTGGCGGCCGCCAGGGTGGCGATGGCTTGCTCCACCTCCGGAGTGCGCTCCTTGGGGAGCTGCACGCTGAAGCGCACGTAGAGGTCCCCCACCTTGTCCTTCCGCTTCACGCCGCGGCCCTTGAGCCGCGCGCGCTGACCGCTCTGCGCGCCTTCAGGCACCGTGAGCGTCACGTCGCCATGCGGGGTGGGGACGCGCACCTTCGCGCCGTGGAAGGCCTCCGCCACGCTGATGGGCAGCTCCAGCTGGAGGTCGAGCCCATCGCGCTCGAAGTGGGGGTGCGGCGCCACGCGGATGCGGAGCACCAAATCGCCCGCGGGGCCGCCGCCTGCCCCTGGCGCGCCGTGGCCCTTCACGCGCACCTTGTCGCCATCTTGTGCGCCGGCAGGGATCCGCACGGAGACTTCCTCCCCGCCTTGGGTGAGCCTCCGGGTGGCGCCGGTCACCGCCTCCACGAAGCTGACCTCCACGTCGCTCGCGAGATCAGAGCCGCGCATCGCGAAGCCAGCAGCGCCGCGCCGCCCGCCACCGAACAGGTCCCCGAACAAGTCGCCGCCAGCGCCACCTCCGCGCGCTGAGCCCCCGAAGATGTCCTGAAAGTTCACGGTCCGGCCGCGCCCGCCGTAGGCGCGCTGCATCTCTGGGTCGAAGCCCTCACGCAGGCCGTCCTCGCCGAACTCGTCGTACAGCTTCCGGCGCTTCTCGTCGCTCAGCACTTGGTGAGCCCGGTTGACCGCCTTGAAGCGCTCCTCCACCTTGGCGTCCCCCGGGTTCTTGTCCGGGTGTAGCTGAGTCGCGAGCTTCTTGTAGGCGCGCTTGATCTCGTCGGGCGTCGCGCCCCGACGCAGTCCAAGCTCCTGGTAGTAGTCCTTTGCCATCGTTGCTCCTGTCGCGCGCGGCTGGCTCCTCAGCGACCCTCAGCGCCTACGAGCGGGCCCAGCAGTGCCAGCCGTGAGGGACCTAGCCGTCACCACGCGACGCCTCAAGGTAAGTCGAGGGGGAGCCTGGGCAACTCCCAGCAGCGCGCCCGAAACGTCAGCGCCGCGGCCCGCGGCAGCTCACCACCACCCAGTCCGCCGTGCGGCTGAGCGGGAGATCCTGAAAGTCAGCCGTCATCTCGATGTCGCGGAAGCCCGCGTAGTGGAGCAGCGCCTCCATCTCCCGTGGGAAGAAGTGGCGATGCGTCAGCGGCACGCTCCACCCCGGGGAGCCGTCCACCGGCGCGAACTGCAGCCAGCACAGCTGCACTTGCCTCACCGGGTCGTACTCAAAGCGCTCGCTGTACTTCACCAGCTTGCCGCTCGCTGGGTCGCGGAGCCGCATCCCTGAGTAATCGCGGCCCGGCGTCAGCGCCAAATCCTCTGGGCGCGTGAGCCCGAAATCAAAGACGAAGCGCCCGCTCGGTGTGAGGTGCTGCTGCACGCGGGCGAAGAACGCCTCCACGTCGCGCCGGGTGTAGAGGTGCAGCACGGTGTTGAACCCGGCAATAACCAACTGGAAACGCCGATCGCTCTTCCAGCGCCGCATGTCCCCCTTCGCCACCCGAAGCCGCGCGCGCACCTCCGGCGGCTCCTTGGCGAGCCGCGCGCGCAGCTCGGCCAACATCGGCTTCGAGAGGTCCACCCCCTGCACGCTCACGCCGGCGCGCGCCATTGGCAACGCCAAGCGCCCCGTGCCCACGCCATACTCAAGCACCGGGCCACCCACGCGGAGCGCCAGCTCGCGGTAATAAGCGACGTCCTCACGCCGGCTCGCGTAGGCCTTGTTGTAGTAGGCGGGGTCCGCGTAGTGCGCCAGCGCGCCTAAATCGCCAGCGCGGCCCAGCTGATCGAGCTCGATACGACTCACGGCAGCGCCCTCATCTTACCCCGAGGCGAGCGCCGCACAGGAGCGATCCCCGCCTGCTGGATAGTCAAAGCCCCTTACCTTCTAGGCCAGAGGGGGGAGGGGGGGGGGGTGGACGGCACCGAGCCCTGAGGCGCCACAACCCTGAGGCGCCACAACCCCGAGACGTCAGGTCACCGCCTAGAAGCGGTGCTCTTCGATCCACTCACGCACCACCTCTTCGCTCAAGCGGTGGAAGCGCACCTTGCCGGCGGCGATCTCCCGCAGGCTGTTCACGGCGTCGCGGTTGCGCGCGCGGACGAGCGGATCCGCCCCCTTCATCAGCTGCCGTGCGCGGTTCGCGGCCAGCACCACGAGCGCGAAGCGGTTCTCTTCCTTCGCCAAACAGTCCTCAACGGTCACTCGAGCCATACGTCGGGCCACGCTACTCGCCAGGGGTCGACCGCGCAAGCCGAAGGGCTCGGTGGGTCAGGCGCGGGAGCGCTGTCGCACTGGGCATGCAGGCTTTGATCTTCAAGCGGGCGAGGGTGCGCCTGAAGCAGAACAGTGAGTTGGCGAGGTGAAACGGCCCTGATGAGGCTGGTTGCGCGGCAGATCGTCCACAATCAACGAGCTACCTCTCATCTGTTCAGCGGCTCCTCGCAGATCGCCGCATCACACTCCGCCGCCATGAGTTGGTTCAAACGCCTCACTGCGCCTGCCTCACCGCGCGGCGTCGATTTCGCGCTGCTCGGGCTGCGACTCTGGTTCGGCCTCGCCATGGCGTTTGCCCATGGCTACGGCAAGATCACCAACCTCGAGGGCTTCACCGCGAACGTCGCGAAGATGGGCATGCCGCTGCCTAGCGTGCTCGGTCCCGCCGCTGCCCTCGCGGCGTTCGTGGGCGCGCTCCTCATCGTGCTGGGGCTGATGACCCGCGCCTCAGCCGTGTTCCTGCTGATCACGATGGTGGTCGCGGGGGTTGTGGTGCACGGCGGCGACCCCTTCCAGAAGAAGGAGCTCGCGCTCTCCTACGCTGTGGTCATGGGCGCGCTGCTCGTCACTGGGCCAGGCCGCTTCAGCATCGACGCGCGGCTCGGCAAGCGCTGAATCGAGGCGCCCTGCTACGGCTGGGCGCGCCACAAAAAGCGCTCGGCGGGCCCTGGCTAGGACCCGCCTACACGACACACGGTGGCCGCCTACCGCTAGAGCGCTTACGTCAGTCGCCCTCTTCGGTCAGGAACGGCAGGTACTCCGCGCACTGAGCGAGGTCGCACATGCCCAGGGTGCACTCCGAGAACACGGCCTGACCCAGCTCCGTGAGGCCGCTCATGTAGGTGGTGCAGTCCACGCTGCTGATGGTGTCGCCCACCGCGTTGCACGCGGCCGCCAGCCCCTCACACGCCTCCACCACGGCCGCATCTTCCGTGCCGCAGGCGTTCTGCAGCGCCCCGTCGATGCACTTGGCCTCGTCGGTGCACTGGTCCTCTGTCAGCGCCGCCATGCAGGTCACCACGGCGTCGAAGCGACCCGGGAGCAGCTTGTCTTGCAAGCCAAGGCAGGCCTCCTGACGGTAATCGCAGCCCTCCACTGTTGGTGCGGGTAGCTGACTACAGTCGCTGATGGTGCCCACGGAGTCGTCACAGGTGGCGCCGCCGGTGCCGCCGGTGCCCGCCGCCCCCGCGCTGCCCGCTACGCCACCAGCGCCCGCTGACCCAGCCGCGCCCGCGCTGCCAGCCGCGCCCGCCGTGCCACCGCTACCCGCAGCGCCGCCGCTCCCGGCCGCGCCGCCATCACCCGCGGTGCCGCCGTTCCCAGCGTTACCCGCGCTGCCAGCGGCGCCGGCGGTGCCGTCGTCCTTGGTCTCCTGAATCACGCAAGCGCTCGTCGCGAGCGCACCCACCAACAACAAAGCCTTAGTTCGATCGATTAGCATCTGAGAAGCCCTCCAAACCCACGTATTACGCTCAGTATCGCCCCTCCTTCCCCTCCGCCGCAACAGGATCCTGAGCGCTCGCAGCAGCGCGGCACCTGGACACTTTGGGGCGACCCATTTTCCGTCCTGAATACCCCCTAGGTGCAGCGTGGGCGCATCCTGATTGCCTCGGGGTGGCGCGCTCCGGGCGCAGCGTGGCGCGCCCTGGCGCCCCCACCAGGCAGCGCGCAGCCG
>CAYQAC010000246.1:5086-6228 GCA_964415255.1 uncultured Polyangiaceae bacterium | reverse complement strand
ACGAGGACGACGAGGACGACGAGGACGACGAGGACGACGAGGACGACGAGGACGACGAGGACGAGCCCGCTTCCCCACGGAAACGCGCAGCCCCCGCGCAGCCCGCGCGCGGTCGTACCGCGAAGGCGCCCCCTGTCGCGAGCGGCCCCTACGATCCTGAGAAGGATCCCACCTGGTGGGCGCCCTGGGCGGTGCTGATCGGGCTGCTCTTGATCGGGCTGCTCGGGTTCCTAGGAGTGTTCTCGCCTGCGCCAGCGGCAGACGAGGAGTCGCACGCCAAGGCTGAGCCAGCCGCTGCCTCCCCCACCGCCCTCCCGAGCGCGCCGCAGCTACAGCGGCAGCCGGCCGACTTGCAGGCGATGTTGAAGCGCCGTGCCGAGATCGAGGCGCAGCGCGCTGGCGGCCCCACCATCTCAGCGTCCCACATCTTGATCCCGTTCAAGGGCGCCGATCGCTCCACCGCGGAGCGCAGCAAGGAGGACGCGAAGGCCTTGGCGGAGAAGGTCGCCAAGCAGGCGCAGGCGCCGGGCGCTGATTTCGCCGCGCTGGCCAAGGAGCACTCGTCGGACTCAAGCGCCGAGCGCGGCGGTGACCTCGGGAGCTTCGGCCAGGGGCGCATGGTGAAGCCGTTCGCTGACGCCGCCTTCGCGCTCGAGGTGGGGCAAGTGTCTCAGGTGGTGGAGTCGCCGTTCGGCTTCCACATCATCAAGCGCACGAAATAGCGGCGTATATTGCACCGCGAGGGCGGCGCGCAGGAGTGCGGCCGTGCGGGGGGCGCGGTGACTGTGGTGCCGTGGGGGGGCGTCAGGCTGTACCAACCCCCAACCCCCCCTAGGATGACTGTGCGGCGATCCTGGCGGCTTGTGGCGTAGCATCGCGTACATTCCCACGTGGAAACGTACGGCGGGCGGGTTTGAAACCCGCCCCTACGCAGCAACGGACAGCGCCGCCCCTACCCGAGCAGGTGCTTGGCGATCACCAGGCGCTGCACCTCGCTGGTGCCCTCGCCGATTTCGCACAGCTTGGCGTCGCGCAGGTGGCGCTCGACGTCGAACTCCCGGGTGTAGCCGTAGCCGCCGTGGATCTGCAAAGCGTCATTACACACTGCGGTCGCCACCTCGCTGGCGAACAGCTTGGCCATC
>CAYQAC010000246.1:0-5076 GCA_964415255.1 uncultured Polyangiaceae bacterium | reverse complement strand
CTCCTGGCTGAAGGGCTTACCCTGATCGGCCAAGGTGGCCGCGCGGTGGATCAGCAGCTCGGCGGCGTCGAGCCGCGTCTGCGCGTCAGCGAGCATCCACTGGATCGCCTGAAAATCCGCGATGGGGCGCCCGAACTGACTGCGCTCCTTGGCGTAGCGCACGGCCATCTCCAGCGCGCCGCGGCCAAGGCCGAGCGCCATCGCCGCGATCGAGACGCGCCCGCCATCGAGGATCGACATGGTGTTGTAAAAACCTTGATCCACCTCGCCGAGCCGCGCCTCGTCCTTCACCCGCACGTTCTCCAGGGTGAGCTCTACCGTGTCGCTTGAGCGGCAACCGTACTTCTCGAGCTTCTTGCTGGCGCTGTAGCCGGGCGTCGTCTGCTCAACGATGAACGCGGTGATCCCGCGCTGCGGCTTCACTGCCTTGTTGCTGCGCGCCAGCACCACCGTGAAGCCCCCCACCGAGCCCTGGGTGATGAACATCTTGGTGCCGTTCAGCACCCAGTCGTCGCCGTCGCGCACGGCGGTCGTCTGCATGCCTGCCGAATCGGAGCCCGAGCCGGGCTCCGTCAGGGCCCACGCCGCGAGCCACTCCCCCGTCACTGCGCGCGACAGGTAGCGCTGCTTCTGCGCCTCCGTCCCAAACGCCAGCACGTGCCCGGTGCCGAGCCCATTGTGGCTGGCGACGGTGAGCGCCAAGGAGCCATCCACCCGCGCGCACTCCTCCACCACGATGGCGTACGAGAGCATGTCCATCGCGGAGCCCCCATAGGCCTCCGGGATCTTGATCCCGAGCAGCCCCAGCTCCGCCAGCTTGGGCACGATCTCGTGCGGGAAGCGCTCCTCACGGTCCCACTCCCGCGCGTGAGGGCGCACCTCACGCTCACAGAAGTCGCGCACCGTCTGCTTCAGGATGCGGTGCTCTTCAGGAAGCTCAAACTCCACGCCAGCTGACCTCTCTACTGCGCGCGCTCGGCGCCACCCGACCCGTTCGAGCGGCGCGGAGCGACATGAAAATCGCCCTCCAGGTACCACACCCCTCGGCCTCACGGCAGGGAAACCAGCGCCGCCCAGGCTGCTCGGCAGCCTCCTCCAGCTGGGCGTCTCGCAGGCCAGGGCGCACGGAGCACCTGGCCACCTGCAAGCACCAGGCTCAGCGCCTGAGACCGCGGCACTCAATAGTCAGGGCACCGTACCAACCCCAAGCGCCAAAGCTCAGGGCTCAGGCGCCAAGGCTCAGGGCTCAGTCGCCGAGGCTGCGCTTCAGCTGCTCGAGCTTCTCGTCAGCGCTCAGCTTCAGCTTCTGAGCCTCCTCCGCCGCTTGATCTGCCTCCAGCGCCAGCGGCTCATCGACCACCGCCACCACGGAGTCACCGCTCACCGCCGCCACGCCCTCAAGCAGCACCCCCTCATCTGCCTCACGCCAGGAGAAGCTCACCCCCTCGCTGCCCACCCCATCCAGCCGCTTTGAACCCGTGAGCTTCTTCAGCACCCCCAGGCGGTCCTTCGCGCTCGCCTCATCGGCGGCGGTCAAGGCCACCACCCGAAACCGCTTATCGCCCCGCTTATAGAAGCCGACCGCCCCCGCACCGGTCCCGGCGACGCCCAGGGCGTCCGTCAGGTGGTAGCGGATGCCAAGGGTGACGTGATCTTGGCTTGGCAGCCGAGCGGCCGACTTGGGGAGCTCCTTGCTGCCCTGGATCTGCTCCCCCAGCACGCTCGCCAGCATCGGCAGGATCTTGGCCGAGTTCTCCCGCAATTTATCGGGAGAATCGAGCTCGTTCGTGTAGCTCAGCTCCGCCAAGTAGTGACCGCGCCACACGTAGGCGATCCCGCTGCCGATCGACCCAGCGCCGCCTGCCTCGAGCGACTTGGGGGCCTCACGGACCGGATCTTCGTCGCCGACCACCCGCTTCGTGAAGAAGCCGTAGGCGCCCTCCGGGGTGGCGTACTCCGAGAGGTTGATGTTGACCGCCCCGGGCGAGCCCTGCCCGTCGATGTAGCGCACCATCACGACCCGCTTGAGGCCGTGCTGCTTGTAGTTCTCGCACTCGCCATCCAGGAGCTCCGTGCAGGCCTGATCCAGCGTGCCTTGCGCCGACTCCCCGTAGCTGCGTGAAGGGTTATTCGGGTCCACGCAGTACTGACCCGAGACCCCAGGGAAGAAAGCCGCGGTCTTGCGATCGTCCACCTTGCCGCCACCTGCGGCGCAGGCGCCCGGCTTAGAGCTCTCGATCGGCGGGGGCGCCGAGCCTTCGTTTGTTTGCTTCTCCTGGCAGCCTGCCAAAAGCAAACCGCCGAACAACGCCCAGGTACGGAGCTCAACCATCGCGCCCCCATACCACCGCACCCTAGAGCGACCAACGCTTGGCGTGAGCTGTGGCAGCCACCCCAGTGAGCCTGCTCCACGAGCGTGCTCCGCAATGTTTTCAGCCCAGCGCAAACACTTGTTAGAGGAGCGGCTGAGCGTCCCTCAGCGCAGATTATTTGCTCAATGATTCCCAATGGTTACACGCTGCGGCCGGCGCCCCTCCCTGCGCACCGCTCTAGCTGTGTCGGCACGACCTTTGCTCACAAGGCTCCTGCCGCGTCTTAACCAATTAAGGCACGTCACCGCATGCGTTCCAAAGGTTCCTCCCTCACCCTCACTGGCCTGGCGGCGTTGCCGTCCCAGCTGGTCCGCCTCATCGACCCACGACGGCTGGCTGCCGCGCGGCGGCTGGCTGCCTCGCGGGGCCTACGCGGCGGCGAGCGCGGCTTCTCGTTGATCGAGATGGTGGTGGTGGTGGTCATCATCGGGATCTTGGCGGTGATCGCCATCCCCAACATCTCAAAGCGCATGAAAGACCGCCGCACCAACGAGCTGGCGCAGGTCGTCAGCATGACCTACCGCGGCGGCAGGATGCGCGCGATGGGTCGCGGCAGCGCGGTGCTCGTCCGCTACGCCCGGGGGACCGCGGGGGTGCTGGAGGTGCGCGAGGGCGTGGTCGGCACCAGCGGGGCCTGCACGGAGATGCCCTCAAACGGCTGCGCGCGGCTCTGGCTGGACGACGACAGCCGGCGCTTGTCACGGCTGGATGTGGGGATCCGCGGGGAGTACGCCGACGTTCAAGTGCTGATGCGAGACGTCGCCGGCAACGACGTCGACGAGATGGACATCTGCTACACGCCGCTCGGCCGCAGCTTCGTACGCTACGCCTCCGCCGGCAGCTTCGATCCCATGACCGGGGTGCCGAGCGCCTCGGTCTCCCGCTACGCGGGCGGCACTGCGGTCGGCCTGGAGCGGCGGGTGGTGTTACTCCCCAACGGCACCGCGAGGCTCGGGCTATGAGCACGCTCGCTTCCAAGGCTCCATTGAGCAGGGCAGCTGACGGCTCACCAGCGAGGCCGGAGCGTCGTCTTGCAGGGGGGCTTCCGCTCAGGGGTTTGGGGGTTGGGTCTCAAGCGGGGCGCGCTCTACCTCGACTCGCTGGCGCAGGGGGCGCGTCGTCCCGGCGCGGCGCGAGCCGGCGCGGCTACACCCTGGTGGAGCTGATGATGGCGATCGGCGTGTTCGCGATCGGCGTCTCCGGGGTGATCGCCATGCAAAAGGTGACGCTCGCCTCCAATCAGCACGCGAAGAACCTGGCGGTGGCGACCCACATCGCGCAGGCCTGGATGGATCAGCTGAACGCCGACGCCGCTCAATGGAACTTCCCTGGGCCACGTAACCCCTCGGCGGCGAGCGATCTGGATGACACCGACTGGCTCGATGAGGTGAACAACACGAGCGCTTGGTTCCGCCCCAATTGGGTCGCGACGCGGGCGTTTGGGCCTGGCTTCAACGCCCTGGGCAACCCAGTGGACGGCACCGATCAAGCCGTGTTCTGCGCGCACGTGCGGCTCAATTGGCTGAACCGTGACAACCAAGGCAACGTCGGCAACGGGTTGATCCGCGCGGAAGTGCGCGTGTTTTGGCTCCGCGAGGGCGTGCTCGGCGGCATCAGCGATGAGCCGCTCTGCTCCGCGGTGGACGACCCAGCGCAAGTGGGTCAGCGGCCAGATCTTTATCACTTCGTCTACAACGCCTCGGCGGTGCGGCAGGAGGCCGCGCAGCGATGAGCACCTCACGTAGTCTGGCTGTGCCGCAGCGCGGTGCGCAGCAGCGCAGTGTGCAGCAGCGCAGTGTGCTGAACACGCGGCTGCGGGCGGCGCGCGGGTTCACCTTGGCCGAGCTGATGGTCGCCGTCACCGGCGGGCTGTTCATCTCAATCGCGGTGTTCTCCCTGGCGCGCTTCGGCTCCCGCTTCTACCAACAGGAGACGCGGGTCGCGAACGCGACCCTCGGGGCGCTCGTGGGGTTCGAGCGCCTGAAGGCGGACATCGCCCGCGCGGGGTTCCTCGGTAGTCCCAACATCGCGCGGGATCCAGCGCTGTGCGGCAGCGTGACCGACGCCGCCGCCAACTGGCCCCCGGAGCTCGCGCACCTGGCGGCGATCCGGATCGAGACCGATCACCTCAAGGCGCACCCCGTGCTCGATACAGCGGAGAACGGCAACATCCAACCGGACGCCATCACCCTGGCTGGCTCTTACGACTCGGGGGATGAGTTCCCGATCCGGATGGTGGCTGAGGCGGGCTCTGGCTACGACATCTACCTGCAGGTGCTGAGCGGCCCCATGGCGCGGCTCGGCCCAGATAACCTAGCGCAGGTGTTCAAGGCGGGCCGCGGGATGCGCGTCGTCGACTCCTCGGGCAAGCACCAGTACGGCACCATCGCCGCCACCAGCTATAACGGTGGTCAGCCCATCGTCTCGCTCACACAAGCGCCGCGGCTGATTGTCCGAGCCGATTCAGCGACCCAGTGCGGCTTCAAGGGCTTCGAGACGGGCGGCCTCGCGAGCGTCGTCAACTTCGTGCGCTACGAGCTGCGTGACGTCAGCTCGAACACCGCGCACGCCGCCCTGTTCGCAGACACCTCAGCTGATGTGCTGGCAGATGACACCCGAGTCGAGTTGGTGCGCGTCGAGCTTGACACCACGGGCGACGAGATCGACGGCAGCCTCGAGTTGGTCGCCGAGCTGGCAGCTGATC
>CAYQAC010000245.1:0-6366 GCA_964415255.1 uncultured Polyangiaceae bacterium | reverse complement strand
CTTAAGTGATCGAAATCGTTGAACAAACACCCCGCCGCAGAAGAGCCACACCCGACTCGGATGGCTCGCGCTCGCCTTCGGGTGCTCGGGGACTGACACCGGAGCCCGGGCTCCCGACGCTGGAGCGCAGATCCCCGACGCGGGTGAGCTCCCTGACGGCTCGGTCGATGCTGCCGACGCGGCAGCTGATGTCGAGAGCGGCCGCTCTGGCCTCGCCGGTGAGTGCACCTCACCCATCTTCTTTGACCGCTACCCGAACCAGACGAGCCCCACCCAGCTCGTGAGCTGCCCTGGGGACAAGAGGGGCGCCGCGCCGCGCGTCGATCTGGTGGGCAGCCCCGTGTCGGGCAGGCTCGACGAGCCCTGCACGGTGGAGCCTCGACGGGATGAATGTCACGATGACTGTCGATCTGACGCCGACTGCGAGAGCAGTGAGCTATGCACCGCGGTGGGGTTCGTTTCATCCTTGGGGACGACGAGCACCCGCTATGGCACTCGGTGTCTCCCTGCCGAGTGCACCTCCCCCGCCGATTGCAGCGGTGGCTACGCCTGTGGGGTGAGCTTCAACGACTGCGGCCGGATCGACGGTTACTATTGCCGCTCAGGGCAGGACGAGTGCCAATCCGATCTCGAGTGTGAGGGCGTGAAGGGTTGTCGCTACATAGACGGTCGCTTTCGCTGTGACTTCAAGGTGACCAACTGTGAGTAGCCAAGCGCCCGACGCCTTCGGCTAGCACGCGTCGTGCCGTGTCCTGGTGGACAGGCGCTCGCACAGTGGGCTGGCATTCGCATGGCGCTCAGTGACGCCTCGCGCTGCGACCTTGTCGGTCAGGCTAGCAGGCTCTGCTCCAGGGGCTCCAGACGGGCCGTGAAGTGGCGCAGCAGGGGCGGGGCCTCCACGATGCGGAGGCCGCGCACGCGCTCGCGCAGGGAGCCGACGTGCAGCAGCACCTCCGCTAGGTAGTCCACGTGGCTCTGGGTGTAGGTGCGGCGGGGGAAGGCCAGGCGCACTAGCTCAAGGGCCGCGGGGCGCTCGCTCCCGTCAGGTTGGCGTCCGAACATCACGGAGCCGATCTCCACCGAGCGCACGCCGCCTTCGAGGTAGAGCACGCAGGAGAGCGCCCAGGCGGGGTACTCGCTGGCAGGGATGTGGGGGAGTAATTTCCCTGCGTCAATGTACACCGCGTGGCCGCCGGTGGGCTGGATGATGGGGATGTTCGCCTGGAGCAGCCGCTCACCGAGGTACTCGATGGAGCGCAGCCGATAGTGGAGGTAGGGCTCCTCAAGCGCCTCCTGAAAGCCGACCGCGAGCGCGTCGAGATCGTAGCCAGCGAGGCCACCGTAGGTTGGGAAGCCCTCCCCCAAGATCAAGAGGTTCTGCGCGGCCGCTGCCATGGCGTCGTCGTTCATGGCCAGGAAGCCGCCGATGTTCGCCATGCCGTCCTTCTTCGCGCTCATGGTCGCGCCGTCGACGTAGCTGAACATCTCCTGGGCAATCTCACGCGGGGTGCGCTCGGCGTGGCCAGGCTCGCGCAGCTTGATGAAGTAGGCGTTCTCCGCGTAGCGACAGCAGTCGAGGAACAGCGGTACGCCAAACTCGCGGCACACGGCGCTCACCTCGCGCACGTTGGCGAGCGACACCGGCTGGCCGCCGCCCGAGTTGTTGGTCACCGTCAGCATCACCAGCGGCACCTGCTCACGCCGCGCGGTGAGCAGCGCGCGCAGCGCGGGGACGTCCATATTACCCTTGAAGGGGTGCAGCGCCTCCGGCTGACGCGCCTCCGCGATGGGCAGGTCCACCGCCTCCGCACCCACGGCCTCGATGTTGGCGCGCGTGGTATCAAAATGCGTGTTGTTGGGCACCACGTCGCCGCGCTTCAGCGCCACCCCACACAAGATGCGCTCCGCGGCCCGCCCCTGGTGAGTCGGGAAAATGTGCTTGAGCCCGGTGATCCCTTTCACCGCCGCCTCGAAGCGATCGAAGGAGCGGCTCCCGGCGTAGCTCTCGTCGCCGCGCATCATCGCCGCCCACTGCTCGTTCGACATCGCGCCGGTGCCCGAGTCCGTGAGGAGATCAATGAGGACGTCGCTCGCGTGCAAGCGAAACAGGTTGTAGCCGGCGGCCTCGAGCGCGCGCACGCGCTCAGCGCGCGTGGTGTAGCGGATGGACTCCACCGACTTGATGCGGAAGGGCTCGATGATGGTCTTGAACTGAGGCTCGGGTCGCTGGTGAGGCATCGGGGCTCCGGTGGAATTAGTCAGCAATGCTGTGTAACTGAGGGGGCGGCTTGGCGTGGGGGCGCGAACGGAGCGCGCCAGCGCGAGCGCTTCAGATGCAAGGAGCGTGCATCAGCGGCGGCGCCCACAGTGAGGTGAATGGCGCGACAGAGCGCCGCAGGCCTGCAGCGCCGCCCGAGCCGGCCGCAGTGGGGGCGCAATTCGCGCGCCGCGTGTGCGTGGCCGCGCAAGGTTTGCTGAATATGGACTCACCCCCCTCCAACAGGGGGCGGCTCGGTCGCGCGACCGCGCGTGGCATGACGATTGCCCTTGCTTGGCCCCGTGAAGTTCGATGATCGCCCGTTCATCGCGATTTGGGAGCTGACCCAAGCCTGCGATTTGGTGTGCAAGCACTGCCGGGCCTGCGCTCAGCCACTTCGCGATCCACTGGAGCTGAGCTTCGAGGAGGGCACTAAGCTCCTCGACCAGTTCGCGGCGGCGCGCGTCCCGCTCGTCGTGCTCACCGGCGGCGACCCTGCCAAGCGACCTGACTTGGTGGAGCTCGTCGCGCACGGCACGCGGGCGGGGCTGCACATGGGGCTCACGCCCTCGGCCACGCCGCTCGTCACGGAGGAGCTGATCCGTGAGCTGGCAGACGCAAAGCTCGCGCGCCTGGCGGTGAGCATCGATGGTCACGACGCGAGCGTGCACGACCGGTTCCGCGGTGTGGAGGGCAGCTTCGCTGACGCGGAGCGCATCCTGCGGCTGGCGCGAGCGCACGGCATCGCCACGCAGGTGAACACCTCAGTGCACGACGGGAGCATCCACCACCTGCGCAAGATCGCGGAGGTGGTCAGGGGACTAGACTGTGCGCTGTGGAGCGTGTTCTACCTGGTGCCCACCGGGCGCGCGCAGCGTCACATGCTGCCGACGGACGAGGCGGTGGAGGCCTCCTTGCTTGAGCTCGCGGACATCGCGGACAGCGTGCCGTTCGCCGTGAAGACCACGGCCGCGCAGCACTACCGGCGCGTGCTGGCGCAGCGCAAGGCCGCGGCCGGCGCCGCGCCGACGCACGGCGTGTACGGGAAAGACGCGATCCGCATCAACGATGGGCGCGGCTTCCTGTTCGTCTCGCACCGCGGCGAGATATTTCCGAGCGGATTTTTGCCGGAGCTGTGCGGCAACGTGCGGAGCGAAAACCCCATCGACGTGTACCGCGACCACCCCACGTTCCGCGCGCTGCGCGACACCAACCTGCTGCGCGGGAAATGCGGCGCGTGTGAGTACCGTCAGCTGTGCGGCGGCTCACGGGCGCGCGCCTACTCGCTCACGGGGGACATGCAGGAGTCAGATCCGCTGTGCTCCTACGTCCCGCCTGGGTTCCTGCGCGCGTCCGCGTGACGCGGCCTGACAAGGCGCGCGCGGTGTGGGTAAGCTCGGCGCATGACGCGTGGCGCTTGGGTGCTCGGGCTCGTGGTGATGGCTTGCGGCGGCGCGCCGGCGCCGCATGCTCCAAGCTCACCGGAGGGTGCGGAGGGTGCGGAGGGTGCGGAGGGTGCGGAGGGTGCGGAGGGTGCGGAGGGTGAACAGGACCCAGCGCAGGCGATCGTGCAAGCGGGGCACGCGGTGCTCCGGGAGCGCGCCAAGGAGGTGCCGCCGGAGCAGATCCGCACGCCGGAGTTTCAGGCGCTACTAGAGCGCATGAAGGAGAGCATGCGGAGGGCGCCGGGCGTCGGCATCGCGGCGCCGCAAATTGGGGTGCCGCTCCGGGTGTTCTTGGTGGAAGACAGGGAGGAGTACATCGCGCGCATGTCAGCGCCCGAGGTGGCGGAGCGCGAGCGCACGCCGGTGCCGCTCCGCGTGTTCATCAACCCCAAGGTGACGCCCATCGGCGAGGAGCAGGTGACCTTCTTCGAGGGGTGCTTGTCGGTGAACGGTTGGTCCGCGCTGGTGACGCGCGCGAAGGAGGTGTCCGTGGAGGCGCTCGATGAGCGCGGGGAGGAGGTGAGCTGGCGGGCGCGCGGCTGGCCGGCGCGCATCCTTCAGCATGAGATGGATCACCTGGAAGGCACGCTCTACATCGACCGCATGCACACGCGCTCCTTCGCGACCCACGCCGCGGTGAAGGAGCGCTTCGCGGGCAAGCCCGCGCGTGAGGTGCTCCACGCACACGGCTTGTGACCGCGCGCGTCCTTCGGCCGCCCAGTCGATCTACCGCCAGAACAGCTGACCACACCTTGGCGCGCGCTATGCATCAAGAGACACGATGCCCCTAGCTAAGGCCGCCGCCGCGCCCCCTCGGCCGCCCGCCTCAGCCGGGGGCCTAGCGACCGGCGACGCCCCCTCCCCGTGGCTGCCGGGGCTGCACTTCGCGGTCGCGCTCACTTGCCTCCTGCTGGGGAGCGGCGCGCTCGTCCTGTATACTGACTACCTCGCTGCTGGCAGCTTCTTCATGCCCCAGGTCGCCGCGACAGCGCACCTGTTCGCGCTCGGGTGGATCATGCTGTCCATCTTCGGCGCGCTGTACCAGTTCCTCCCCGTCGCCGTGGGGCGACAGCTGCGCTTCACGGCGCTCGCCTACGTGGGGCTCGCCGCGCACACGCTGGGGCTCATGGCCTTCATCGGCGGCCTGCTGAGCAGCGCCCGCGGGCTCCTGTATCTTGGCGCCGGCGGGCTCAGCCTCTCATTCGTCAGCGTGGCGTTCAACCTCGTGGTCACGCTCCACGGCGCGAAGGAGCGGCCCCTCGCCTGGTGGGCGCTGTTGGGCTCGTCGCTGTTCTTGGTGGTCACGCCGGCTTACGGGATGGCGCTGGGCCTCAACCTGCACGGCGACCTCAACCTCAGCGAGCGCTTCGTCACCGTGGCCTCCCACGCGCACGTGGCGCTGGTGGGCGTCGTGCTGCTGGTGATGGTGGGCGTGGCGCACCGCCTGCTCCCCATGTTCCTGCTCTCGCACGGCGCCAGCGAGCGACCCGCCTGGGCGGCCCTGGTGCTCTTGTTCGGCGGCGCGCTGGCGCTAGCTATTCCATATAGAAATGTTGTCTCTCTGACAGCGGGCTACGCCCTGAGCGGCCTCGGCGCGCTCGCGTTCCTCCTCCAGGCCGCGCTGTTCTTCAAGCGCCGCGTGCGGCGCGCCATCGACCCAGGCATGCGGCTCGCAGGCGCTGGGCTCATCGGGCTCGTGGTGGCGCTCCTCATGGCGCCCCTCGCGCTCTCACAAGGCGCGAGCCACCCGCCGCTCCTCAGCGCCTACTTCGTGGCCCTGCTGGGCGCCGTCTCCCTCTTCATCGCCGGCCACTACTATAAAATTGTGCCGTTCATCGTGTGGTACCACCGCTATGGCCCGCTCGTGGGGCTCAAGAAGGTGCCCAAGGTGTCTGAGCTCTACTCGGAGCGGCTCGCGCTCCTGAGCGGCGCGCTCTTGGCGCTCGGCTGGCTCGGCTCAGTCGTCTTCACCGCCGCCCAGAGCGGGCTCGGCTTACGGTTCGCCACCCTGACGTTCTTGACGGGTGCCTGCGTGGAGGCGCTCATCATCAGCCGCGTCGCGCTCGGCACCCATTTGAGCACAGCGAACGCCGATCGCTCCTCAATTCAAAAAGGAGGCCTACATGACGACCCAAGAGCACACTGAAGATCAAGTGTGGCGCGCGCTGAGCGCCGTGATTGACCCTGAGATAGGCCTCGACATCGTGACCTTAGGGCTCGTCTACGATGTTCAGGTATCCGAACAAGTAGCCATGGTGACCTTCACCCTCACCACCCCCGGTTGCCCCATGGAGCACATCATTCAGAGCGGCATCCAGCGCGCCGCGAGCGAGGTGGAGGGGGTGACCGAAGTGCAAACCCAGCTCGTGTGGGAGCCGCGCTGGCACCCCGGCATGGCGCAGCGAGGCATGCTGTGACGGCGCCGAAGGGGCCCGTCACAGCGAGCGAGCGCGTCGCCTCGGTGCTCGCGCGCGACGAGGCGCTCATCGACGTGTTCGAGTCGCTCTCGCCCGCCTTCAAGCTGCTGAGGAACCCGCTCAGGCGGAAGACGATGGCCAAGCTCGTCACCCTAAACCAAGCCGCGCGCATCGCGGGCGTAGACGCCGCGGAGCTGGTCAGTCGCCTGAACCAAGTGCTCGGGTTGGGGGTTGGGCAAGTGACGGA
>CAYQAC010000244.1:0-6401 GCA_964415255.1 uncultured Polyangiaceae bacterium | reverse complement strand
GCGCAGGGGGCTCGGGGGCTTCCGGCGGCACAGCAGCCTCCGGCGGGACCGGCGCGGGGGGCTCAGGCGCTTCCGGTGGAACAGCAGCTTCGGGCGGGACCGGCGCGGGGGGCTCGGGGGCTAGTGGTGGGACGGCAGCTTCCGGCGGGACCGGCGCAGGAGGCTCAGGAGGCTCAGGAGGCAGTCCCACTGACTGTCCCGTCGGGCGCCCGGGGCCGACGATGGCGAAGGTCCCCCGGGCAGAAGGCTACTTCTGCATCGACAGCACGGAGGTCACCAACGCGCAGTATCAAGCGTTCCTCACCTTGGGGACGAGCGCTGCACAACAGTCAGCCTGCTCGACCAACAGCACCTACACACCCCAGTCGGGCAGCGACTGCCCCAACCTCAGTCACTACGACCCCTCTGGTCGGCCCAACTTCCCCGTCAGCTGCATCGACTGGTGTGACGCCTACATGTACTGCCAGGAGGCGGGCAAGCGCCTCTGCGGTGCGATTGAAGGGGACGCGGTGCCCTGGGGCTCCAACACGAACCACACGATGAGTCAGTGGGACAACGCGTGCAGCTTGGGTGGCTCGCGCGCCTACCAGTATGGTTCCACCTACATGAGCGGGCGCTGCAACGACGTCTCCTCACCTGTGACCGGCCCGGCTCAGGTCGCCATTTCGTTCCCCACTTGTACTTCGAACTGGCCCGGCGAGGCGTCGATGTACGACTTGAGCGGCAACGTTCAGGAGTGGGAGAACAGCTGCAGTGGCTCCGACACCGCCAGCAACTGCGCCGCGCGCGGTGGGGACTGGCTCGGCACAGGTACTGCCATGTCGTGTGACGCCTCAGTCTCCGTCCCCCGCATGACGCGCAGCCAGAAGCGCGGCTTCCGCTGCTGCTGGGACCCCAGCATGCCTTGACGCATCGTCAGCCTCACTGCTCAACTCGTTTCGTCAGCTTCACTACCCAATCATCGGGTAGTGGGCACCAGGCAGCGTCTTCGTCAGCCTCACTGCTCAACCCCGCGCCACCTGGGTGGGTCGCTGTGGCACCGGCTGCTCATCGGCGCTTGAAGCCACCCGCGCGCAGCTCACTCATAAGCCGTTTTCCCAGGGTTTTTGGGGGTTTGGCACCGCTCCGCGGTGGCCCCACTGGGGAGCTAGCTGGCGCTGAGGCGGCTCCTGACTAAGCTTCCGGGTCGCTTCGCCCTCGGCTCGCTGGGGCGCGCCCAGCTGGAGTCCAGGTGAACCACCCCGCGCCACGCCCAACCCACCCCTCCCTCGAGCGGATCCGCCAGAGCCTGGCGCAGGTGATCCGCGGACAACCCGAGGCGATTGAGCTCTTGCTCACGGGGCTGCTCGCCGGGGGGCACGTGCTGATTGAGGACGTGCCTGGCGTCGGCAAGACGACGCTCGCCAAGGCGCTGTCGCGCACCTTCGACGTCGATTTCGCGCGCGTGCAGTTCACGCCCGATCTGCTGCCCGCGGACGTGCTGGGCAGCCAAATCTTGAACCCGAAGGAAGGCAGCTTCACGTTCCAACCGGGGCCCATCTTCACCCACGTCCTGTTAGCTGACGAGATCAACCGCGCCTCCCCGCGGACCCAGTCGGCGCTGCTCGAGGCCATGAACGAGGCGCAGGTCACGACCGATGGCGTGACGCGTCCGCTACCCTCACCGTTCTTCGTGATCGCCACCCAGAACCCGGTGGATTTCCAGGGGACGTACCCGCTGCCGGAGGCACAGCTCGACCGCTTCGCGCTGCGCTTCAAGCTCGGCTACCCATCGTTCGAGGAGGAGCTGGCGATGCTGAGCGATCGCGACCTGGTCGACCCGCTGAGCCACCTGAGCCCCACGTCGAACCTCGGGGAGCTCTTGGAGCTACAGGAGGCGGTGCGCGCGGT
This sequence comes from uncultured Polyangiaceae bacterium, assembly GCA_964415255.1. GTDB lineage: Bacteria > Myxococcota_A > Polyangia > Polyangiales > Polyangiaceae > JAHBVY01. The sequence goes on along the minus strand of CAYQAC010000244.1, from coordinate 4,511 downwards.
GACCCTCTCAGACGCAGTGCGCCGCTACCTGCTCGATCTGGTGCGCGCCACCCGTGAGCGCCCTGAGCTAGCGCTGGGGGTGAGCCCGCGCGGCGCCCTGGCCCTGAGCCGGGTGGCGCAAGCGCGCGCGCTGCTGAGCGGTCGAGGCTTCGTACTGCCAGACGACGTGCAGGCGCTGGTCGTCCCCACCCTCGCCCACCGGGTGCAGCTGAGCCGCGACGCCCGCTACGCAGGCCGCGACGCAGCGAGCACCTTGCTTGAGCTGGTCGCGAGCCGCCCGGTGCCGACGTGAAGCCGACGTGAAAGTCAACGTGGCGCGCCGCCCGCATCGCCGCCCCCTCAGCGCCCAGCGCCGCCCGCACCGCCAGGTGCCGACGTGAAGCTCGCGCGCCTGAACCACATCCTGATCCCAGCCACCAAGGAGGGGAGAGATCGAGCGCGCCGCTCGCGGCTCGTGCGTTGGGCGCGCCCCTTCACTTGGTTCGGCTCCGTGACCACCCGCGAGGGCCGCGGCCTGGCGGCGCTGATCGCCTTCATGATGCTCTCAGGCGCCGACGTGCGCGGCACTCGGGTGTACTGGCTCTGGGTGCCTTTATTCGCGCTCCTGATAGTCAGCTTAGCTGCGCGCCGCTGGTTCAAGCTCACGAGCGTCACCCTCAGCGCTGAGGCGCCGCCCACGGTCACTGAAGGCGAGCCGCTTGAACTCCGCCTCACGCTCGTCAATCACGGTGAGGAGGCGCGCCACGCGATCCGCATCGCGGGGCCCTTCTTACCCTGGGATGGCGCGTGGCTTGGGCACGCGCCGGGCGTCGCCGTGTTGCCCGCTTTGGGGCGCGCGACGCGCAGCGCGACGGCGCGCTTCATTGAGCGCGGGGATCATCACCTGGACGTGTTTCAGGCGACCCAGCTGGTGCCCTTTCGGCTCGCTCAGGGGCCACGCGTGGTGAGCGAAGGGTGTCGCTTCTGTGTGGTGCCGCGGCCGGCGCGGGTGGATTTGAGCGCACTCCTCGACCGCCAGGGCACCGACGGCGCACGGCGAGACGCCCAAGCACACGCCGGGCGCGGCGGCCGCCATGACATCATCGGCGTCCGCGCGTATCGCCCGGGAGATCCGATCCGCGATCTTCACATGCGCACCTGGGCGCGCACCGGGGAGCCCCACGTGCGCGAGTACCAGGCCGCCGAGAGCGGGCGCTCACTGGTGGTGCTCGACGCCGCTGGGGAGCGCGATGAGCCGGCGTTCGAGGCGAGCATCCGGCTCGCCGCTGGGGTGCTCGTGGCGCTCACGGAGCGCGGTCACACGGTCAACCTGCTCATCTCGAGCGCCGACGACGTAGCGCGCGATCTGAACAAGCACCCTGACTCACTGGCGCGCGGCCTCGCCGCGCTGGCGCGCACCCGCCCGCAGCTGCAGCCAACCGCCATGCTTTGGTCGCGCGTGGAGGCAGAGCTCGACGACGGCACGCTCACGCTGGTGATAGTAAGCTCAGATCCACCCCGCGCCTCGGCGCTCGACGACGCGCTCCACCGCGCTCACCCGCGCGGGCTGTGCGTCGCGGTCACGCGGCGCATGAGCGACGCCGCGCAGGTCCGCCAGGTGCTGGTGAGCGAGCTTGAGCGCGCTGAGGTGGCGCTGTGAGGGCGCTGCCACTCTTGGTGGTCTGGGTGGCGCTCACCGCGCTCCTCGTGGGCCCCACGCCCGTCGCGGCGCTCTTCATCGCGCTCGTCGCCGCGCCGGCGCTCGGCGTCCGCGCACGCATGGCGCTGTTACCGAGCACCGAGGCGGTCTCGTCCCTGATCGGCTGGGCGATCGTCTGGCTCATTGCCTACAACCTGCCGACCAGCCCGGCGCTTGATGGCGGTGAGCCGATCCACTCCGGCTGGGCGGCCTTCGGCACCTCCCTGCTCGGCTTCGCGGCGCTCCGGCTATGGATCCAAGCGCCCAAGGGCGGCGTCTCGCTCACCTTGGCGCTGGTGCTCACCTCCCTGGCGGTGTGGGGCGCCAAGCGTGGAGGTGTCCCCTACGCCGTGAGCATCGTCACCTCGCTCGGCCTGGCGCTGCTCGCGCTGCGAGCCGCAGACCCCGCGCGGGTGCCCCTCGGTGCGCTGGCTCGTCGTCACCGGGTGGTCATCGGCGCGGGGCTCATCGCCGCGCTCTCCCTCACGTCGCTCGCCGCGCTCAGCTTGCCCCCGCTCCACGCCTGGGTGGTGACGCGCGCCATGAGCGGCCTCAAGGCGCGGAGCGGCTTCTCTAGCCTGCTCTGGCTCGGCTCCATGAGGGGGATGCTCACCTCCGAGCGCCTCGTGCTGCGCGTCTCCGGTGAGCCCACCACGCACCTCCGGGGCGTCGTGTACATGAGCTATGGCCAAGGCGCGTGGACGCGCCACGACGAACAAGGCGCGGTGCACGCCGTCCCACAGGCGCCCCCCCCCCAGGCCAAGCTCACGGAGGTGGAGGTGGTGATGGACAGCCCGCGTTACTTCACCCCGCTCGACACCGGCGATCTCGCCGCCTCCACGGGCTTCGTCTCCGTGAGCGGCACTGGCGTGTTCTCACCGGTCGCCGGTGACCCCTCCAAGCGGCTGTGGATCACCCGCGGCGGCGAGCGGCGCTACCCGGTGGCGCCCCCAGGGCAAGCCGAGCTGACGGTGCCAAGGCCCATGCTGGAGCCGCTGCGCGCGCTGGCCACCCGCTGGACCGAGGGCGCCAGCACGCCGCATGAGCAGCTCACCGCGATCGCCGAGCAGCTCAGGCGCGGGTACCGCTACAGCCTTGACTTCGAGCGACAGGACGACCTCGAGCCGGTCATTGACTTTCTATACAGAAACAAGCAAGGGCACTGCGAGTACTTCGCCTCCGCGATGGCGCTGCTCGCGCGCAGCATCGGGATCCCGACGCGGCTGGTGGCCGGGTACAGCGTCTCTGAGTACAACCGCGTCGGGGGTTACTGGGTGGTGCGCGAGCGCCACGCGCACTCTTGGGTCGAGGGCTGGACGGGCAAGGAGTGGGTCACCTATGACCCCACGGCGCTGACGGAGGGCTTCGGGGGCGAGCAGGTCACCGGCGCCTTGCCCGCCACCTTCGACGCCCTGCGCCAGGCCTGGTCGCGGCTCATGGACTGGCTGCTGGCGCGCGAGCTGTATGAGGTGGTGTCCGCCCTGCTCGCGGCGATTGGCTTACTCGTCGCGGCTCGCCTGATCAGGCTACGCCGCGAGCGGCGTCTGCGGCGGCGGTTTGAGGCGGGCTACAGCGACCCGCTGCCCGAGTGGCTAGCCCTTGAGCGCGCGCTGGCCGAGCGGGGTTTGGGGCGAGGCCCTGCCGAGACCCTCACGCGCTGGAGCGCGCGCGTGACCGACGCCCTGCCCGAGGAGCTGGCGGCGCCGCTCGGGGATGTCTCAGCGCGCTACATCACCTTGCGCTACGCTGAGCAGGGTGACGGGCAGGAGCTGAGCGTGGCGCTCGCCGCGCTCACACAGCAGGTGAAGCGCGCGTTGCCTCGCCGAGGCGCGGCGCCGGCTTCAAGCTAGTCGCTCCGCGCTGCGGCAAGAGGTAAGATGGATGGACCTATGGCCGACGCCCCTCACCTGGAGCGCACTGCGCGCCAGTTCCCCCAGCTCTGCCCAGACTGCGGCGCCCACCTCCCAGCGGAGAGCGAGGCGACAGGAGACTGCGCGACCTGCAAGGCGAAGGCGCAAGAGAACGCGCGCGTCGCCCTGGCCCGGGCTCAAGCGCGCCAGTGGGCGGCCGAGCTGAAGGCCGCTCGGGCGAAGCACGCGCGCATCCAGCGAGAGGGCGCCGCCCGCCTGGGCGAAGGGCCGCCGAGCAGCGCCGGGCACCTGACGGCGCCCGTCCAAGCGCGCTTGGAGGCGCTGTGTCAGGCGCTGGCGTCGCAGATCAGCACCCACAGCTGGGACGCCGCCCGTGAGAGCCACCAGGCGCTCGGAGATCTGCTTCAGTCCCTAGCGCGGTGAGCAGCTGGCCACCTTACGGACTGAGGAAGCCGTAGCTCGCATGAGGTGAGGACACCTGATCTCAATCGGCCTCCTAGTCAGGTTCACTGTCGACCGGCACCCGCTGCCCGTGGCGGCCAGCGCCGGCCGCGAACCGCGCGATCGCCCGCCGCGACTCCTCCGTCGCCAGCACGCGCGCCCCGCTCGCGAGCTCCTCACGGAGCGCCTCCGCCTCCGAGAGCGTGAACCCGGCGTACGCCCGCTCGCGATCCGCGAGCAGGCAGGCCTGAGGCAGTACGGCTAGCTGACGTGCGAGCTCGAGCGCCTGCTCGAGCGCCGTCCCCGGCGCCACCACGCGATTCACGAGGCCCATCGTGAGCGCCTCCGGCGCCGGCACCGCGCGCCCCGTCAAGATCAAGTCGAGCGCCCGCGAGAGGCCGATCAAGCGCGGCAGGCGCCAGGTGCCCCCATCGATCAGCGGCACCCCGAAGCGACGACAGAACACGCCGAAGGTCGCGTCTTCGGCCGCGACCCTCAGATCGCACCACAGCGCGAGTTCG
>CAYQAC010000243.1:0-6410 GCA_964415255.1 uncultured Polyangiaceae bacterium | reverse complement strand
CCAGCGCCCTTGAGGACGACATCCGTCACCTGGGCGTCAATGAGCTCATCATGTACCTCCAGAACCGCCTCGGCAGCATCGATGATCAGATTGAAGGGATCATCAAGAAGCAACAGAACATGGAGGCCATCCGCCAGAAGCTCAACGAGATCAATAAGGAGATGGCGAGCCTGAAAACCGAGCATAACAAGTCTTATACAGACAATGACTTCACTAAGAAGATCAACGATCTGATCGATCAGATTGAGGCGCTCGACCCCAACCTCGCCGCTCAGCTCCGGGACGGCCTTTCTCAGTATCATCACATCTTGGCCACTGGGAAGGACAACAAGGCTGTTGTCGAGGGGAAGCCAGGGGACAACGTCTACTGGGGCCACGAGATCGCTAAGAGCACTGACTACATCAACGTCATCGCCAAGCAGCTCGAGTCCTCCGCGCAGATGGACATGATCAAGCTGCAGTCGATGGCCTCCGCTCGCACCACCGCCATCCAAATGGCGACCAACCTGGTAGGCTCCTTCGACCGGGGGCTCGAGTCAACGGTCAAGAACATCGGGTGATGTGATGAACCACGGCGCGCACCAACCACCGCAGGTGACGGCTCCCCTTCGCGCTGATGGGGACGCCGTCCCAGAGCAGGCAGCGCAACGCTCGGCCCCGGTGCACACGAGCTGGGGCCAGCTCGGCCCCACCCAGCTTGGCGTGACTCAACACGCCGTGGCCGAGCAGCTCTACGCCCATGGTTATCAGGCGCTGTCGAAGGGGGACGCCATCACCGCGGAGCGCTTCTTCGGGGTGCTGGTGGTGCTTGAGGCGCGGGAGGAGCGTGGTTGGGTCGGGCTCGGGGCGGCACAGGAGCAGCAGGGCCGCCTCGGTCACGCAGCGGCGGCCTACCGCCTCGGGACGGGCTTCGTGCCGGGCTCGGTGTGGCTTCGGCTGGGCCTCGGGCGCGCCTTGCTCCGGCGCGGTCGCCTGCGCGAGGCGGAGCGTGCCTTCGACGAGGCTGAGTCGCTGACCAGCGACGCGGCGCTGCTGAACCTCATTGAACAGGAGAGGGAAGGGACATGACACAGGTTGCAGGCGTGGCGACGCCCACGCGAGTGAACACCGGGGAGGCCATTGAGGAGCAGCCGCTCGAGGCGCTGCCGTCGCCGCTGCTCGACGTGAGCGAGGACACGACAGACGCCTTGATGATGCTGATGGCCGCGATGGTACGCATGGCTGACTTGGGTATCACTGAGTCGGAGACGAAGGTCACCCTCAACACCAAGCTGATCCAGTCGCGCTACCAGGATTACCTGAAGCGCGTGGAGGAGGCGCGCAAGGAGGCGCAGGAGGAGGGCGGCGGGCTGTTCGGCAGCTTGGCGAAGAAGCTCGCGAGCTTATTAACGGAGACCGTGGGCGGCGCGGCGGACTTCATGAAGGAGGTCGCGGACGTGCAGCTGGACGTGGTGTCCGCTGTGTTGCCGGGCGATGTGGAGCTCCTCTTGAGCGGCCTCACGCAGGAGCTCGAGGGGCTGACCAGCGAGTGGCAGGAGAGCATCGACGGCTTCGTGGAGGGCACCATCCGCTTCAGCTGTGATGTGGCTGCCTTCTCGGTGATGGCCGCTGGGGGCGTCGCGGTGGCGCTGACGGAGGGGCAGCCGTTGGATGAGGCGATGCTCGGCGAGGTGAAGGGGCTGATGCAGAGCGCGCGCACGAACCTGCTTGAGAACGAGGGGTTCATGGAGGTGGCCTCGGTGCTCGGGAAGGGCGCGGCGGTGGCGGCGGCGATTGGCACCGGCGGTGCGCTGGCACCTGTGGCGCTCGGGGTGCTGCTCGCCATCTCGGAGCTCGACTCCCGATACAAGATCCTAGATGAACTAGGGGACGCCGCGCCCTACGCGCGGCTCAGCGTCAGCGCGGCGACGATCACGGTGGGGCTGATGGCGGGCGGCGCCAACACTGCGAAGGTCGTGAGCTACTTGCAATCGGCGGTCGGCATCATCAACGGCGCCGCCCAGGTGAACGCTGGCATACGCGGCATTGAGGCCGCCAATGACCGCCTGGCGAACGCCAAGCAGGAGGCGGCCATGAAGGAGGCGCTTCAGCGCGTGGCACAGCTTCAGCGCCTGCAAGACGACTTGATCGCCACGTACCAGGAGCACGTCAAGGCGAAGACCGGCTTCATCGAGTCCGGCGCGCGCCTGTTCCAGCTCCGCGCGGAGGCGAACAGCGCCAGCGTGCTCCGCGTCTAGAGTAGCGCGTCGTTCAGCGCACTGAGCGCGCCGTTCAGCGCACTAAGCGCGCCGTTCAGCGCAGTGAGAGCGCCTGAGATGAACCTCAGCGCCGCGGCCTCTGACGTGGCCGCTCAACGCACCCGTCAGGCACTATGACGAAGCACCTAGCGCGGTGCCAAACCCCAAAACCCGACGAAGAGAGCTGAAAGGAGCACCCCATGTCGATTGAACCTGCTGGCGCGCAGCGCCCCTACACGGACCTCACCTCACCCGAAGCGGAGCAGGCACCGGAGGCCAAGCCGAGCGCTGGTCTCGGCAGCGGCGCCGAGCTTGCGGCGGAGTTCAGCGGCGACCCGCACGCGCAGATCGCGGCGATGCTGCTGAAGCACGCTCATGACCGCCGCGCGCTCTCGAAGCAGATGCGCGAGACGGAGGAGCGCAGCCTGCGAGAGACAGAGAAGAAGGAAGTGGATCTGATGAAGCAGGCCGCGCAGAAGGAGTACGGTGCCGCGTTGTGGCGCGCCGGCGCTCAAATGGCAACGGGCGCGGCGCAGGTTGCCGGCAGCGTCACGATGTTGACATCGAAGGAGGAGGCAAAAGGGTTGTCGGAGGGGACGGCGGAAGCAACAAGGAAAGCGGCGGAGGAGGCGGCAAAGAAGGCTAACGAGGCGCTAGCGCACACCATGGCGGTCGTGACTGGTGGGGCGCAGGTGGTTGGCGCAGCCTTCGAGGTGGGCGGAGCAGTGAACAGCCTGAAGGCAGGTGAGCTGCGCGCCGACGCGATGGAGGCTTCCTCTAAGGCGCGTCAGATAGCGCGGCGGATGGAAGATCTGCGGGCTGACGAAGGCGCGGCCACCGACCTGGCTGACAAGGCGCTCGATCACCTCGAGAAGGCGAAGGAGGCCGAGGCGCAGGCGTACCGCGCGGCGCTGGTCCGCGGCTAGCGCGCGGGCACCCCATACCGTCAGGAAATAGGACGAAAGGGCGTGGGGCGCCTGCATGAGCCTTGGCTGGCAGGGGCGGTGGCCCACACGACGGTCCTGGCATCGCATGGGCCCTCCTCTGGGAGGGGCGGGTTTCAAACCCGCCCGCCTAGCCCACTTGCCGCGCGGAAAATTAATTCTTCAAGATGACCCACAGGATGAGGCCCAGCGCCAGCGCGAGCATCAGGCTAGCGGCGGTCAGCGCGAGCCAGCGGCTGCGCGTGGCGCTCATGGCTTGAGTTGTTGAAGCGAGGGCGCCAAACGGTGGCCCGCTGGTCGCGCTGGGGAGCGTCGGGTGACGCTCGTGCGTGAGGCGCTCGTCGCGCGCGCGGCGCCAGCGCGTCATCACCTCTTGCACGTCGGGGGGCAGCTGCGGGAGGAGCTGGCTGATCTCGGTGACTGTCTCGTCGTCGTCCCAGCGCGGCGCGTGAGGCTCGGTGGGGGCGGCGCTGAGGATAGCGCGGGTCGTGGCGCTCAAGCTCGGTTCGCTGGCGCCGCCTGCCTCACCCGGCGCGCTGGCGTCGAGCGCCTCAGCGTCGCGGTCGGTGATCTCTGGCGTGCTGCTCGCGATGTCCGTCGCGCGCCGCACGCGGAGCTTGATGCTGTCTGTCCCCGCGAACTCGGGGCGCCACTGCTCCTGGGCGCGCGTGGAGCTGAAGGGGAGCAGCGCCAGGGCGAGCTCCTCCAGGCTCGGGTAGCGGCGCGCAGGGGTGGAGGCCATTGCCCTCAAGATCACCGCTTCGAGCTCGGCGTTCAGGTCAGGGCGCCAGGCGCTAGGCGGCTTGAAGCCACCGAACGCGACGGACTCTAGCAGCGCGTCGCCCTCCAGCGTGTGGCGTGGGAGCCGACCCGTCACCAGCTCGTACAACATGACCCCGATGGCGTACTGATCCATCTGTGGCTGGACTCGCTCGCCACGCGCCTGCTCGGGTGCCATGTAGTGCGGCGTGCCGATGGCGGTGTCCGGTAAGGTGATGATCTCCGTCGTGGCCAGCGCCTTGGAGACGCCAAAATCAAGGATCTTCGGCGTCGTGCGGCGTCGCCCATCGCGCGCCAAGAAGATGTTCTCCGGCTTCAAATCACGGTGCACCACGCCAGCCTGATGCCCCGCCAGCACCCCGGCGATGACCGGCAAGATCAGCTGGACGGCCTGCTGCTCATCGAGTGGGCCCTGGCTCTCGAGCAGCGCCGCGAGGCTCTCCCCCTCCAGGTGCTCCATCACCAGGTAGGGGAGGCCGTTCAGCTCACCCACGTCGTAGATATCGACGACGTTCGGGTGATTGACGAGTGAGGCGTTGCGCCCCTCGCGCAGGAACCGCGCGCGCACCTCACCGTGATCGCGCACCTCACGGCGCAGCACCTTGAGCGCAACGCGCTTGCGCAAGCCGAGGTGCACCGCTTCATACACCTCAGCGACGCCGCCCATCCCCACCAGGTCGACGACGGCGTAGCGCCCGAGGGCGGTGCCCGATTGGATGCTCTGTGAAGGACCCGAGCCGGTCACTTTGGTATCCATGAAAGGGGGCTAGGCGGCTGCATGGCGGCCATGGCGCTCAGGTGGCGCAGGTTTCGTCAGCGCGTGGGGGGAGGTGCGCGTGACGGCCGCGACGGATGGCGTGGGGCTACCACAGCCCCATGCGTCGCGCTCCCCCGTTCGCGCTTGGGTCAGCGCTCGCTCGCGTCTCCGCTCGCATCGCTGCAGCGTCTCCGCAGCGTCGCTTTGGGGCGGTGTCTCGCATTGACGCTGTAGTCCTGAAGCGCAAGACGTCAGGGATACAGACAATACGCGGAAGCAGCTGAGCGCCCTCCACGCCCAAGCGGCGCCTGGAAGACCCTAGGGCCGACCGAGCGCCCGCAAAGTCAGTGTAGTAGACTAACGACGGAGCGCGTCGAGGGCGCGGCGCACCAGCGCGTGGTCCCCCTCGCCGAGCGTCCGTCGGGCCTCCGCGCTCCCGAGCTCGCTGCCCGCCTCGTGCCCCTTGCCGGCGATGACGAGGGTGTCTTCGGCGCTGGCCTGCGCGAGGGCCTCTTGGATCGCGCGCGCGCGGTCGAGCTGGATGTGGGGGCTCAGGGAGCCCTCCGCCGTGAGCCCCTTTGCGATCTGCTCGGCGATGCTGCGCGGTGACTCATCGCGCGGGTTGTCCGTGGTGAGCACGACGTGGTCAGCGACGCGCGCGGCGCGTCCCATGGCCGGGCGCTTGGCGGCGTCGCGGTTGCCGCCGGCGCCGAAGATCGCCGTCAGCTTACCTGACGTGAGCCGCCGCGCGGTGGCCAGGGTGCGCTCGAGGGCGTCTGGGGAGTGCGCGTAGTCGATGACGACGTATGGCTGCTCGTGCACCACCTCGAAGCGGCCGCGCGGTGCTCGCTGCGCCTTCAAGAGGCGGGCGGCGCCGGCGGCGGGGATCCCGATGGCTGCGGCGGCCAGCAGCGCGGCGACGGCGTTCTCCAGGTAGATTTCGCCGACGGCGCCGAGCTCGAGCTGCGCGGGCAGCTCGAGCGCGCGGGCTCGGTCGTTGTGACAAGTCAGCCGAGCCCGCGTCCCGCTCCAGCTGAGCTCGGGCTGCTCCAGGCTGACGTCGAGCGGCGCCTGGGCTGTGCCGCGCCAGGGCGCCCCGTAGCACAGCCGCGTGACGTGCTCTGGCGTCACCTCCAGCAGCAGTGGGGCTACTTCGTCAGCGCCATTGACGATTGCGAAGCCACCCTGGGGTAGGTGGAGGAAGAGCTGCGCCTTCGACGCGAAGTAGTGCTCCGGGCTGTCGTGGGCGTCGAGGTGATCGTGGCTCAGGTTGGTGAAGATGGCCGCGCGGAACGGCCAGCCTTGGGCAAAGCCGCGCGCCAGCGCCTGGCTCGTCACCTCAAGCGCGGCGTAGCGCGCGCCGCGCGCGTGGCCTCGCTCGGCGAGCGTCAAGAAGCCTTGGTGGCTCTTCGGTAGGTCCGCTTGCTCTTCGGCGCTGAGGAACATGCCGAGCGTGGTGGCGCGGATCACCGGGGAGCCTGCCGCCTCGAGCATCGCCGCGAGGAAGCTGGTGGTGCTCGTCTTCCCGTTGGTGCCAGTGACGCCCACTGAGCAGATTGTGTGGCTCCACGGCGGGGGAGGTGGGAAGCGCGCGGCCATCTACCGGCAGCGTATCACTGCATCCCTCGGGTGCGCGCTGCCTCGGGGTGGCGCGCTCCGGGCGCAGCGTGGCGCGCCCTGGCGCCCCCACCA
>CAYQAC010000242.1:0-6418 GCA_964415255.1 uncultured Polyangiaceae bacterium | reverse complement strand
GCCACGACGCGGCCACGCACCGCGGAGCAATGACTGCCTGTCTAACCCCCCGATCGAGCCCCTCACCCCCAGCGCTCGATAAGGGCGAGGGCTAGGATCTCGTGCTTGGGCGCTAGCTCACGCGCCAGGCACTGGCGGCGTCTTGGCGTGTTTTTTCGCTTTCCCAATGGGCTTCAGCGCAGCCGCGAACGCGGCCTACTTCTGCTTACTGGCCTTGGGTAGCTTGCCGCTCACCCTGGCGAGCTGATCCGCGCGCGCGAGGATCTGACACGCCCCTGATGGCGCGGCGCGCATACGGTGACTACCCCCGCCGCGTACCGCGGCCTTTGCGGGTGACGCGGGGGAGGCTGCTGTGGGTGCTGACGTCCAGGGCGCCGCGGTGGTCTTCGCCGCGGCGAAGCGGCGCCACACCGGCGAGGGCGATCATCGCGGCGTTGTCGGTGCACGCCCGAAGCGGCGGTAAGGTCAGGTGCACGCCCCGTTCGCGGGCGAGGCGCTCAGCGCGGCTCCGGAGTTCGCGGTTGGCGGCGACGCCGCCGCCGAGCACCACGCAGCTCACCTGCTCCTGCTGCGCGGCGCGGAACGTCTTTGATAATAGGGACTCCACGACTCGCGCTTGGAACGCGGCGCACAGGCTCCTCAGCGTGGCGTCGTCTCCGGGGCGCCCGTGCTCGTCGACCCAGCGCGCGACCTGAGTCTTGAGGCCGGAGAAGCTGAACTCAAGCGACGCGCGTTGCGGCATCGGCTTGGTGAGTGAGATGGCGCGCGCGTCGCCCTCGGCGGCGAGCCGATCGATGATGGGGCCGCCGGGGTAGCCGAGGCCGAGCAGCTTGGCGACCTTGTCGTAGGCCTCGCCGGCGGCGTCGTCGCGGGTGCCGCCTATCTCCCGCGCGCCGCCCGGATCAAGTGAATCCACACGGTAAATACTGGTGTGCCCGCCGGAGGCGATGAGCCCAATGAAGGGTAGCTCTGGCCTCCGCTCCGGCGCTTGTCCGCCGAGCTGACTGAAGTCGAGGTAGGCCGCTGAGAGGTGCCCCAGCAGGTGATCCACCCCCACGAGCGGCAGCCCGGTCGCCCAGGCGAGGCCATGGGCCAGCTGTGTCCCCACCAGGAGCGCGCCGGCGAGCCCTGGTCGGCACGTCACGGCGATGCCGCCCAGCTCGGCGAACGACAGCCCCGCGCGCGCCAGCGCTTCGCGCACGACGGGCACCCCGTGCCTCAGGTGATCGCGCGAGGCCAGCTCCGGCACCACCCCGCCGTATGCTGCGTGCAGCGACACCTGACTGTTGACCACGTCGCTCAGCACCAGCCCCGCGTCGGTCACCACTGCGGCCGCCGTCTCGTCACACGAGGTCTCGATGCCTAAGACGCGCACCGAGCGCGCATACCACGCGCCACGTTCGGCTCAAGCACCGCATGCCTACCTGAGGGCGCTCTAAGAGCGTGGGGGTTGGGGGGGTGGACGGTACCGCGCTGCGACAGGCGCACGTGAGCCTTGAGCGACGATCGGCTTGCCATCGAATGGACCCAAGCAACCGCCCCCACGGCCCTCAAAATCCGCAGCTGCCGGTGCTGAGCTTGGTGCGAAACAGCGCGAACGCTGGCCTGGGGCCCACCTCGGTCTCAACGGGGGGCCTCAGCAGGCGCAGCTCAAGCTCGGAGTCGTTCATGAGGCTGACTACAGCCAACACCGGGCCGCGGCAGCTCGACTCCAGCCAGCCCATGAAGTTGTGGTCGCGGCCGTCCCCGAAGCTCAGCTGACTGAGCGGATCGCTCGTGAGCTCGGGCACCAGCACGAGCGCGGCGTCATCGAAGCTGGGGAGCGGCGCGCAGGGGCCGCTCAGATCGCTGGTGGTGAGCACGAGCTGTGGCCCACGCTCCTGGTTCATGTCGAGCGTGATGCGCGCTCGCAGCTCCTGAGAGAAGCCACCCTGACGTTCTGGCGTGCGGATGAACTCCGCGCCGACGATGTTGCCGCAGTAGGCCTCGCCAGGCTTGGTGTCATAGCGCTCGAGTTCACTGCAGCCGAGCGTGGCGCTCACCAGCGCGGCGAGCGAGCACAGCTTGAGCAGCTCGGCGCGGGGCCCCCGGGGGCTATATTGTACGTTAAGCTGACGTTGAGCGCTCATAGCCTGAGCCACCTAGCTGAGTTGACCACCCGAAGTCACCGAGGCTCCCACGCGAGCCGCCGTGTAGGGTAGGGGGTTTGGTGAGTCACTTGGCGCGCTCCGCCGCCAAGCGAACGCGCGGCTCTGGGTCGCTCTTCGCGAGCTCAACCGCCAGGCGCTTGCCGGCGCTCGGGTCGATCTGGACGAGCGCCGTGAGGCAACCTTCGCGCACCAGCGCCACGCTGTCCGTCTTCGCGCCGCGCGTGAGCGCGCCCCGCACCTCGGCGTCTTGGACGCGGGGGCCGAGCGCGCCGAGCACCTCCGCGGCGCGGGCGCGGAGCGGCCACGCGGGGTCCTTCGCGATCAAGGCCGCCACCTGGTGTGCCGCCTGGGTCGCCTGCTTCGAGCCGGAGCTCGCGCGCGAGAGCACCTGCCCCAGCCCGCTCACGGCCGCGAGCTGGACGGCGCCGTCAGGATCTGACAGCCGCTCCACCAGCGCGCCGAGGGCGCGGTCGTCGCTCCGCGCCGCGAGGTAGCCGACGGCCGCCTGGCGCGCGGGGCGCCACGGGTGGCTCGCGAGGGTGACGAAGGCGGGCACCGCCGCCTCCGCGACACGCTCCACCGCTGCCTTCAGCGCGCGCTGCTGCTCCGCTGGGAGCGTCGAGAAATCCAGCTGGAAGCCGAGCGCGCCGCGTGAGGTGTCGCTCGGGAGCAGCCCCGCGATGAGGGCCGCGCGCTCGGGTGAGCCCTGCACCGCGCTCGGCACCTCCCGCGCGAGCGCGGGCGTCAGCAGCACGATAGCGCTGGCTGCGGCGCTCGGTGTGGGCGCCTCCTCACCCAGGTGCGTCAGCAGCTGGCGCACGTCGACGCGCCCCGACTCTGGGCCCCGCGACAGCGCGCGCTCAAGTGACGGCGCGGCGCCGCTCAGGGCCAGCGCGGCGGCGCGCGCGAGCCGTCGATCCTCTGCGCCAGCGTGCAGCCAGGCGCGCGCGATCGCCTCAGGCGCGCTGGGGTGGTTCAGGCGCGCGAGCGCCAACATCGCCTGACCGCGGACCAGTGGGTCAGTCATGCTGACCAGCTCGAGCAGGGCGCTCACCTGGCTGTTCGCGCGCCGCTCGCCGAGCGCGAACGCCGCCGCGGCGCGCGGGAGCGGCCCGGCCTCCGCGCCGCGGGCCACCTCGGCGAGCTTGACATCGTCAGCTGGAGTGCCGACTTGGCCGAGCCCCAGCGCCGCCAGGGCGCGCACGCTCGGCGCCTCGCTCCCCAGCATCTGCAAGAGCAGCGGCCGCGCCTTCGGATCCTTGAGCTGTGCCACCGCGGCCGCGGCGTTCACCAGCACTGGGTCCGCCTCATCGGAGCGCACCTGACCGCCCGGCGCGATCAGCTGGCTCAGCTTCGGGAGCAAGGAGGGGTCGCGCAGCGCGGCGACGGCGGACATCGCCCACGAGCGCAGCTCGCTGTCCGCGTTGCCCGAGGCGAAGACGATCAAGGTGGGGCCAGCGCCGCGGTGGCGGATGTGGGAGAGCAGCTCCAGGGCGACGCGCTGCTGGTGGCTTTGCTCGTCAGCTAGGGTGTCTAAAAGCGGCTTGACGGCGCGCTCCCCGATCCGGGTGAGCGCCTCCGCGGCGCGCTTCGCCTCCGCGGCGTCCTTGCTCTTGCTCTGGTGCACCAGCGGGAAGGCCATGGTGCTGTAGAGCTCGATCAAGAGCCGCCGGTAGATGGGCTTACTGGGGTTGCCCAAGGTCACCGGCAAGAGCTCCTGCTCGAGCGACTCCAGGTTGCCGCGCCCGAGGTTCAGCTGCACGCTGAGCCGCGTGGCCTGAGCCACCAGGTCCTCATCGGGCGCCGCGCGCACCACGCGGCGCAGCAGCCGATCGGCCTCGTCAATTTCCCCGCGGTTAACTAGCAGCTCCGCGAGCTGGAAGTAGACGGGGAACAGCCGGTCGTTCTTGCTGAGCGCCAAGCGGAACTGACCGATGGCCTGCTCCATGTCTTGGCGCCGACGGTACATCTCCCCCAGGCGGCGGTGCCCCTCGGCGTCGTCAGGGGACAGCTCAAGCGCCTTCTCCGCGAAGCGGATCGCGTCGTCGTCCTTGTATTGCTCGGCGGCGTAGCCCGCCATGCGCTGGTAGTATTCTCGGGCGCGCTTGGGCTCAATCTTCACCAGCCGCTCAAGCACGGAGATGGCCTCCGGCAGCTTGCGCTGGACCACCAGCGCGTGCTCAAGCCGTAGGTAGCTCTCAGCGTCTCCAGGCGCCGCCTTCACCACGCGCTTCAGCACCTGCTCGGCCTCCGAGTGGTTCTTGCCGCGCAGGTGCACCTCGGCGAGCAGCCGCCCAGCCTCTAGATCGGGGGGCTTAGCCGCGAGCCGGCGCGTGAGCGGCGCCGCCTTGGTCGTCAATTGGCCTGACAAGGACCACAGGGTGACGATGTGCTGGCGCGCCTCGCGCGCGAGGTGCGCCGCGGGCTCATTGGACAGCAGCTCCTCCCAGATTTGGACGGCGGCGTCGTACTGAGGGCGCCGCTGCGCGGGGGTGCCGGTCGCGGTGCGCTCGAGCGCCAGGGCGTAGCCCTTCTTGTAGGCTAGCGTCTTGGGTGAGAGCTGCATCGCCTCCCGCAGGGCGTTCACGGCGTCAGCGGGCATGTCGTGCTCCAGGTACACCTCGCCCAGCGTGAAGAGCGCCTTGGCCTTGTTGGGGATCAGCGTGAGCAGGCGCTTCCAGGTGCGGACCGCGCGCTCGCGGTCCCCGTCTTGATAATAGCGGTCCCCGAGATCGATCAGGTGACGCGGATCTTGAGGGCGGTTCGCCAGTGACTCGAGCACGGCGAGCGCGCGCTTCTCTTCGCTCACGCGTTCGTAGAAGTCGACCAGCGCCGCGAGCGTCTCTTCGTCGCCGCGTGAGCGCGCCTCCAGCTGGGTGAGGCGCGCGAGGGCGCCCTTGCGATCGCCGCGCTGGATCAGCGCCTCAGCGAGCTGGAACACGAAGTCTGGGTTGCGCGGCGCCGCGCGCACCAGCTCCTCGTACTGCTTGATGACCTCCTCCAGCTCGCCCTGGATTTGCAGCAGCTGCACCAGCTTGAGCCGCGTCTCGATGTCGCCGCTTCGCTTGGTGAGCGCCTCCCGATAGGCCTTCAAGGCGAGGCTCACCTGGCCCGTCTCTTCGTACAGGGCGCCCAGCATCCTCGCGCGGTAAAAGTCGCGAGCGGGCTCCTTCTCCACCAGGGTGATGAGATCGCGCAGCTTGTCCTCCGCGCGGTAGGCGGAGACGATGATGTCGTAGATTTCGCGGCGCACGCCGGCTTGCTCGCCAGCGGCCCGGAGCGCGCGGGTCAGCGTCTCCAGCGCCTGCTTGGTCTGCTTAGCCTTCACCTGGGCTTGCCCCAGATCACGTAGCGCTGGTGCCAGCACCCGGTTGTCGCCCGCGGCGTGCTTCACCGCCTGCTCGAACTCCTTCACCGCGCGCTGGTACTTCCCGCGCAACATGAGCTCGCGCCCCAGCTCGGCGCGCACGAAGGAGCTGCCCTTGCCGCGCTTCACCAGCTCAGCGTGGCGCGCCTCGGCGTCAGCGTAGCGCTCCAGATCGAGCGCGAGACCCATCAAGGTGCGCAGCGTCTGCTCGATGTCCGCGTCATCCTTGAGCTGGGGGAGCACCTCCTTGAAGCGTTCATAGGCGCCGGCCTTGTCGCCGCGATCTTGGAGCAAGTGCGCCAGCGCGAGGCGCGCGATGTGTGACTTGGGGCGCGCCTTGATCGCGGCCTCATAGGTCTCGATCGCCTGGTCGAAGCGACCATCTTGGCGATAGGCGCCCGCGAGCGCGACCCGCGCGTTGTAGCCGCGCTCACCGCTGCCCCGCGCCAGCTTCTCGAGCTCCTGGATGAGCTGCTCCAAGTCGCCGTCGCGCTCGCGGTAGAGCTGTGCCAGGCGCTGAAGCGGGAACTGCGCGCCTGGCTGCTTGAGGACGATCCCCAAGTAGCGCTGGATCAGCTGCTCCGTGTTGGGCTTGTCTGGCTTCGGCTTGGGCTTCGGCTTCGCCGAGCTGCCGCTAGGGGGCTTCTGTGGCTTACGCCCTGAGGGGTTGAACTGCGCGCTCGCCTCCACCGCAGCGGTGAGTGAGGCGGCGAGCGCCAGCCAGCCCACGAGCCTAGTCCTGCCCATCCGGGCAGCTTAGCAGCCTTGCGTTGTGTAGCTCGTGTGAGACCGCTCGCTACGGTGCCCCGCCGACACCGCCATTGCCGCCGCTGCCGCCGAAGGGCGCGCCGCCGCCGCTGCCACCGAAGAAGCCGCCACCGCCGCCGCCGCCGCTGCCACC
>CAYQAC010000241.1:434-6450 GCA_964415255.1 uncultured Polyangiaceae bacterium | reverse complement strand
CTCGTGACGAAACAACGACCCCCTGGTAGCCCCCCGGACGCCCCTCGCTGGCCACCGGCGGCTGGTAGCCGTGAGGGTAGCGCGTGGTGGGCGGGCCCTCCGCCGCCGGTGGGCAGCGAGGGGCGTCCGGGGGGCTACCAGGGGGTCGTTGTTTCGTCACGAGCTTGCCTGCTTCCCGTGTTGCTCGGCGCCGCCCTCAGCCTGAGCGCGGTCCGCGTCTGACGTGAGCGTAGCACCCCTGGGTGAGAGCGGGAGCGCGTGGACGCGCTCACCTGGGGTGAGCTCAAGCTGCTCCTGATCTGCCTGTGTGAGCTGCACCGCGCCCCCCTCGATCCGCGCGGGGACGCGCAGCGCGGTGAAGTAGGGCGGCGCGCTGGTGATGCGGCCGATGAGGTGGGTTGTTCCGGCGCCCCTGAGATCCGACACCGGGAGCGCGAGGGTATGTTTAACCAGGGTGACCTGACCAGTGTCGGCGATGAAGTGCGGCCCACCGTCGAACGGATCGACGCGCTCGGCGTAGGTGAAGCCGATGCGCCGCAGCATCTTCTCCACCCCCTTGGTTTGGGCGCCTACCTGACCAATCACGCGCTGCGCGTCTTCACTGAGCAGGCTCGCGTGGATCACGCCCGAGGGGAACAGATCCCGAATGAAGGCTTTGTCTTGGCTCGAGAGGAAATCCGCCTCGGCGTAGCTCATCCCGGTGAAGCGGCGCCCGAGCGCCTCCCACAGGTGACTCGTGCCGTCGGGGAGCAAGGGCGGCAAGAGCTCGGCGATGAGCTCGTCCTTGAAGTCGCCGCGCCGCGCCGCGATGAACAGGAAGCGCACGTAGGAGATGAGCAGCCCGAGGCGCTCGGGCGCTTTGCGGTAGCTCGGATCCACCACCAGCCCACCCAGCTCCGTCGGGCCATCGTACGAGAAGCCGAGGCGGAGCAGCTGATGATTGAAGTGGCGATCGACGGCGTGGGAGTATTTCTCCTCGGGGATCACGTCGAAGTAGATGTACGGCGCCTCGCGCTGGCCGTGCTGGGCCACGATCATCGAGGTCCCCACGGCGCGCTGCTCCACCAAATCCCACAGCACGAACACGTAGCGCCGCTTCTCTGGCGGCACCGCGCCGGAGAAGCTCGCCTCCGAGCCCATGAGCAGCCGCCGGATGGACTCGCGATCGTTCGGGAGGTTGACGGAGTTGAGGAAGCGCGCGAGCGCGAGCAGGGCGTCTTCGTCCTGCGGCCCGGCTCCTCGGATCTCGTAACGCTGCATCGCTGCTCCGCTGGGACTGACACGGAACGCGCGGCGCGCAAAGGTGCCGGGCGCCTTGGCTGGCGGTGCGCCCCAGGTGCGGTGCCGTCCAACCCTAAAATCCAAACCCCGCGGAGGCTCGCGATGCCTACGAGCTGATTCGAGAGGGGTCCTCCTTCGCGAAGTTCGTGCTAGAGCGACCCCGTGACTGAGCCGAGGCTGTTCACCGGGACCGCAACCTACCTGACCGATCCGGCCCTGGAGTCCGCCGTGAACGCGGCGCTCGTGCTGGAGCGCCCGCTGCTCGTCAAGGGCGAGCCGGGCACCGGGAAGACGCTGCTCGCCACCGCGGTGGCCGAGGCGCTCTCCAGCCCGCTGATTCACTGGCCGGTCAAGTCGACCACCCGCGCGCAAGATGGCTTGTACGTCTACGACACGGTGCAGCGTTTGTACGACGCGCGCTTCGGGGACGTGGACGGCCAAGGGGTGAAGGACATCCGTCGCTACATCAAGCATGGCCCGCTGGGGCGCGCGTTCGCCGCGAAGCAGCGGGTGGTCTTGTTGATTGACGAGGTAGACAAAGCCGATCTCGAGTTCCCGAACGACCTGCTCCACGAGCTCGATCAGATGCGCTTCCAGGTGAGCGAGACGGGGGATGAGGTGGTCGCGGCGGAGCGCCCGGTGGTGATCATCACCAGCAACAACGAGAAGGAGCTGCCGGACGCCTTCCTGCGGCGCTGCGTGTTCCACTTCATCGATTTCCCGGAGCCGGAGATGATGAAGCGCGTGGTGCGCGTGCATCACCCCACGGTGGACGATGAGCTGGCAGATCAGGCGATCGCCGCCTTTTATGATCTGCGCGCGATGCCGCGGGTGAGGAAGCGCCCGAGCACCAGTGAGCTAGTCGATTGGATCGCGGTGCTCGCGCGCTCGGGCGTCGCCGCCGAGCGCATCAAGCGTGAGCTACCGTTCGCCGGCGTGCTCCTGAAGAAGGAGCAGGACACCCAGGTGGTGGCGGAGGCGCGCAGCGGACGCAGCCGCCGGTACTAGCGCTGGGTGGATGCGTCAGGCCAGCTGACGATGTGTGGCGCTGGGTCGCTACGTCAGGCCCATTGACGATGCGTGGCGCCATGCTGCTACGTCAGGCCCATTGACGACCGTCAGGCTAAGGCTCAGCAAGCGGCGTCAGGGCTTGGTTTTTTGGGGGGTTGGACGGCACCGCGCCCGAGCGCCACGCCAGCTTGAATATCGCGCGGCACAGGTAGTGAGTGAAGCTGACTAGCTTCGGGTCGGGTCGTACTCGCAGATGTAGGCATAGCTGCTGTGCTCGCAATAGGCGTCGTTCCACTTGCCGTCCGAAGAGCGCATCATGGCGCAGTGCTCGCGCCTTCCCTCGCTGTATGAGCAGTTGGGTTCGTTGTTGGCCCAGTTGGGGGCGTTGCTTGGCCAGCCAGAGCCGGGGAATGCCTCAGTAGGGTGGGTCACCCAGCGGTAGGGGTTGGACGAGTTGCATGTTTGACCGGTCCCTCTGCCGTCAGTCGCCCCGATCCACACGTTCCTGCTTCCGGCTAAAGTATGGATGATGGCGTTCTCCGCCGGTGAGGTGATGGTGACGAGGTGCCCGTTGCCGGCTATGCACCGATCACGCGCGGTGATCCAGCTCACCGCCTCGGTGTTCAGCTCATAGCAGCTATCGCCCAAGAGCTGGCTCCCACCCGGACAGCTCACCGTACCACCCGAGCCACCGGTCCCGCCTGTGCCACCCGTGCCACCGGTCGCCCCGCTACCCCCTGCGCCGCTGCCGCCCGCGCCGCTGCCACCCGCGCCGCTGCCGCCTGCGCCCGAGCCACCGGTCGTTGTTGTGCCGCCGGTGCCTCCGGCTGCGCCGGTGCCCGCCGCGCCTCCAAGAGAGCCCCCAGCGCCCGCGACGGCGCCGGTGCCGCCCGACGCGCCACTGTTGCCTGAGCCCCCACTGCCGCCGTTGCCGCTGCCACCATTGCCGCTACCGCCGTTGCCGCTCCCGCCGTTGCCGTTGCCGCTCCCGCCGTTGCCGCCCGTCAGGAAGCCGCCCTGACCGCCCAAGGGCACCTGGGTGCTGCCCGCCTCGGCGCCGGTGCCGCCCGCTTGAATCAAGCGGATTTCCCCGGTGCCTGCGCCATCCAAGGTGCAGGCGAGGGTGAGCGGCGCGAGCGCGCCAAGCCAGAGCGTGCGAAGGGAGTGGGGGAGGTGAGGCACAGTACCCCGAAGGGTAGCAAACCTCCGGCCGGCGCGCCGGGGGTTTACTGCGGGCAGGCGCCGCAGGGTTTGCGGCGCTGCCTGCCCGCGGGCGCGCAGTTTGTCGCGGGGTCCGCGCCGCTGCCCGGCGCGCAGCGAGCCCCTGGCGGGCAGTAGTCGCGCTCTTGGCGCCGTGATAAGTCCGCGCGCGATGACGAGCTGGTCTTTCCCCCGCGCTGAAGCCCTCCCGACTTACGCCTTCGTCGCCACCGACGCGCTCAAAGCGCGCGTGCGCGCGAGCGGCGCCGACCTGATCGATCTGGGCCTCGGCAACCCCGATCACCCGACCCCGCAGGCCATCGTCGATCAGCTCCACGCCGCCGCCGACGTCGGCAGCCATCACCGCTACCACCCGGGGCGCGGCTTCCCGGCGCTGCGCGCGGCGATCGGCGCTTGGTACGAGCGGCGCTACGGCGCGCGCTTCGATCTCGATCGGGAGGTCATCGTCACCATGGGCGCGAAGGAGGGCATCAGTCACCTGTGCCTCGCCATCCTCGATCGCGGTGATTACGCCGTGGTGCCAGACCCTTGTTATCCCATCCACGCGGGCGCTCCAGGCATCGCGGGCGCCGGCGTGGAGGGCTATGCGTCGGGCCCCGGGGTGGATCCTGCCAAGTCCGTGGCTGACGCCATCGCGCGCGTGGAGGCCAAGGGCGGCCGCGTGAAGCTGGTGATCGCCAACTACCCTCAGAACCCCACCGGCGCTGTCGTCACCAAGCAGGCGCTCGGTGATTTGGTGCGCGTGGTGCAAAAGAGCGGCGCGCTGTTGCTGCATGATTTGGCCTATGCGGATCTCGATTTTGCGAGTCGCTACGCGCCCAGCATCTTCGATTGTGGTGTCCCGGTAGAGGAGGTGAAGTCCTTCGCGGTGGAAGTTTTTTCCATGTCAAAAAGCTACCACATGCCGGGTTGGCGCATCGCCTACATGGTGGGGCAAGAGCGCATGATCGGCGCGCTCGGTCACTTGAAGACGTACATGGACTACGGCACCTTCATCCCGCTGCAGGTGGCGGCGGCGTGGGCGCTCGAGCACGGGGACGCCCTGGTGGACGAGATGCGCGCGCTGTATCAGGGCCGCGCCACGGCGCTCGCGGAGGGGCTGCGCAGCGCCGGCTGGGACAACGTGAGCGAGCCGAGCGGCACCATGTTCATTTGGGCGCCCATCCCGGGCGTGTGGTCAGGCCTCACGGCGGCCCAGGTGGGGGACAGGCTGATTGAGCGCGCGCACGTGGCGGTGGCGCCAGGCACCGGTTTTGGCCCCGGCGGTGAGGGCTACGTGCGCTTCGCGCTGATCGAAGATCCGCCGCGCCTTCAGGAGGCCTGCCGCCGCATCGGTGAGGCGCTGCGCGGTTAGTTCGCTCGGCTGACGCTCAGCTCGCGCCGCGCTCTAGCACGCGCTGGATGCTATCTGGGATCAGCCCGTAGCCCTCGGCGGCGTCGAGTAGGCCCGCGTTGTCGGGCAGCTCGCTCAAGAACAGCTGGGCGTACGAGGTGCGGCTGAGGCCCTGCAGGCGCTGGCTCAGGTAGGGGAGGCCGCGGCGCACGGCGCTCTTCGCCGCCTCCAAGTCACCTGCCTCCGCTGCGGCGCCGTGCAGCGCCAAGAACACGGTGCTCTCATTGAGCAGGCTGTGCGCCCCCGCGGCGAGCAGCTCCGCGGCGCGCTCGGTCAGCTCCAAGGCGCGCGGCAGGTCGCCGGCGCGGCGCTCGGCCTCGCCCCACAGCGCGAGCGCGACCGGGAGTAAATCGCGGTTGGCCGAGGCTTGGTAGCCCTCCGCGGAGAGCTTGAGCAGCGCGCGCGCGCCGAGGGTGACATCGGCGTCGCTCCGGAGCAGCTCCCAACCGCGATAGAACAGCACCCCGAGGTTGCTGCGATCCGTCGACACCCAGGAGCCGCTCGCCGCGGCGTCCGCCGCGACGCGCGGCTCAGCTAAGTAACCATCCAAGCGCTTGTCGCCGCCGAACGTCGCCGCGAACCCCAGCAGGTTCATCTGCGCGTGGCGCACCGCCCCGCGGCTCCCGATCGCCTCCGCCAAGGCGTAGCCCGCCTCGAGTGAGCTGCGCGCCTCCTTGCGCGCCCCGATGGTCGTCAGGGCAAAGCCCAAGTTGGTGGTGAGCATCGCCTCACGCTCCTTCAGCGCCGCGCGCTCGGCGGCGCGCACCGCGCCGCCGCGGGCGTCCAGCGCGGCGCTCAGCTGACCCAACGTTTGCCGCAGGATGGCTCGCGTTTGCCAGCCGTCCACCGCCGCCGCCAAGTGCCCACCTTCTTCAGCCAGCGCGAGCAGCTGCGCCGCCTCGGCCTCCGCCTCCTCGAACTGTCCGGCGAACGCCAGGCGTGAGGCGGCCACCGCGGTGGAGCGCACCTCCTCGTCGTTCAGTCCCAGCGCGCGCGCGCGCTCACAAACTGATAAGACTTGCTCCTCCAGCTATATACATAAAATATAAATGTTTCACTCTTTTCCAGCAACATCACCAATTCGAGCATGACCGTCAACGTCGTATGAGC
>CAYQAC010000241.1:0-424 GCA_964415255.1 uncultured Polyangiaceae bacterium | reverse complement strand
CAAGCTGGTGTTCGCCGACCCTGCCAATGATGCGGCGCGCAGCGCGCTCGCCTCGTCATAAACATTGGCCTCCAGCTCCCCCACGCTGGTCTCGCGATCGCTGGCGCGCGGATCCAGGCGCGCCCAGGCCTCGTCCAGGTAGAGCGCTCTTCGGAAGCCTTCCTGACGGTTCTCGGCGAAGGCCAACGCGCGCTCGGCCATTTGCAGCGCGTCGCTCAGCGCGTTGGCGGCGAGGGCGCGCTGAGCGGCGCGCTCCCAGTGCGCCGCGGCCTGTTCATGCTCCCCGCCGCGGTCGTAGTGCCCGGCGACGGTCGCCGCGTCCTCACCCACGGAGGCGAGCCAGCCCGCGGCCAACGCGTGGAGCTCTTGGCGCTCCTTTTCCCCCAGCGAGTCGTAGGCCACCTGGCGCACCAGGGCATGCTTG
>CAYQAC010000240.1:0-6717 GCA_964415255.1 uncultured Polyangiaceae bacterium | reverse complement strand
CGGTGTTCTTCTCCAGCTTCGGCACCGCCTACACCTGCCGCGTCATCGACATCCCCGCGACCACCGGCTACGGCGAGCCGATCCAGAAGCTCTTCAAGCTGAAGGACGGCGAGTCCATCGTCGCCGCGCTGAGCCTGGACCCGCGCCTCACGGGGGACCTACTAGGCAGTGAGTCTCACTACCCAGGCACCTTCGCGCTGGCGGCGACGACGGACGGCTACGGCCTGTGCTTCTCGCTCGCGCCGTTCGCGGAGCCGAGCACCCGCGCTGGGCGCCGCTTCGCGCGCCCCGCCAAGGGCCACCGGGTGCTGGACGTGGTGTCCGTGCACGGTGACGAGACGCTGATTGCCGCCTCGCAAGAGCGCCGCGCGCTGCTCTGCGCCGTGTCTGAGGTGAGCTACCTCTCCGGGCCCGGTAAGGGCGTGCAGCTGATCAAGCTCGGCAAGGGCGATGAGCTGGTGGGGATCCTCGCGGCGCAGAAGGAGAGCGAAGCGCTCACGCTGCGCACCAGCCTGGGCGGTGAGCAGCGCGTGAGCCAGAGCCGCTTCGAGCTCACCGGACGCGGCGGCAAGGGCCGCGAGGTGATGAAGCGCGGCACCCTGATCAGCGTCGTGCGTGGCCCCGCCGCGCCGCCGCCTACGCTGGGCGAGTCCTGAATGGAGCCGAAGAGCGATCATGAGCTACAGCGCTAAAGACATCACCGTCCTCGAGGGCCTGGACCCGGTGCGTAAGCGCCCGGGCATGTACATTGGAGGCGTGGGCTCCGCGGGGCTCCACCACCTGGTGTGGGAGATCGTCGACAACTCGATCGACGAGGCCATGAACGGCCACGCCACGGAGGTGAACGTCACGCTCCACAAGGACGGCAAATCGATCACGGTGAGCGACAACGGCCGCGGCGTGCCGATCGATCCGCACCCCAAGTTCAAGAAGCCCGCGCTGGAGATCATCTTCTCCACCCTGCACGCCGGCGGCAAATTCGACGCCGGCAGCTACAAAACCTCCGGCGGCCTCCATGGCGTGGGCGCGAGCGTGGTGAACGCGCTGTCCTCCGAGCTGGTCGCCACCGTGAAGCGCGACGGCGGGGAGTACGCCATGCGTTTTGCCGCGGGCGTCGCCCAGGGCAAGCTGAAGAAGCTCGGCGCGGCGCGCGGCAGCGGCACCACCGTCTTCTTCCGACCGGATCCGCGCATCTTCCCGCGCACCGATTTCAACGCCGACACCATCCGCGACCGCCTGGAGGTCGCGAGCTACCTGCACCGCGGCCTCAAGGTGCAGTTTCGCGACGAGAAGGCGAGCGCCGCCGAGCAGTTCAAGCACGACGACGGCATCCTCGACTACCTGAAGAAGATCGCGAAGGCGCGTGGCGATCGCCCGATTCACGAGGCGTTCTCGCTCATGAAGGAGAACGGCGCGCGGATCGAGGTGGTGTTCCACTGGACGGAGTCCACCGACGAGCACCTGCTCAGCTACGTGAACGGCATCCCCACCGGCGCTGGGGGCACCCACGAGAACGGCATGCGCTCGGGCATCACGCGCGCCGTGAAGAACTTCATCGAGACCCACAAGCTGACTCCGCGTGGGGTGACGCTGACCGGCGACGACATCCGCGAGGGGCTGGTCGGGGTGCTGAGCGTGTTCATGGAGGAGCCGCAGTTCCAAGGCCAGACGAAGGACCGCCTGAACAACCCCGAGGCGCAGACGGCGGTGGACGGCGCCGTGCGCGCGACGCTTGAGCAGTGGCTGAACCAGAACCGCAGCGTCGCTGACCAGATCGTGTATCGCATCGTGCAAGCGGCGCGCGCGCGTGAGGCGTCACGCGCCGCCTCGGCCGCCGTGAGCCGTAAGACGGCCACCAGCGGTAAGCTCACGTTGCCAGGCAAGCTCAGCGACTGCGTCGCGAAGGATCGCGCCGGCACGGAGCTCTTCATCGTGGAGGGGGACTCGGCGGGCGGCTCCGCGAAGCAGGGGCGCGACCGCAATCGTCAGGCCATATTACCACTCCGCGGGAAGGTGCTGAACACGGAGGCGACCAGCCTGGCGAAGGTGCTGGAGAACCGCGAGCTGACGGACCTGGTCACCGCCATGGGCTGCGGGGTGGGCAAGACCTTCGACGCCAGCAAGCTCCGCTATGAGCGCATCGTGCTGCTCGCCGACGCGGACAGCGACGGGCACCACATCACCACCCTGCTGCTCACCTTCTTCTACCGGCACCTGCCTGAGCTTATCCGCACGGGAAAGGTGTTCGTCGCCTTGCCGCCGCTTTACCGCATCGACATCGGCAAGGAGACCTACTGGGGCGCGGATGACGCCGATCGCGATCGGCTGCTCGCCGCGCACCGCGGCGGCAGCAAGGTGGAGATCACCCGCTTCAAGGGGCTGGGTGAGATGATGCCGAAGACGCTGTGGGACACCACGCTGAACCCCAGAACCCGGCGGCTGCTGCGCGTGGACATCGCCGACGCGCTGGAGACCGACCGCATCGTGAGCGATCTGATGGGTAAGGACCCCGCGGCGCGCTTTCACTTCATCATGGACCGAGCCGAAGAGGCGAACGATCTTGACGTGTGAGCGCGCGCGGTGAGCGACGCGCAGAGCGGCGCTGTGCTTCGCACCGTGTGAGCGCAGCGTGAGGTGACGGGGACCATGGTGAGCAGCTGGGCGCGGAGCACCACACAACGCCGCGGCGGACCCTGGACTCAGCTACGCTCCTTCTTTTTTGGGGGTTTGGCACCTCGCTGCGCAACATGAAATGGACCGTCAGGGCAGCCGCTGTGTCCGCTGCGCGACCGCCCATGGAGGGCTGCGGCGCATCGCCACGGCGCCTGCGCGGTCGACAAACGAGCCACCAGTGGATATGCTCCGGCCCAGGAGTCGGCATGCGCATCACACCATCTCACGGGTTCACCCTCACCTGCCTGATCGGGCTCGTGGGCTTTGGCATCACTCTGGGCTGCGGCTCCTCTGGCGACACCGGCGGGGGTCAGTCAGGTAGCGGGGGCTCGAGCCAGGCGGGCACCGCCGGCAGCGGCGCAGCGGCGGGCAGCGGCGCAGGCGGCAGTGGCGCGACCGGCGGCAGCGGTGCAGGCGGCAGCGGCGCAGGCGGTAGCGGCGCGACCGGCGGCAGTGGCGCAGGCGGCAGCGGCGCAGGCGGCAGTGGCGCGACCGGCGGCAGCGCGGGAGCGGGCGGCCACGCGCAGGCGGGCACCGGGGGAGAAGGCGGCAGCGGCGGCGCCACCGCCGTGCTCCGCTTCGTGGCCATCGGCGACACGGGCGAGGGCAACACGCGTCAGTACAAGGTCTCCCAAGCGATCGAGAACGAGTGCGCATCACGCGGCGGCTGCGACTTCTCGCTGCTGCTCGGCGACAACTTCTATGACGTCGGCGTGAGCGGCGTGAATGATTCGCAGTTCCAGACCAAATTCGAGCAGCCGTACGCGAACCTGAACTTCCCGTTCTACGTCACGCTCGGCAACCACGACTACGGCGCCGCCGGCACCGGGCTCGATCTGTCGAAGGACCGCCACTACATCGACTACACGGCGCACTCCACCAAGTGGTTCATGCCCGCGCGCTACTACAAGGTCTCCCACCCCGGGGTGGATCTGTTCTCCCTCGACTCGAACCGCGTGTTCCTGGCAGGCGACGTTGGGCAGCTCAACTGGCTGCGTACGGAGACGCAGAACAGCAGCGCCACCTGGAAGTTCGCGTTCGGCCACCACCCGTACATCTCGAATGGCAAGCACGGCAACGCCGGCACCTACGAGGGGATCCCGTTCATCCCGGTCGTGAGCGGCGCCAACGTGAAGTCCTTCGTTGAGGAGGGGATCTGCGGCAAAATTGACGTCTACTTCTGCGGCCACGACCACAACATGCAGTGGCTGCAGCCCAAGTGCGGCACGGAGTTCATCCTCTCCGGCGCGGGCGCCAAGATGACGAGCCTCGAGGGGCGCGGCACCCCCACCTTCTTCGAGACCGATCGGGTCGGCGGCTTCCTCCTGATCGAGGTGCAGGGCCGTCAGCTGTCCGGCTGGTTCTACGACGAGGACGGCAACGAGATGTTCACCCGCACGATCACCAAGTGAGCTGCAGCACCAAGTGAGCTGCGCTGAAGTGAGCCGCGCTGAAGTGAGCCGCCGCGCTGAAGTGAGCCGCAGCGCCAAGTGAGTTGCGTCTCCAAGTGAGCCGCGCCATCTCCAAGTGAGCGGCACTGAAGTGAGCCCCATGACCACGACGCGCGTCTATGAGGCGCAGCAACCGCTCAGCGAGCGCGACCTCGCGGGCTGCCTCGCGGCGTTCGACAGCAATGTCCCTGAGTATTTTGCTCAGCCGGAGCGCGCGGACTACGAGCGCTTCCTCGCCGCGCTCCCCGGGCCCTATTGGGTCGTCAGTGAAGGTGACCAAGTGGTCGCCGCGGGGGGCCTCGCGCGCGATCTCAAGGACGCGTGCCGTGTGGCGCTGTGCTGGGGCCTGGTGCACCGAGCCGCGCAGGGCCATGGACATGGCGCGAGGCTGATTGAGGCGCGGCTCCAACAGGTGGACCAACGCTACCCAGGCTGCACTGTCACCATCATCACCAGTCAGCTGACCCAGGCGTTCTTCGCTCGCTACGGCTTCAGAGCCGTGAACGTCACGGTGGATGGCCTCGCGCCGGGCCTCGACGAGTGGAGCATGCACCGCCCACCGCAGCCAGGTGACTGAACCAAGCGCACTCAGTGACTGCCGCAGCGCGCTCAGTGACTCACGCAGCGCTCAGTGACTCACGCAGCGCTCAGTGACTGCCGCAGCGCGCTCAGTGACTCACGCAGCGCTCAGTGGTGACGCCGCACGGAGCGCTTGCGCGCTGGGAACGGGCGCAGCGAGGGCTCTTCACCACGCTGCGGTGGCAGCGGGCCGCGGGGTGCGACCTCGCCCTCCGGCCCCCAAGGCGCGCGCCCACGCCGCGGACCTGAAAAGCCACCAGGGCCGCCGAAGCCACCCGGGCCGCCGAAGCCACCCGGGCCACCGGGCCCGCCGAAGCCACCCGGACGCCTTGAATCCGTGCGGAAACGATCAATGCGTAGGAGCGGCTCGCGCGGATCGGGGCGCCGCACCGCGAGCTCGAAGCGCTGCGCCAGATCCGCGCGCACCTCGAACACGCTCATCCGCTCCTCCACCCGCACCGCGCCGATCGCGCGGCCCTCGATGCCTGCGCGGCGACACACGTGGGCGATCACTCGGCTCGCGTTGGCGCCCGAGCGCGCCCCGAAGTTGATGAAGAACGGGACGAAGCCGACCTCCGCGCCTGACGCCCCAGCGCCCAGCCGGCCAGCAGGCGCCACCTCGCGCTCAGGCCGCGCCTCCACCCGCCCCAGCATCAGCGGCTCACGCGGCAGCGGCTCCTCCGCCAAGCGGAGCAAGGTGGCGACCACGCGCGCTGGGTCTTCACTCTCAAGCAGGCCCGCTGCGTAGCTGAGCTCGGCCTCCGAGGGCCCAAGCTCCGCGCGCAGCGCCTCATGAAACCTCACCCGCGCGCGCTTGGTGCGCGCCTTGAGCACCCGCTCAGGCGAGGGCGCGGGGCGCCAAGCGACGGCCACCTTCGCCAGCTGGAGCATGCGCTGCACCCGACGCTCCGCGGTGACCGGCACGATCGAGACGCTCTCGCCCTTGCGGCCCGCGCGCCCCGTGCGACCGCTGCGGTGCGTGTAAACGTCCGGATCTTTCGGCAGCCCCAGGTGGATGACACGGGAGATGTCCGGCACGTCGATGCCGCGCGCGGCGACGTCGGTGCACACCAGGGTGCTCACAACACCCGCCTTGAACGCGTTCAAGGTGCGAGTGCGCTGGGTCTGCGCCAGATCCCCGCTCAAGTGCAGCGCCGCGAAGCCGTCACCCGCTAGCATCTCGGTCAGCTCTTGGGCGTCCACGCGTCGCTCGACGAAAACCAGGGTGCGCTCCCCTTGGCCGAGTAAGAGCACGTTCACTAGCGCCGCGTAGCTCTCCTTTGCGCGCACCAGGTAGGCGAGGTGCTCAATGTCTTGGTTCGCCTGACCGAGCGCCGTCCCGGCGACGTGCACCGCCGCCTTACCCTGAAAACGATCGGCGAGCTGACGCACGGCGGGCGGGAAGGTGGCTGACACCAGGTGGCTCTGCCGATCCTGCGGCAGCGCCGCCACGATCTCATCGATTTCCTCACGGAAACCCATGTCGAGCATCTGGTCCGCCTCGTCGAGCACCACGTGGCGCACGCTCTCCGCCGAGAGCACGCCGCTCCGCAGGTGATCGTTCAGGCGCCCCGGCGTCCCCACCAGCACCCGCGGTCGCGCCGCGAGCGGCTTCTTGTCCTTCCACACCTCGGTGCCGCCGGTGACCGAGACCACGTCCACCTTGGGGAGCCCAGCCAACAGCCAGCGCAGCTCCTCCGCCACCTGCGTCGCGAGCTCGCGGGTCGGCGTGATCACCAAGGCCTCAGGCCCCTTGCGCGAAGCAGCGGGCGGCGTCGCCAAGTCGCGCGCGAGCACCAGCCCGAGCGCCACCGTCTTGCCCGAGCCCGTCTGGGACGAGATGCGCAAGCACTGCCCGGGGCGATCGGCGGCGAGCACCGCGCGCTGCACCGGCGTGAGGGAGCCGAAGCCGCGTCGCTCCAGCGCGACCCGCAGCGGCCCCACCACACCCGCGAAGGGATCCTCAGGCGCCTCCTCTGACGGCGGCGGAGCGAACTCCTCAGCAGGCGCCTGG
>CAYQAC010000239.1:0-6736 GCA_964415255.1 uncultured Polyangiaceae bacterium | reverse complement strand
CGTCGATTTGTTCAATGGCGAACCGCGGGGTGGTGAGCGCGTAGTGGTGCAGCCCCCAGGCGAGCGCGACCGCGGCGCCGAGCACCACCAACACCCCAGAGGCGAGCTTGGTCCCGCTCCACAGCCGAGACCAGAAGCCGGGGGGCCCTGGGTCCGTACGCTTGGCTGACAAACTAGCGTGGTGCCCCCGTTTACGCCGCGTGCGCGGCGGCGGCGGGCTCTCGCTCGGGACATAGCCCAGCTCGTCGGGCGCCTCGATGCGCTTAGCTCTCATGCCTTACGACTCTCCAGCGCGGCGCGCACGTGGGGCAGCACGCGGTTGATGTCGCCCGCGCCGAGGGCGATGACGCCGTCGCCCGGCGCCGCGAGCCGCTCGATCTCGCTCGCCAGCTCCGCGCGGTCGCGCACATAGCGCACCTGCTGATGACCGTGTTCACGGATGGCGCGCACCAGCGCCTCGGAGTCCACGCCAGGGATGGGCACCTCCCCCGCGGGGTAGACGTCGGTCACCAGGACGTGATCCGCGTCGTTGAAGGCGCGCACGAAGTCGTCGAAGAGGTCCTGAGTGCGGCTGTAACGGTGCGGTTGGAAGGCGACGATCACGCGACCTGTGAAGGCGCCGCGCGCGGCGGTGAGCGTCGCCTGGATCTCGGCGGGGTGGTGGCCGTAGTCGTCCACCAGGGTGACGCCGCCCACCTCCGCCACCACGCTGAAGCGCCGCGCCACGCCGCCGAAGGTGGCGAGCGCCTCCTTCATCTCATCGAGCGGCACCTCGAGCTCGTCGCCGACAGCGATCGCCGCCAGCGCGTTCAGCACGTTGTGGCGCCCTGGCATCCTGAGCTCAAACTCACCGAGCGGCTCCCGGCGCCGGTAGGCGACGAAGCTGCTCGTGGTGCCCCGGTGCGAGAGGGCGCGCGCGGAGTAGTCCGCCTGCGGCGACAGGCCGTAGGTGACGTGGCGACGCCGCACTCGCGGCAGCAGATCTTGCACCGCGGGGTGATCCAAGCAGAGCACCGCGAGGCCATAGAACGGCACCTTCTCGATGAAGGTCACGAACGCGTCCTTGATGTTCTGATGCGTCCCGTAGAAATCGAGGTGCTCTGGATCGATGTTGGTGACGACCGCCACGGTCGGCGTGAGTCGCAGGAAAGAGCCATCGCTCTCGTCAGCCTCCGCGACCAACAGATCGCCGGCGCCAAGCCGCGCGTTGGTGCCGAGCGCCTCCATGCGCCCGCCGACGACCACGGTGGGGTCGAAGCCCGCGGCGCGCAGCAAAGTGGCCACCAGGCTGGTGGTCGTGGTCTTGCCGTGCGAGCCGGCGATGGCGACGCCGTACTTCACCCGCATCAGCTCCGCGAGCATCTCCGCGCGGGTGATCACGGGGATCTGCGCGGCGCGCGACGCCAGCATCTCCGGGTTGCTCTCGCGGATGGCGCTCGAGTAGACGATCACGTCAGCGCCACGTACGTTCTCCGCGGCGTGGCCGATGTCGATGCGCACGCCGAGCCGGGCGAGGCGCCGCGTGGTCTCGCCCTCCTTCATGTCGGAGCCGGAGACATCGAAGCCCAGGGTGCGGAGGATCTCCGCGAGCCCGCTCATGCCGATGCCGCCGACCCCAATGAAGTGCACGTGACGCACGCGGCCGCGGAACATCAGCCCACCTCCAGGCTTGGCTGGGCAGCCTCGCGGGCGCGCTGCGACGACGGGGCGAGCCCCGCCAGCGCCAAGAAATCGCGCGCGATGTGGGCCGCCGCGTCAGGGCGCCCACGCTCCGCCGCGTGCGCTGCGAGAGCCGTGAGGCGCTCTTCAGAGAGCAAGGCGTCCACCGCATCGGTCAGCTTAGCTGACGTCGCATCCGCCTGCGCGAGCAGCTCGGCGGCGCCGCTCTTGACCAGGCTCTCGGCGTTCAGCCGCTGGTGGTCCCCCGCGGCGTACGGGTAAGGGATGAGCAGGCTCGCGCGCCCGACCGCGCACACCTCGCTCACGGCGCTCGCCCCTGAGCGGCCGATCACCAGATCAGCCCAGGCGAGCTGGTCGCTCATGTCGCTGATGAACGCCCGCACCTCCACCGCACCCGCCTGGCCCAAGGCGCGGTAACGCGCCTCCAGCTCCTCCGCCTGCCCTGCGCCCGCTTGGTGCACCACGCGCAGCTCACGGCCGCGTGCGCGCAGCGCCTGCACCACCTCCGGCAAGGCGCGGTTCAGCGCCTGCGCGCCCTGACTGCCGCCGAGCACGAGCAGCTTGTAGGCGCCCTGACGCTCATAAGGTGCGGGTACGAAGCCATCGCGGATCGGCACCCCCGCGCGCAGCACCTTGCCCGGCTTGAAGTGCCGCTCCGGCTCCGGGAAGGCGGTGTAGGCGCGATCACACAGGCGCGCGATGAGCCAGTTGGCCATGCCGATCACGCTGTTGGGCTCCATCAGCGCGAGCGGCACGCGGCGCGCACGCGCCGCCACGCACACGGGCCCCGCGGCATAACCTCCAATGGAGAACACGGCGCGCGGCTTAAGCTCCCGGATCAGCCGGAACGCCTCGGGCAGGAGCCGCGCGGCACGCGCGGCGCCACGCACCGCCTGAGGCAGTCCACCGCCGCGAATAGGCAGCACATCTGACAAAATCAGGCGGTAGCCTGCTCGCGGCACCAGCTCGCCCTCCATGCCCTGAGGCGTGCCGAGGAACACCAGCTCAAGCTCCGGGCGCTCGCGCCTGATGGCCGCCGCCACCGCGAGCATCGGGAACACGTGGCCGCCCGTCCCACCCCCGGCGAAGAGCAGCGTCTCGCTCATGAGGCCTCCGTGGCGAGGCTCGGCTCTTCGCCGCCAAAGTTCGCGGTGCTGGTCACCAGCGCGCTCACCTCCGGCATCGGGCCAGCCTCCACGACCCGCGTGTTCTTCTGCACCAGCGCCTCACGCGAGATGTTGAGCAAGATCCCCATCGCCGTGCAGTTGACGAGCAGCGACGAGCCGCCGTAGCTCACGAGCGGCAGCGTGAGGCCCTTGGTGGGCATGATGGACATCGCCACCGCTACGTTCCACAGCGCCTGCACCGAGACGAACAGCGAGATCCCGAAGGCGATGTAGCTGCCATACTCGTCCTTCGCCGCGAGCGCCGCGCGCACCCCGCGCGACACGAGGAGCACGTAGCAGCCGAGCAGCAGGGCGATGCCGAGGAACCCGAGCTCTTCTCCAATGATCGAGCTGATGAAGTCGTTGTGGGCCTCAGGCAGGTACAGCACCTGGTACCCCTTGCCCAGGCCGAGCCCCGTCAGATCACCCGAGCCGAAGCCGAGCACCGACTGGAACGGCTGATAGGCGAGATCGTGGCGGTGGTGGATCATGTCTTGCCACGCCTGGATGCGCTCCCAGCGGTACTGCGCGAAGCGCACCGCCATGAAGCCGAGCACGCCACCCACGATGCCGATGGGCACGAACCACACCCAGCGCACGCCGGCGACGAACATCAGCCCAGCTGTCAAGGTGAGCAGCACCACCGCGCCGCCGAAGTCAGGCTGACGCAGGCAGAGCACGGTGAACAGCCCCGCCACCACCAGGTGGGGAACGAAGCCGTAAGTGAAGCGCTTGACCTTGTCGCGCTTCTTCCCGAGGGAGTACGCGAGCCACAAGATGAGCCCGAGCTTAGCCACCTCGGAAGGCTGAACATTGACAGGCCCCAGCCGGAGCCAACGCGTGGCGCCGCCACCGCTGTGACCGAGCCCCGTGATGCTGAGGATCATCAGCAGGAAGCAGAAGATCAGGATCGGCCGCGTGAAGGGCTGTAGCCGGCGGTAGTCAATGCGGCTGATGAGCAGCATCACCACCACGCCGAGCCCGGCGTAGATCGCCTGACGCTTGAGGAAGTACTGGGCGTCGCGGAACACCACCGTCCCCTCGTAGGCGCTGGCGCTGTAGACCATCACCACGCCGAAGCCGAGCAGCGCCACCGCGACCGCGAGCAGCACCGTATCTACAGGGCCGGAGCGCTCCGAGCGCTTGAACAGCCCCGCGATGGCTGAGAAGACCGCGCGCAGCACTAGCCTTCACCCCTCAGGGAGGCTGCTAAGTGGGTGACCGCCTCAGCGAAGCGCACCCCGCGCTCATGATAGCTCGTGAACATATCGAAGCTCGAGCAGGCAGGGCTCAGTAACACCGCATCCCCAGGGTGGGCCAAAGAGTGGGCGATTTGGACCGCCTCCTCGAGGGAGCCAGCCAGCGCATGGGGGAGCCGGCCGGCCAGCGCCGCGGCGATCAGCGGGGCCGCTTCCCCGATCAGGACCGCCGCGCGGCCGCGTTGAAGCAGCGCCTCCGCGAGCGGCGCGTAGGAGCCCTGCTTGTCCCGACCGCCCGCGATCAGCACACAGCGCGCCTCCAGGAGACCGAGCACCGCGGTGACCGCCGCGCCGACGTTGGTCCCCTTGGAGTCATCGTAGAAGGCCACCCCGCCGACCTCAGTCACCCGCTGCATGCGGTGGGGCAGGCCGCGGAAGGCGCGGGCCGCCGCGATCGCCGCCGCCGCGTTGAGGACGTTGTGTGCGCCGTGGAGATCGACCCCAGCGAGCGAATAGACATGCCCGATGTCCTGAGGCGCTGCGTCCCGCGCGCCAGCCGAGGGCGCTCGCTGCGCGTCTAAGGCGGGATCCTGACTAGAGGCGTGCTCCACGACGGCGGGCTCGGCGCCGAGCCGCGCCTCGAACGCGGGCGTGACGCCGTGAGCCGCGACGCCAAAGGTGATGAGCTGCCCGGCGCCGCGCCGCGCCTGCTCCAAGATGGGCGCGTCGCCGAGCGGGATCACGGCGTGATCGTTCGGCCCTTGGCGCATGAAGCTGTTGCCCTTGGCGGCGACGTAGTGCTCATAGCTCGGGTAGCGATCGAGGTGATCGGCGCTCACGTTGAGCAGCAGGTTCACCTGCGGGTGAAACTGGTCGATGCGCTCAAGCTGAAAGCTCGACACCTCCACCACCAGGGCGTCGTAGGCCGTGTCCTCGAGCGCGATCTCTGACAGCGGCTGGCCCAGGTTCCCGCCGGCGAACACCCGCGCGCCGCTCGCGGCGAGCAGCGCGGCGAGCAAGGTCGTGGTGGTGCTCTTGCCGTTGGTCCCGCCCACCGCGAAAATCGGCGCCATGACCTCGTGCGCCCTAAGATCACGCGCCGCCAGCTCCAGCTCGCCGATCACCTCGAGCCCGCGCGCCGCTGCCTCCTCCAGCGCCGCCTGCGGCGGCACCCCCGGGCTCACCACGCACAGCTCGGCGCCCGCTAGCAGCGCCTCCGTGAGGGGACCGGAGGCGACTGACAGCCGCTCATGAGCCGCCGCCTCACCGAGCTCGGCTCGGAGCTGCGGCTCAGCTCGTACGTCGCTCACCGTGACGTGAGCGCCCCGCGCGAGGCACAGCGCCGCCGCGGCGCGGCCGCTCCTCCCAAGCCCGATCACCAGGACCCGCCTGCCCGAGAGCTGCATCGCTACCTCAACTTGAGTGAGGCGAGCCCCACCAACGCCAGCAACACCGAGATGATCCAGAAGCGCACGATGATGCGCGGCTCCGGCCAGCCCTTCTTCTCGAAGTGGTGGTGGATGGGCGCCATCAAGAACACCCGCCGACCAAACAGCTTGAAGCTTGCCACCTGGGTGATGACGCTGACAGCCTCGAGCACGAAGATGCCGCCCACCAAGACGCTCAGGAGCTCATTCTTGGTGAGCACCGCCATCATCCCGAGCCCACCTCCCAGCGCCAGCGAGCCGACGTCCCCCATGAACACCTGCGCTGGGTAGGTGTTGTACCAGAGGAAGCCGATGCCCGCGCCGATCACGGCGCAGCCGAACACCGCGAGCTCGCCCATCTGCTGCATCCCGGCGATGTCCAGGTACTGCGCGATGGGCCGCCCGAAGAACACCAGGCCTGCGACGTAGGCCCACACCACGTAGGTGCCGGCGTTGATCATCACCGGGCCGATCGCGAGCCCATCGAGACCGTCAGTTAGATTGACGGCGTTGCTCATGGCCACCACCACGAACAGCGCGAAGGCGACGTAGAGGTAGAGGTTGAGCTCCACCGGGTGCTTCGAGAACGCCACGAAGGGGATCGCGAGGCGATTGCGGATCTCGAGCCACTCGGCGGGGAGGCTCGGCTCATGCAAGAACACGTAGGCGAGCGCCGCGCCGCCGATCAGCGCCTGACCGAGCAGCTTGTAGCGCCCCGCCAGGCCCTTGGTGTTCTTGCCCTGGATCTTCAGGCGATCGTCGATGAAGCCGATCAAGCCGTAGCCCGCGGTCACCGCGGCGGTCGCGAGCACGAAGGGGTTCTTCACGTCGGCCCACAGCATGGTGGGCACCAGCACCGAGAGCAGGATCAGCGCGCCGCCCATGGTGGGGGTGCCCGCCTTCACGCGGTGGCTCTCCGGGCCATCCTTACGGATCACCTGACCGATCTGCTTCTTCTGCAGCTCACGGATGAACCAGGGCGCGAGCCAGAAGCACAGCGCCATCGCCGTGAGCGTCGCCATGATGGCGCGGAACGGGATGTAGCGGACGACGTTGAGCGAGCTGGCCCAGCTGTATTTGGTGCTTAGGGGATAGAGGAGCTCGTACAACATGACCTATCTCACTCGACCGGGCTCGCGGCGCGCGCCGGGGCCACCAGCGCCCCCGAAGCGAGCGCGCTCACCACGCGATCCAACCTCACCCCTCGTGATCCTTTGATGAGCAACACGTCGCCTGCGCTCCGGCGCCTCATCGACACCCATCG
>CAYQAC010000238.1:4881-6738 GCA_964415255.1 uncultured Polyangiaceae bacterium | reverse complement strand
TCCTCGCGATGAAGATCCTCTCGATGCGGGAATCGCGGCTCAAGGACCGAATCGACGCAGAGCAGCTGCTCGCGGTCGGTGGCGTCGACCTCGAAGTCGTGCGCGCGGACCTCGCGTTGATTCGCGCACGCGGCTTTAGCCGAGGGGAGGATCTGGAGGGTAAGTTAGCGAGCGTGGTCAAGGCCGTGGCCAGGCGCGATGAGTAATCATACTCGCGCGCCACTCAGGGCGTGCAGCGCGGTGCCGTCCAACCCCCAAAATCCCCTTAAAATGCAGCCAATCCTCGCTCCTTCGCCGCGGAGGGTGCGCATCGTGGGTTCATCTCGTATCCTTGCGCGGCGGGGCGCAGCGCCCCAAGAGGAACACCATGTCTGATCATCGCCCCAGCCCCGCAGAAGACGCCGAGGACGCCATCCCCGTGAAGGGCATCAAGCCGCTCTACCTCGGCATCGGCGCCGGGGTGGCGCTGCTCGCCGTCATCGGCCTCGTGCTGAGCAGCGTCACCAGCAACAAGCTGCCGGAAGATCGCACCCCCACGGGGGTCGCCGTGGCGCCAGCGGACACCAGCAAGATGACGCCCGAGGAGCTGAAGGCGCACCTTGAGATGACGCGCAAGGCCATCCAAATGACCGACGCGGAGGAGGCCCAGGCCAAGGCACGCGCCGCTGCGACGAAGGCCGCGGAGGAGGCTCAGGCCGCCCAGGCGGACGCTCCCAAGAAGACCGGCGGTGGCGCAGCGGGCCCAGCACCCAAGCCTGGCCCAGCTCCGGGGAAGCAAGCCGCGAAGCTGGACGACATCGCCGCCGAAATCACCGGCACCTTGAAGTAACCGGCGCCGCGAAGGGCGCCGGGTTTTGGGGGTTTGCCTGCACCGCGCTGGGCGGCAGCGCACCAGTCAGTTGAGCGAACTCAACCTCAAGGCGCGCAGCTGGCGCCCGTCTTCACGCGCGCTTGGTGGAGCTCAGTGCTGCCGGGGTTATCGAACCAGCTCCACACCACGTCGCCGTTTTTATCCGTGCGGAATGGGTCGTCGCGGCGACCCCAGCCCACCTGGTGGCTCACATCCTCCGCCGGCGCCAGCCACTCCCCACTCGGGCTCACGCGCCCGAGCCAGTAAGTGTAGGGAGAGCCGGGCACCGCGTAGCCCACCAGGTACTCCTCCGCGGCGCCGCCTGAGGGCTGCCACCTGGCGATGGTGGCGTCCGCCTCATCCACACCCGGCGTGCTCGTGAGCCACACCACCGCTGAGGACTCAAGCGAGCCGCCGATGCTGGCAAAACCGATGTCTTGGTTCATCGTGCTGCGGTCGTAAGACTGCTGCCCGAGCGTGAGCGGCGCCTGGTGCGCGTTGAACACCAGCTTGAAGCCGGCGGGCGCCAAGGCCGCGCCGCCAAGCTCCCCCGCCACGCTGCCATTGCAGCCCGCGTTCACGTCGATCACCTTGGAGCCGCGGTGGTTCAGGTAGATGCCGCCCTGCGAGTTGGTGGCGAAATTGCCGGTGGTGCCGGGGAAGCAGTCGGTCACGCACGCTGGCATGAACTGCCCCCCAGCTGGGTTGAAGCGCAGCAGGTTGCTCATCGAGTGTGAGCAGCCCCAGCCCCAGCCGGTGCTCTCCACGCCCGTCGCCGCGTTGACCCACTTCAGGGTGTCGCCTTCGTGCCCGTCATTTGAATGCACATGGTAATAGGCGCCGTAGCGCCCGTCGCCGTACTCCAGCCGGCTCTCGCCGATGCCGAAATCCGTCGGGCTGTTGTCGGAGTTGGTCAGCTCGGTGACCGGGCTCAGCGCGGCGCCCGCTGCGCTGTAGCGGTGCACGTAGATCCGCTGCGCGCTCGAGTCCCATAGCAGGGCGGCGTA
>CAYQAC010000238.1:0-4871 GCA_964415255.1 uncultured Polyangiaceae bacterium | reverse complement strand
GGCGGCGTACGAACCATCCGGCGCCGCCGCCAAGCCACGGCAGGCGCGCGAGCCGTGGAGCTCCTGCTCAGAGACGCGCGCCCCCGTGTGGCTCACCTCCACCACCCGCGCGCCACCGCCTTGCGGTGTGTAACAAACCAGGGTGCTGCAGTCGCCGCGCGGCACAGTGAACACCGGCGCCACGTGGAGCGAGCCGCGCCCCCAGATCCGCCAGTTGCTCACGCCGCCAGCCACGCCTGAGCTGACGCTCACCGTGCTCACCTCGATGCGATCCGTCAGGTTCTGTGGTGCACCGCCGCTGCCGCCCGCCGCGCCGCTGCCGCCCACCGCGCCGCTGCCGCCCGCCGCGCCGCTGCCGCCCGCCGCGCCGCTGCCGCCCGCGCCGCTACCTGCGTCACCGCCTGACGCGCCATCACCGCCGCTGCCGCCCGACGCGCCGCTGCCCGCGTCCCCACCGCTGCCGCCGGTCAACCCTGCGTCCCCCAGGTGACCCCCACCGGAGTCACTCCCACAACCCAGTGAGAGCACCGCACCGCAGCTCAGCACAAGCGCCCCTGCCTGAAGCGAGCGCCTGCGCCGAGCGGCGCTCCGTGGGTCACGCTCGCCACGTTGCTGCGCGCTCCGAACGTTGCCTAGGCCGTGTGCGTTCATACCATCTCCTCGGTTCGGGTCCCTGAGCGCTCAAGGATACCTCACCCGCCGCGCTGACGTCTCGACCACTGTGCTAGCCTCACTGGAAGACGCGATGGCAGGCACTCAACGCATGAAGGAGCACGGCGGCGCAGGCGACGAGCCGCCCGACGGAGCAGCGCCACCCGAAAACCAGGCAGCGAGTGCTCCGGCAGCGCACGCTGGCAATCCAGAGCACGCTAATCCAGAGCGCCCTGCAGAACCCCCGGCGCAGCCTGCGCCCGCGCCCAAGCGAGGCGGCCTCCCCCTCTGGCTCCTGCTCATCGGCGGCGTCTGCTTGCTCGCGCTCATCGCGCTCCCCATCATCGGCTTCCTCGCTTGGGGGCCGTACACGCGGAAGCTGGTGATTGAGAGCGCGCGCGAGCGCGGCGTCGAGATCGATCCGGAGCGCGTGGAGGTGCCCTTCAACCTCAAGTCAGCCAAGTTGACGAACACCCGCTTCCGCTTGATCGGCGTGGAGGGCCTCACGGGGGAGATCCGAGACCTGCAGGTGGAGCTCGACAACAAGAGCCCCAAGTCATTTGAGCTGACCGGGGTGGAGCTCAAGGTCATCGGCTCCGCCGCGCGGCTCGCCCTGGAGCTCTCAGAGTGGACGTCAGCGCACCCGAGCCTGTACGGCAACGCCATGACGGCGCGTGAGGTCGACGTCAGCTGGCGCGAAGCAGAAGGTAAGGAGCCCTGGCTCAGCCTGAAGGGCGGTGAGGTCGCGCCCAGCGAGGGCGGCGCTCGGTTCAGCGCCAGCGGCGCCACCATCGCGGGCGTGGACACCGGGGCCCTCGGCGCCTCGTGGTCGGGGGAGCGCGCGCAAGTTTCCATGGGGTTTGGCGCGGCGCAGGGAGCCCAGGCGCCCGTCTCGCTCACCGTGGTGCACACGCCAGGCCGCGACAGCGGCGCTTACGCGCCCTACGCCGAGCTCAAGGTGGCCAAATTCCCGCTCGATCGCCTGGCGGGGCCGCTCGCCGTCCCCATCGACACGAAGGACGTCACCCTCGAGCTCAGCTCACGCTTCGAGTTCGAGTCCGAGCTGATGGGCGGTCCAGTAAATGGTCAGCTCACCGCCACACTCATCGGCTTCACCCCACCGAAGCCAGACGAGCTCAGCCACTACGACTTCGGCGACAGCACCAGCTTCACCACCCGCTTCGCGCTCGACTCTGAGCGCAAGAAGCTGAGCCTCACCGAGACGAAGGTTACAGCCGGCAGCTTCAAGCTGAAGGGGGACGGCGAGGTCGAGTGGTTGGAGGACCACGCACGCATCTTGCTCAAGCTGCTCGCGAACCTACCGTGCGCGGATCTCGCGGCGGCCGCGGTGGAGGACAAGCTGAAGCAGCTCGGGCCGCTCGGGAAGCTGGCGGGCAACCTGGCGAAGAACGTGCTCAAGGGGTCGGTCGGCGTCACCGTGGTGATCGACGCTGACTCGCGCGATCTCAAGAGCGCCAAGGTAGCGAAGCTCATCGGCGTGGGCTGCGGCCTCAAGCCGCTCACCCTGCCGAGCCTGAGCGATTTTCCCGATCTAAAAGACATCCCGCTCCCCGAGGGCTTCCCCAAGGAGCTGCCCAAGGGGCTCCCGGAGCTGCCGAAGGATCTCCCCAAGCTCCCCTCTGAGCTGCCCAAGCTCCCGTCTGAGCTACCCGGCTTTTCGTTCCCGTCCAAACCCGCGCCCAAACCCGCGCCGGCGCCGGCGCCTGCCGGCAGCGCGAAGTAGTGCGTTAGAGTCAGCCATGGCCACGATCACCGTGCTCGGCGCTGGCATGATGGGCAGCGCGTGGTGTGTCCCGCTGCTCGACGCGGGGCACCGCGTGCTGCTCGTGGGGACGCACCTGGATAACGCGCTGATCGAGGGGCTCACGGCGCGGCGGCACCACCTCACCTTGAAGTACGACTTGCCGGCGGCGCTTGAGCCGCTGCCGCTCTCGGAGCTGCCACGCGCCGTCGCTGAGGCCAGCGTGGT
This sequence comes from uncultured Polyangiaceae bacterium, assembly GCA_964415255.1. Lineage (GTDB taxonomy): Bacteria > Myxococcota_A > Polyangia > Polyangiales > Polyangiaceae > JAHBVY01. Next base: position 2,230 of record CAYQAC010000238.1, on the reverse strand, counting down.
GGGCCTGGGCGTCAGCTCCGCGGGGATCGACTGGGCGGCGGAGGCGCTGGCGCCGCACCTCGGGGAGCGCCCGGTGATGCTGATCACCAAGGGCCTCGAGTGGGATGGGGAGCAGCTGGTCACGCTGCCTGACCGTTTCACCCAGCGGCTCAGCGAGGCGGCCGCGCGCGGTGGTCACGTGGCCGCGCCGGGCCTCGCGCCGGTGGCCGTGGCGGGCCCTTGCATCGCCGGCGAGCTGGCGCGCAAGGTGGAGACCTGCGTGGTGATGGCGGGGCGCGATCCAAAGCTCACACGGCGGCTCGCGGCGATGGTACGCACACCTTACTATCACGCCTTCCCCAGCGACGACGTGGTGGGGGTGGAGGTGTGCGCGGCCCTGAAGAACGCCTACGCCATGGGCATCGCCTTCGGCGCGGGGCTGCACCAAGCGGCGGGCGGCGAGCCCGGCAGCGTGGCGATGCACAACCACGAGTCGGCGGTGTTCGCGCAGGCGAGCGTGGAGATGCTGCGGCTGGTGACGGCGCTCGGCGGGGAGGCGGCCAGCGTGGTCGGCCTCGCCGGCGTGGGGGACCTGGACGTCACCTGCAACGGCGGGCGCACCGGGCGCTTCGGGCGCCTGCTCGGCGCGGGGCACTCCGTCAGTGAGGCTGTTCGTTTGATGGAAGGCGCCACCCTGGAGTGCCTCGCCATCCTTGAGATCTTGCGGGCGGCGGTGCCCAAGCTGGAGCAGGCGGGCGCGCTCAAGGCGGGCAGCGTGCCGCTCCTCATGCACCTGTGGGAGGTCGCGCTCCAGGGCGCGCCGGTGAAGGTGCCCTTCCCGCGCTGCTTCGCGGGGCTCCCAGGCTGAGTGAGCCTCACGCAGGCTGAGTGAGCCTCAAGCGCCAGGAATTTCCACCCAGGAATATGTAGGCGAGCATGGCACAGGAGCCCAGTCCGCGAGGAGCCAGAGCGCAGGGAACCGAGCAGCACGCTCTCGCGTCGAGGCTCCCGTGGGCGCTCGGCGTGGACCTCAGCACCAGCGCAGTGAAGGCCATCGCCTGGGGCCTCGAGGGGGAGGAGGCCGGGAAGGCGCTGTTCACCGCGCGCGCCGCGCTCGAGCTGGCGAACCCTTCGCCCCTCGCCTGGGAGCAGGACGCGGACGAGTGGTACCGGGCGCTGGGTGAGGCCTGCCGCGCGCTCAGCGAGGCAATGTCAGGTAGGATGCCTTTTTTAGCGGGCGTCTCCCTAGCGCACCAGCGCGAGACCGTGGTGCTGACCGACACGGAGGGCACGCCGCTCGGCCCTGCCCGGGTTTGGATGGATCAGCGCGGCGAGGCCCAAGTAGCGCGCGCGAAGCAGGCGCTGGGTGCGAGCTACCTCCACCAGACCACGGGCAAGCCGCCGTGCACCACCGCCTCCTTCTACAAGCTCGCGGCGTGGTTCGAGGAGGCGCCGGGGCTCCGCGACCGCTGCCACATCAGCTGCGTACACGGCTTCATCGCTCGCCGCCTGCTGGGCCGTCACGTGAGCTCACTCGCGAGCGTGGACCCGATGGGGCTGCTCCACCTGACACAGCTCAGCTACGCCGCTCCCCTGCTCGATTTTTTGGGGGTTCGCGAGCACCAGCTCCCACGCTTGGCGGTGCCCGGGGAGCACCTGGGCGGCCTCACCCAGGAGGCCGCGGCGCACACCGGATTGCGAGCTGGAACCCCGCTGTTCGCCGGGGCCGGCGATGGTCAGGCAGCAGGACTAGGCGCCGGGGTGTGCGCGCCGGGCGAGGCGTACTTGAACCTCGGCACGGCGCTGGTGAGCGGCACCCTGAGCCACGACTACGTGACGGACGTGAGCTACCGCACGATGCTCTCCGCCGCGCCGCGCGCCGATTGGCTGGAGGGTAAGCCGAGCTACTTCCTGGAGACAGATCTGAAGGGCGGCACCTTCACGTTTGATTGGCTGGCGGGTCGTCTCCTCGCGGAGACGGACGAGGCTGAAGGCGCTGAAGTGGGAGGCGCTGCGAGCGCTGCGAGTGCGGCGATTGGAGGCGCTGCGAGTGCTGTGAGGGCTGCGACTGGAGGCGCTGGGAGCGCTGTGCGGGCCGCGCACGCGCGGAAGAACGCGCGCCTCAAGGCGCTGGCTGAGCGCGCGCGCGCGCTGCCGCCAGGCGCCGAGGGGCTGATGCTGGTGCCCTACTGGGCTGGCGTCATGAACCCGTACTGGGACGACGCGGCGAGCGGTGTCACCCTCGGCTGGC
>CAYQAC010000237.1:0-6761 GCA_964415255.1 uncultured Polyangiaceae bacterium | reverse complement strand
CCGCGCGCGCCGCCGACACGGCGTGATCCACCGCGGCGGGCTCCCGCACCCGCTCCAGCGCCAGCAGCTGATACGCCGCCACCAGCAGGTGCCCCATCAGCACGTGGTCCCGCACCGGGAGCTTGCTCGCCAAGCGCTCAAGCTCGCGGCAGAGCGCCCCTCGCAGCCGCAGCGCCCCGTAGCCAAGCTCGGTCGCCAGCGCGCGATCTTGCGCGCTGAGCTGCGGCAGCGCCTGAAGCTCTGCGTCCAGCGCCGCCGACGCGAACGCGCCGTCGCGCAGCACCCGCGTGACCACCCGCGCCGCCACGTCCCGCGCGCCCTCAGCGCGCCGCGCAACCTGAGAGGCGCCGGGCGTACGGTCCCATGACTTCCTCATCCGACCAGCCCCTTCACCTCGCTGACGATCACGTCCCAGCGCTTCTCCACGTCGTTCTTGAAGGCGACCGCCATCAGCATGAGCAGCACCGCCATCCCTAAGATGTGCGCCACCTCCCTCACCCGGAGCGGCAAGGGCCGGCGCAGCACCCCCTCGATGGTGAAGAAGAGCAGGTGCCCGCCGTCGAGCACTGGGATCGGCAACAGGTTGATGAGCCCCAGGTTGATGCTCAAGAAGGCCATCACCCAGATGAAGTAGTCGGCGCCCTTGCGCCGCTCCTGACCCGCCACTTCGTAAATGGTGATGGGTCCTGACAAACTGTCGAAGCTGAGCCGGCCCTGCACCAGGCGCACCATCGCCACCACGGTGAAGCGCGCCACCTTCACCGTCTCGTCCACCGCCTTGCTCAGCGCGTAGCGGATCGGCCGTGGGTGCTCCACGCGCTCCTCCGGCGCGTAAGGCACCCAGTGCTGCACCCGCAGCACGTAGCGCGCGAACGTCTGCCCGTGTTGGTCGGTGAAGTCCTCCCGCCGCATCTGGAAGGTGCCGGAGGCGACGCGCCCATCGCGCGCCGAGAGGTACTCGATGCGGTGCGGGCGATCGGGCTCCTGCAGCACGCGCTCGCGGAAGGTGGACCAGGCGGGCACGTCCTCCCCATCGAGCCGCACGATTTTGTCGCCGGGCCGCAGCCCCGCTTTGTAAAGGTAGCTGTCTTCTGGCACGTGCGCGGCGTAGAGATCAGCTGTCTCGATCCCGGTGCGCGAGAGCACATCCGTACCATTAGAATCGAAAGTGAGCACCACCACGCCGGAGTCGTAGACCGCCATCTCAGCGAGGCCGCCCAGCGCGCTGGGCAGGATGATGGGGCGCATGTAGGTGACGGGCACCGTCTGCTCAGTGGCCTCACCGAGCGCCGCCTCAAGATCCATGTAGCGGCGCACCGGCACGCCCGCCACGTGAGTCACCAGATCGAAGGTGCGCAGGCCGGCGCGATGAGCGGGGCTGCCCGGCTCTGGCACCCCGATGACCGGCGCCGGCGAGCTCGGGCCGATCCCCACGGTGCCAAAACGCTCCACCATGTCAAGCTCACCGCGCTCGAGCGTCTCCTCCGCGAGCACCTCCACGTCGACGTGCTTGTTGTCGCGGAACACCTTGAACCGCAGCACCTTGCCCGGGTTGTTGTGGATGATGCGGCGGATCTCGTCGAAGGTGCCGACCTCCTCTTCATCCACCGCCATGATGCGATCACCGGGACGCAGCTTGCCTTCCGCGGAGTGCCCCGGCAGCACCACGCCCACTGTGGGCGGGAGGAACGGCCCGGCGCTCACGAACACCGAAAAGTAGAGCAGCACCGGGAACAAGAGGTTCATCACCGGCCCCGCCAGCACCACCAAGATGCGCTTGTAGAGCGCGAGCGACTCGAAGGTGCGCCCGCGGTCTTCCGGGAGGACGATGTCGTTCTTCGTCGCCTCCAGCATCCGCACGTAGCCGCCGAGCGGGATGAGCCCGATGCAGTACTCCGTCTCTCGGCCGCGGATCCTTAAGATTTTGGGACCAAAGCCGAGGCTGAAGGTGATGACCTTCACGCCGAACGCCTTGGCGAACAGGAAGTGCCCCAGCTCGTGGACGAAGATCAGCGGGCTGACCAGGACAATGAGATAAACGAGATCCATCCCCGAGGGTCCATAGGGACTAGCACAGGCTCGCTAACGCGCCGATCGGTTGTTTGCCGCAGCGGGGCAGTTTTCCTGGCCCAGCTGGCGGTGAACTGAGCAAGGCTCTAGGCTCCCGCGCCATATGGAAGCCACCTCTGGGAAGCCGCCGCGCGCGAGCCGCGTGAGCGTGAGCCAGCTGATGTTACCGGAGCACGCCAACGCCTGGGGCAAGGTGCACGGCGGGCTGATCATGAAGATGGTGGATGAGTGCGGCGGCATCGCCGCCATGCGCCACGCGCAGCGCCCCTGCGTGACCGTGGCCATCGACTCGATGACGTTTCAGTCCGCGGTGGAGGTGGGCCAGGTGCTGATGTGCGAGGCGATCATCACCTACGTCTCTCGCACCGCGCTCGAGATCACGGTGGAGGTGCACGCGGAGGACCCTATCGCCGGCCGCGTTACCCACACCAACACCGCGCAGGTGGTGTACGTGGCCATCGATGACGCCGGGCGCCCCACCCGCGTCCCGGAGCTGCTGCTAGAGACGGATGACGACCGCGCTCGCTGGGAGACAGGCAAGCGGCGCCAAGAGTCGCGCATTGCCGCCCGGAAACAAGCCAAGCGCGCTGAGCGCTGAAGGCTCGAACCACTGAAGCCTTGCGCGCGGCGCCGCGAGCGCTACATCGTGCGGGTGCGAGGCGAGCTGCAGATCGTGCTGACGGGGCTGGTCGCGCGCGCCGAGGCGATGGTGAGCCTGAGCCAGGTGGCCGAGGCGCTCGGAGAGCTCGCGGTGAGCCACGAGGACATCGACTGGCTGATCGGCGAGCTGGAGCTGCGCGGCCTCACAGTGGACATCCCGAGCGGCGTCGGCAGCACGGAGGCGCTCCGCCGCGTGCTCTTGAGCGCGCGAGCGCTGCGAGCCGCTGGGGAGCACGCCACGCTGCCGAAGATCTGCGAGCACAGCGGGCTGAGCCGCGAAGCGGCGCTGCGCGGCCTCGCGCTCGCGCGCGTGCTCCAGCGCTGAGGCGCGTCCAGGCACCGCCCCAGGCTCTAGAGCGCTGGCGGCGCGCTGGGCGCTGCTCTAAGACGGCGCCATGAGGACGCCGACCTACGTCGCCCTGCTCGGGCTCACCCTGCTCTCCTTCGCCTGCGACGAGCGCGCCGCGCCGGCTCCTGAGACAGCGCCCAGCGCCGCGGCGAGCGCGACCCCCAGCGCCGCCTTGGGCAGCTCACCTGACGTTAGTGCGCCCAGCGGCAGCGCGGCCCCCAGCGCCGCCGCAGCTGAAGACAGTGCGCCTGACGGAGGCGCGGCCGCGGCCTCGCCCATCAGCGACACCCTAGAGACCTCCGAGGGGCCGCTCACCATCACGCCCATCCACCACGGGACGGTGGCGTTCGGCTTCAAGGGCAAGACCATCGTGGTGGACCCTTACTCCGCCGCGCCGAAGGGCAGCCTCCCCAAGGCGGATCTGGTGCTCATCACGGACATTCATCCTGACCACCTAGACGCCAAGGCCCTGGCGGAGGTCACCGGCAGTGACACCCAGGTCGTCGCCTCCACCCTGGCGGCGGAGCGCGTGACGGGCGCCACCCCGCTCGCCAACGGCCAAGAGACGACCCAGGGCGGCCTCCGTATCCGCGCGGTACCAGCCTACAACCTGAAGCGCGGCCCGGAGCCGGGCAAGCTCTACCACGACAAGGGCCGCGGCAACGGCTACCTCATCAGCTTCGCTGACAAGCTGGTGTACGTCTCGGGGGACACCGAGTGCGTCCCGGAGATGAAGGAGCTGAAGGACGTGGACGTCGCGTTCATTTCCATGAACCTGCCGTACACCATGCCCCCAGAGGAGGCGCTCGAGTGCGCCAAGGCCTTCAAGCCGAAGGTGCTCATCCCTTACCACTACCGCGGCAGCGATCTCGCGCCGCTGGTCGACGGCCTGAAGGACACCGGCGTGGAGCTGCGCCAACGCGACTTTTACACAGGGAAATAGCGCGGAAGGCAAGGGCGACCGGCCGGTCGCCCCCACGCTGTGCCTGCCAGGGACGCCCGCGAGCGACGCCGAGCGCCGCGCGGCGTGAGCCAACCCCCTGCCCTACCCCCAGGAGGCTCACCTGGTGCCTGGTCCGCCCCGCGCAACGCGAAAGGCAGCGGCGACCGGCTGGTCGCCCATACTCATGACGTCACAGCACGACGTCGAGCATCTGGAGCCGCGTCAGGTGCCGCTCCAGCGCCCCGGCGTAGTCGTCGATTAACGGATCCAGATCGACCACCACCTCTGCCTCGGTCACGGCGTCCACCGCGCCAGAGAGCGGCAGCTCCAGATCGGGCGCCGCCAGCACCCCGGTGAAGCTGTCCCCCACCGCGAAGCTCACCCGCCCGCGCTCGAACACCAGGCGCTCGTTGCTGATCGCGCGCACCGCGTGCTCACCGTCGCTCAGGCGCACGCGGGTGGGCAGCGCCGGGCTCGGCTCCACCACGTAGTGCCCCTTCTTGTTTTGCTCGATGAGCGCGTCGATCTCCTCGAACAGCTGATCGTGGAGCGGCGTGTCCTCGCTGTCGAGCAGCGCCTCGCGCATGCGCTTCATCGCCTTCTGGGTGACGATCAGGTTGCTGCGCATCTCCTCCAAGCGCCGCTGATCGCGCCGCACCTTCGCCGCCACCAGCGTGAGCAGGTTGTAGTGGAACGGGAAGGCCACGTCCCCGTGACGCTCGAAGAAGTCCATCAGGCTGTCTAAGCTCGCGCCAAGCAGCAGCGCGGACGTCTTCGCTCGCGCCGCCATGCTGCGCGGCCCACGCGTCACCGCGCCCAGCTCTCCGAGCGGCGCCACGGGCCTCAGCACGAAGACCTCCTCCTCCCCGTCGAGCAGCGACACCTCCCCCTCGACCAGCAGCTCGAAGCGCTCCGACACCGCCCCGGCACGGAACACCCACTCCCCCGCCTCCACCTTGCGCGTCTCGAAGGCCTGAAGCAGCTCCGCGAGGTGCGCTTCGGTGATGTCAGCGAACAGGGGCAAGCGCCGCAGCTCAGCAGGGGCAACAGTCATCTTGGTCATCTCCAGGGGTTGGGGGTTGGGCACACAAGGCGCCGACCGAGCCGCGTGAGGCTACTTGCCGGACGCCACGGCGCCAGCCCATCGCCGCGCGCCTCACTAGCACGGCACCTGGGTGGCCGTGGGTGGTGCTTGATCAAACAGGCCGAACCACCACCGGACCGTGGAAAGACAGGCTCACCGGCAGGAGGAGGGTGCCCAGGGTACCCTAGCGAGGCACCGCCGGCTTCCAGCGTGAACGGATCTAATGGCACACGCTCACGCATGCCAAACCACCGTCCCGGGGCTGGCATGCGCTAGCGGGTGGTACTAGCCTCCGCGGCAGCCGGGCTCACCCCGCGCGCGCCCCAAAATCGGCGTTCGACGCGAGAATAGCCGCCCGGCGGAGGACCTGGCCTGGCGCGCGACGCTCGCCACGCCACTTTACGCGACCGTATCAAAGAGCAAGCTGCTTGGTCTCGCCGAGGACGACGACTAGAGGAGCGGAGACATCATGCTGACCTGGGTAGCGAAGAAGTTGTTCGGCACGGCAAACGACCGCGCCATCAAGAAGATTCAGCCGCGCGTGGAGGCCATCAACGCCCTCGAGGCGGGGATGAAGAAGCTCACCGACGCCGAGCTCAAGGCGAAGACGGCGGAGTTCAAGCAGCGGCTCGACAACGGCGCCACGCTGGATGACCTCCTGGTGGAGGCCTTCGCCGTGTGCCGCGAGGGCGGGTTCCGCGCGCTGAAGATGCGCCACTACGACGTCCAGCTGATGGGCGGCATGGTGCTCCACTCCGGGTCCATCGCCGAGATGAAGACCGGCGAGGGTAAGACGCTGGTGGCGACGCTGCCCATCTACCTCAACGCGCTCGAGGGCAAGGGCGTGCACTTGGTCACGGTCAATGACTACCTCGCCACCCGCGACGCGGAGTGGATGGGGCGGCTCTACAACTTCCTGGACCTCTCCATCGGCACCATCGTCAACCAGCAGAGCGACGCCGAGAAGCGTCGCTCCTACAAGTGCGACATCTGCTACGGGCAGAACAACGAGTTCGGCTTCGACTACCTGCGGGACAACATGAAGTTCTCCGCGCTGGACTACGCCCAGCGCCCGCTGAACTACGCCATCGTGGACGAGGTGGACTCGATCCTCATCGACGAGGCGCGCACGCCGCTCATCATCAGCGGCGCCCAGGAGAACGCCAGCGACAAGTACCGCGTGCTGAACGAGATCATGCCGCGGCTGCGCATGGATGAGCACTACATCGTGGACGAGAAGGGCTGGAGCGTCAGCCTCACTGACGATGGCGTGGACCTGGCGCAGCGCCTGATCGGCGTGAACAACCTGTACGACCCGACCAACCTGGAGACGCTGCACATCCTGAACCAGCTGCTCCGCGCCCACACGCTGTACAAGCGCGATCAGCACTACATGGTGAGCCGCGATGGCAAGGTGCTCATCATCGACGAGTTCACCGGCCGCGTGCTCGCGGGGCGGCGCTGGAGCGACGGCCTGCACCAGGCGGTGGAGGCCAAGGAGAACGTGCCGATTCAGGAAGAGAGTCGCACCATGGCGACCATCACCTTCCAGAACCTGTTCCGGCTCTACAAGAAGCTCGCCGGCATGACCGGCACCGCTCAGACCGAGGCGGCGGAGTTTCACGCGACGTACAAGCTGGAGGCGGTGGCCGTCC
>CAYQAC010000236.1:2017-6771 GCA_964415255.1 uncultured Polyangiaceae bacterium | reverse complement strand
CCCACGATGCTCGCCGCGTTCGCCTCGCACCCGCTGGCGCTGGAGGTCCTGAACCAGACGCTGCGCCCCGCGCTCGGCTCGAACGACGCGCACCTGCCCCGCTTCACCAACGAGGTCGGCGCGTTCGTGCGCTTCTACTCAGGGATCCGAAGCGGAGGAAACTTCAGCGGCTACCAGAGCCCCGCGCCAGCGCTGGTGCCGCGCCTGCACACGGACCTCGAGGTGGGCCTCGCCATGGGCTACGGCTTCGAGGGCATCGTCACCAGCAGCACCGATGGCGTGGTGTTCCTGCAGCTGAGCGGGGTGGCCGCCGCGCGTGAGAAGGACCTCGCGTGCCCGAGCCCGTGCGTGGACGATCGCACCCACGGCAAAGCGGGCGATCGGGTGCCATCGCGGCTTGGGTTGGGGGTGAGGCTCCGGCTGCCGCAGCTGCTGCTCCCGGCCGACACCCTGGTGCTGCTACCGCTGGTGATGGCCTTCGACTTCCAAGCGGGTAAGCAGCTCGGCCTGATGGCAGCCGACGGTGGTCTATTTCGCCTGTGGAAACGCAGCGGCCCGCACCAGCTCATCCTGTTCCGCGAGGTGGGGGTGAACATCTACGGCGCGCTGTTCGGCACCCCGAGCTTCAAGCCAGTGAACGGCGAGCGCGAAGACTTCACCGCGGTGGAGCTCGACTTCCCGTTCTACGAATACCGCCCGCTCCGGCGCTTCGCCGAGCGCCAGACCGCCACCGCCATGCTCCAGGTGGGCGCCTCGGTCGATCTGAACCCCTTCGAGACGGCCTACCTGGTGTACGTCCGCTTCGGCTTCGACGGTCGGCTCTACCTCTAACGCCTGCCCGCTCGAGTGTGCCACCATGGGCTCGTGGCGCTGCCCCTGCACCCAGATGACGTCCAGCTGGCGGGGCTGGTGAATCAGCGCGTCCCCTCCAGCATCGCGGACCGGAGCTACCAGGTGCTGAGGCCGCTCGGCGCGGGCGGGATGGCCGTGGTGTTCCTCGCCTTACGCCACGACCCGCGCGGCATCTCGCCGGTGGTGCTGAAGATCCTCACGCCGCGCTTCGTCAGCAACACGGGCAACACCGCCATGCTCTCCTTCATGAAGGAGGCGAACGCGCTGAGCGCCTTGAACGAGCGCGTGCCGCCCTCGCCTCACGTGGTGCGGCTGCTCGACGCCGGCACCTTGAACGCGAGGCTGACGAGTCACCCCAGCGAGCCAGGCAAGCCGATGGGCCTCGGGTGGCTCGCCCTCGAGTACATCCACGGCGACGCCGAGGGCACCACCCTCACGGAGCGGGTGCGCTACAGCGTCGCGCGCACCCGCTTCGCCTTCGAGCCGCTGCGCGCCGTGGACTGCATCCGCAACATCACCAGCGGGCTCAGCGTGGTGCACGAGCTGGGGATCCTCCACCGCGACCTCAAGCCCACCAACGTGCTCTGCACCGGCTTCGGCGATCGTGAGACGTTCAAAATCGTTGACTTCGGCATCGCGCGCAGCGCGGAGGCGGGCACCTTCATGGACGCCGGCATCGGCACCCCAGGTTACTCCGCGCCGGAGCAAATCTACTCGCAGGGCGCCAAGCTCGGCCCCCCCTGCGACGTGTTCGGATTTGGCAGCCTCACTTACTATATCCTCACCGGGCGGCCGCTGTTCCGCTTCGAAACGCTGATCGACATGGTGCGCGTGGTGGGCGGCGCTGAGCGCGACAGCGTGTGCGAGAGCGAGCACCTCTCGCTCGAGCTGCGGAGTCATCAAGGCGCCTGCGCCGCGGTGGACGCCGCCATCGCCCGCGCCACCTCCGCGAACCCGAGCCAGCGCCCGGCCACCGCCGAGGAGTACTGCGAGGAGATCACGCGGGCGCTGCTGATCCCGACTGGGCTCGGGCGCAGCACGCTGAGCCGCATGCCGGCCTTCTCAGAGCAGTCAGCGCCCTCACGCGGGGGCTGGCAGTGGCTCACGCGCCAGCGCCCTTTCGAGCCAGGCTACGCCGGCCCTGATGTGGTGGTGAACGCCGCCTTCGACGGCGCCTCGGGCTGCCTCGCGACCACAACGCACGCGCTCATGTACTGGGATGGCGGCGCGTGGCGCGCGGTGCCATCGCGCGGCGGCGCGGGGCTCGACGCCGTGAGCTGCACCAGCGCTGGCCAGTGGCTGGTGACCAGCCGCGACGGCGGGGTGCACCACTTCTCCTACCACGGCCTCTCGGAGATCGTGCGCGGCGAGGGCTACCGCTTTCAGCGCCTGTCCGGCGTGCTGCGGCAGCTCTTGGTGCTGGTCAGCCAACCACACCAAGGGGGCTTCCCGAGCGGGCCGCCGGTGCTGCACCGGCTCACTCAGCGCGGCATGCTGCCGCCGCTGCCCTTAGAGCACTTCGCCAGCGTGAACGACCTGGCGCGCCTCGACACCATGCGCTGGCTGGTGGTGGGCAGGAGCACCCAGGGCCACGGCCTGGTGGCGATCTTCCGCGCCGTGGACGGCGTCTTGGACTGGCTGAAGGTGCCAGACGTCGCGGCTTACCTCGCCTGCACCACGAACCCCGACGTCGGTGACGCGGTGGTGGTAGGGACGGAGGGCACCATCGTGCACCTGGACGACAACCAGTGCCGCGCGGAGCGGATGGGCGCGCCGGTGCCGCTCTCGGTGGTGTGCATGGATCCAAGCGGGGGCACCTGGGCCGCGACGACAGGCAGCCTGTTCTACCGCGCGCCCGGCATCGCCAGCCGCTGGCAGTGCCCCTGGCACGATCCCTCGTGGACCACGCCGTTCAACGCCCTGCACGCGAGCGGCGGCGTGGTGCTCGCGCTGACCGCCGACGGCGCGATCTTGGAGGGGCTGAGCCAGGTGCAGAGCCAGAGCAGCGTGAGCTTCGGCGGCGTGGCCTGAGCGCGCTTTGGCGCAGGCTGGTGGCTTCGTCACCAAGTGGCCGAAGAGCCCTTTGCAGCGCCGCGGTGCTGCACTAGAACGGCAAACGGTTATACCGTTTGCCGTTCTCAAATCAGCCGCTAGAGCGCCGAGAAGGGAAGCAGCAGCGGGCAGAGAGCCCGGAAAAGCGCGCCCTCGCGCTGCATGGGAGCGTTTTTCCGGGCTCGTGTGGTGGCAAACTGATCGGCGCACTAGAAGCAGCTCCCAGACGATGGCTTAGCGCGCCGTGAAGCGGACCAGCGCCCTAACAGTGACTTAGAGCGGGGTGCCCAACCCCCGACCCCAACGATCGACGAAGCTAGGCACCTCAACCAGGCACTGCCTGACCCACCGCCCCCGCTCTGGGGGCCTCACCAAGGACAAGCAATGAGTGAACCGATCCGGCGCGTGGGCGTCATCGGCGCGGGCGTCATGGGCAGCGGCATCGCCGCTCACCTCGCCGGCGCGGGCGTGCACGTGGTGCTGCTCGACATCGTGCCCCCCAACCTCAGCGAGGCTGAGCGCCAAGACCCCAGGGCGCGGAGCCGCTTCGCTGAGAGCGGGCTTCAGAACGCGCTGAAGAGCAAGCCCGCCGCCTTCTTCCACAAGAGTTTTGCCAGCTTGGTCGTGACCGGCAACCTGGAGGACGACCTAACGAAGCTGTCGGACTGCGATTTAGTGATCGAGGCGATCATTGAGCGCCTGGACATCAAGCGCGCGCTGTTCGAGCGCCTGGAGTCGGTGCTCAAGCCGGGGGCCATCGTCGCGAGCAACACCAGCGGCCTCCGCATCGTGGACATGGTGCAGGGCCGCGGGGAGGCGTTCAGGAAGAGCTTCCTCGTGATGCACTTCTTCAACCCCGTCCGCTACATGAAGCTGCTCGAGCTGGTGGCGGGCCCGGAGACGGACAGCGCGGTTTACGACCGCGTGGCGGCGTTCGGTCAGCGGACGCTCGGCAAGGGCATCGTGCAGGCGAAGGACACGCCGAACTTCGTCGGCAACCGCATCGGCACCCACGCGATGATGCTCGGCATCAATCAAATGGTGGCTGACGGCCTCGCGCCGGAGGACGTGGACGCCATCACCGGGCCGCCCATGGGTCACCCGAAGAGCGCCAGCTTCCGCACGGCGGACATGGTCGGCCTGGACACATTGGTTCACGTCGCTGACAACTGCTACGCGGCGCTCACGGAGGACCCGGAGCGCGAAGTGTTCAAGGTGCCTGACTACGTGCGCACCATGGTGGAGAAGCGCCTGCTCGGTAACAAGACCAAGCAAGGCTTCTACCAGAAGCGCGGCGACGAGATCCTCACCTACGACCCTTACACCAGCGAGTACCGCGCACGCGGCGGCAATCCGGAGATCCGGAGCGCCTGCAAGAAGATCGCGGGCGAGGAGGATCCGCGCGCCCGCGTGAAGGCGCTGTTCGAAGATCAGGGCCCGGCGGGCGCCTTCGCTTGGAAGGTGAACAGCCGCGCGCTGCTCTACGCCGCGCGCCTCACCGGAGAAATCTGCGACAGCATCACGGCGATCGATGACGCCATGCGCTGGGGCTACAACTGGGAGCTCGGCCCGTTCGAGGCTTGGGACGCGATGGGCTTCGAGGCGGTGCTCGCGCGCCTAGAGAAAGACGGCCTCGAGCTGCCGGAGAGCCTCGTCAAGATGAAGGCGGCGGGCGCCAAGGCCTTCTACCAGGGCGATCAGGTGTTCGAGCTCACCCAGGGCAAGTACGTCACGCGCCAGGCAGACACGCGTGAGCTGCCGCTCGTCGCCGTGCGGCGTGGGGACGCTCCGGTGCTGCGCAACAGCGGCGCGGAGGCTTGGGATCTCGACGATGGCCCCGACCGAGCCGA
>CAYQAC010000236.1:0-2007 GCA_964415255.1 uncultured Polyangiaceae bacterium | reverse complement strand
GCGTGCTGGGGCTCACCTACACCAGCAAGGCGAACAGCGTGGACCCGGAGGTGATCGCCATGCTCGGTGAGGCCACGGCCCGCGCCGAGCGCGATTTCCGCGCCCTGGTGATCGTCAACCAGGGTGACCACTTCTCGGTGGGCGCCAACCTGTTCGGCGTGGTGGTCGCGGCGCAGCAGCAGCAGTGGGACGAGCTGGAGCGCATGATTAACGGCTTCCAGCAGGCGTGTCAGCGGCTGAAGTACAGCACCATCCCGGTGGTCGCGGCGCCGTTCGGGATGACGGTGGGCGGCGGGCTCGAGGTGTGCCTCGGGGCCGACGCAGTGCAAGCGCACGCGGAGACCTACGCGGGGCTCGTGGAGGTGGGGGTTGGCCTCATCCCCGGCGGTGGCGGCTGCATGAACCTCGTGTGGCGCGCGCTGGAGTCGCTCCCAGAGGGCGCGGACGTCCTGGTGGATCCGCTCGTCGCACAGGTGTTCAAGAACATCGCGATGGCGAACGTCGCCACCAGCGCGCAGATGGCGCAGCGCTATGGCTACTTCCGGAACACGGACGGTATTAGCTTCGATCGCGCGCGCCTCTTGTACGAAGCCAAGCAGCGCGCCATCGGCCTGGCGGAGGCGGGTTACCACCCACCGGCGCCACGCGCGCACAAGCTGCTCGGTGAGAGCGGCATCGCCACCATCAGCATGCTGGTGGACACCCTGGTGCAAGGTGGCTTCGCCACCGAGTACGACGGCTTCATCGCGCGTAAGCTCGCTTACGTGCTGTGCGGCGGCCCGAGCGGCGCCGCTTCGCCCGTCACCGAGCAGCGCATGCTCGATCTCGAGCGAGAGGTGTTCCTGAGCCTGTGCGGCGAAGCAAAGAGCCTTGAGCGCATGCAGCACATGCTGATGACGAACAAAGCCCTGCGGAATTGAGGGAGAGGAAGAAGACCATGGCAGATATCGCAATCATCGACGCGGTGCGCTCGGCGGTCGGCCGCGCGCACAAGGGCTCCCTCGCACACAAGCGCCCTGACGAGCTGGCGGGCGACGTGATCCAAGCGCTGCTCGCGCGCAACCCCGGCGTGAAGCCGGAGTCCGTGGAGGACTTGGTGCTCGGCTGCGCCATGCCAGAGGGCGAGCAGGGCCTCAACATGGCGCGGCTCGCCGGGCTGCTCGGCGGGCTGTCGCAGGACAGCAGCGCCATGACCATCAACCGCTTCTGCAGCAGCGGGCTCCAGGCGCTCTCCCTCGCGGCGGGCGCGCTGGCGCTCGGCTCACACGAGGTGGTGATCGCGGGCGGCGCTGAGAGCATGAGCATGGTGCCGATGACCGGCTTCAAGATCAGCACCTCACCCAAGCTGATGCAGACGATGCCCTCCGCCTACACCCCCATGGGGCTCACGGCGGAGAACGTCGCGACCCGCTTCGAGGTGAGCCGGGCAGATCAAGACGCCTTCGCCGCCAAGAGCCACGAGAAGGCGGCGGCGGCGCAGCAGGCCGGCAGGTTCGACGAGGAGATCGTCACGGTGCAGGGCGTGCGCTATGGCGCAGACGGCCAGCGCCAGGAGTTCGATTTCCGTAAGGATGAGCTGGTGCGCCTCGGCACCACGGTGGAGGGGCTGAGCGCGCTGCGCCCGGTGTTCAGCACCACGGGCAGCGTCACCGCGGGCAACAGCTCGCCGCTCAGTGACGGCGCCGCCGCCGCCATCCTCACCACCGGGGAGAAGGCGGAGGCGCTCGGGCTCACCCCCAAGGCCTGGCTCCGCCACTTCACCACCGTGGGTTGCGATCCGGCGATCATGGGGATTGGCCCCGTGCCTGCCGTGCGGAAATTGCTCGCGCAGACAGGCCTCGGCATGGACGACATCGACGTGTTCGAGGTGAACGAGGCCTTCGCGTCGCAGTCGGTCTATGTGCAGCGCGAGCTCAAGATCCCCAGCGAGAAGCTGAACCCCAACGGCGGCGCCATTGCGCTGGGCCACCCGCTCGGGTGCACCGGGGCCAAGCTGGTCGCCACCAT
>CAYQAC010000235.1:6664-6873 GCA_964415255.1 uncultured Polyangiaceae bacterium | reverse complement strand
TGATGGGGCACCTGCTGGTGGCGGCGTATCAGCTGCTGGCGCTGGAGCGGGTGCCGGCGCACGCCGCGGTGGATCACGCCGTGTCGGCGGCGCGCGCGGTGCGCGGCGCGCGGGTGGCTGGCTTCGTGAACGCCGTGCTGCGCCGGCTGGCGGAGCGGCCGCGGCTGGACGCACAGCAGGCGGCGTTCGACTCCCTGGCGCCGTGGCTG
>CAYQAC010000235.1:0-6654 GCA_964415255.1 uncultured Polyangiaceae bacterium | reverse complement strand
TGCGTGAGGCGCTGGTCGCCGCCGTGGGGGACGCCGGGGCGAGGGCGCTGGTGGCGCCGCCGGGCCGTGGCGCGGCGAGTGAGGCGGGCGCTGATGCTGCGCCGACGTCAGGTAACCTGACGGGTGAGGCGGGCGGTGATGCTGCACTAACGTCAGGTAACATGACGGGTGAGGCGCTCGGTGACGCTGCGCCGACGTCAGGCAATCTGACGGGTGAGGCGCTCAGTGACGCTGCGCTGACGTCAGGTAACCTGACGGGTGAGGCGCTCGCTCGTTTGGGGGCGCCGTCGCTGCGGCTTCGGGTCGCCCCCTTGGAGCAGGCTGAGTGGCTCACCGCCGCGCCGCGGGGTCGCGTGTCACCGCTCGCGCGCCGCCCGCGGGGCCGGGGGGATCTACGGCGCCTGCCAGGCTACGCCGAGGGGCAGTTCGTGGTGCAGGAGGAGGGCGCGCAGGTGATCGCGCTGGCGCTCGCGCCTGAGCCGGGGGAGCGGGTGCTCGACGCCTGCGCGGGTCGCGGGCAGAAGACGAGCCTGCTGGCGGATTTGATGGCGGGCAGCGGGGAGCTTGTGGCGAGCGACGTGCACGCGGGCAAGCTGCGCGCGCTGCAGGCAGAGTTCGTTCGGCTCGGGCTCCCGGCGCCGCGCACCGCCGTGGTCGACTTGAGCGTGGGGGTGGGGGAGCTCTCAGGGCCGTTCGATCGCGTGCTGGTGGACGCGCCTTGCACCGGTACGGGGACCTTACGGCGTCGCCCGGAGATCGCCGAGCGGCTAGAGCCAGGGGACCCAGCGCGGATGGGCGCGCTCCAAGCGGCGATCTTGCGGCGCGCGGCCACCTTGCTCCGTCCTCAGGGGGTGCTGGTGTACGCCGTGTGCAGCGTGCTTTCGGCGGAGGCCGAGGCGGTGCTCGCGAGCGTTGAAGACGTGCTCACCGAGCGCCCCTTCGAGTCGCGTTGGCTCCCGTGGCTCAGCCCTTCGCAGTCACGGCTCCGGCTACACCCCGCCGAGCACGACACCGATGGCTATTTCATCGCCTGCCTGACGCGGCGCTGAGGCGCCGCACCTCACGCCTCTTGCGCTCTGGTGCGCGCTGAGTGAAACCCTGAGGCCTGAGATGGCCGGCCCAGCAACGTTAGAGCTCAAGGGTACCTTCACGGCGGTGGTGACGCCGTTCAAGGCAGATCTTTCAGTCGATTACGAGCGCTACCAAGCGCTGCTCGAGCGCCAGGTGGCGGCCGGCGTCGGCCTGGTCCCCTGCGGCACCACCGGGGAGACACCCACGCTCAGTGACGAGGAGCAGCGCGAGCTGGTTCGGCTCGCGGTGGAGGTGGCGCGCGGCCGGGTGCCGGTGCTGGCGGGCACCGGCAGCAACGACACGGAGGACACAAGGCAGCGCTCCATCGCCGCGCTTGAGCTCGGCGCGAGCGGGGTGATGCTGGTGATGCCGTACTACAACCGCCCCTCCCAGGCGGGCCTGGTGCACCACGTGGAAACAGTGGCCCAGGCGGCGCCAGGCCCGGTGGTGCTCTACGACATCCCCTCACGCACTGGGGTCACGCTGAGCCTGGCGAGTAAGCTCACCCTGCTCGATCGCTGCCCCAACGTGGTGGGGGTGAAGGACGCCACCGGCAACGTGCTGGCTTGCCAGCAGCTGCTCGCCAAGGCAGGCGACCGAGTCGCGGTGATGTGCGGGGATGACGCGCTGACCTTGCCGATGATGGCGGTGGGGGCGCGCGGCGTCATCAGCGTCAGCGCCAACGCGCTGCCAGCGCGCGTGAGTCAGATCCCGAGGCTGATGCTCGAGGGGCGGCTCGCGGAGGCGCGCGCCCAGCACCTTCAGCTGATAGATTTCCACGCGGCGATGTTTGAGGAGCCGAACCCGGCGCCGGTGAAGGCGGCGCTCGCGCTCTTGGGTCAGGGGGAGGCGCGGCTCCGGTCGCCGCTGCTCCCAGTGGGGGAGGCGACCACCTCGCTCATTTCAGGGATCTTAGCCGCGCTCGGTGAAGGATGAAGCTCGCGATTCACGGCGCCTCCGGGCGCATGGGGCAGAGCGTGGTGCGGGTGATCGCGGAGCAGCCGGAGATCACCCTGGTGGGCGCGGTGAGCGCCGCGGGGGATGCGGCGCTCGGGCGCGACGTGGGGGAGGTGGCGGGCGTGGAGCCGCTCGGCGTTACCCTCTCAGAGGACGTGAGCGCCGCGCTGTTGGGCGCTGACGTGGTGATAGACTTCTCCGTCGCCTCGCAGGTGGCGCCCCTCGCGAAGCTGGCCGCGCGGGCCTCCGTGGCGCTCGTGAGCGGCACCACGGGGCTGGACGCCGCGGCGGAGCACGCGCTGTCACAGGCAGCAAGTCAGGTGCCTGTACTTTGGGCGCCGAACATGAGCCTCGGGGTGCAGGTGCTGGCGGAGCTGCTTGAGCTCGCGCTCGAGCGGCTGGGGCCAGATTTCGATGTGGAGCTGGTGGAGCTTCACCACAAGCGGAAGCTGGACGCGCCGAGCGGCACCGCTGTGCGCCTAGCGGAGGCGGTGAAGCGCGTGCGCCCCGAGGCGCGCGAGGTGCGTGGCCGCGACGGCTTGGTGGGGGCGCGCCAGCCAGATGAAATCGGGGTGTTCGGGGTGCGCGGCGGGGACGTGGTGGGCGACCACACCGCGTACCTCTTGGGTCCGAGCGAGCGCATTGAGCTCACGCACCGCGCGACCGATCGCGCGCTGTTCGCGCGTGGCGCGGTGCGCGCGGCGACCTTCGTCGCTGGCCGCGCGCCGGGGCGCTACACCATCCGTGATGTGCTGGCGGGCTCCGCCAAGTAGCCCTCACGATCGAGGCTGAGCCACTCCACGAGCAGCCCTTGGTAGTAGCGCCTCGTCTGTCCGTGGCGCTGCATCCCGAGGCGCTCCGCCACCGCGAGGGAGCGCAG
The DNA here is from genome assembly GCA_964415255.1 of uncultured Polyangiaceae bacterium. GTDB lineage: Bacteria > Myxococcota_A > Polyangia > Polyangiales > Polyangiaceae > JAHBVY01. Next base: position 3,746 of record CAYQAC010000235.1, on the reverse strand, counting down.
GTTCTCAGGCCTCAGCACGGCGTGGAGCCGGTCGAGCCCCAGCTCGTGGAAGCCAAAGTCGAGCAGGCCGCGGCCACCCTCCGTCGCGAGGCCCTGGCCCCAGTGGCTGCGCTTCAGGTGCCAGCCGATCTCGATGTCGCTCGTGAGCGCTCCCTCGGCGTCGGGCAGCTGCTTGATGAGCAGCGTCCCCACCACCTCCCCGCTGGCGCGCTCCTCGGCGGCGTACACCCCGAGGCCGCGCGCAGCGCTGCTGCTGCGCACCCTCATCGCCTCCAGCTGGAGCCCCATCTGCGCGAGGCTCGGGATGGGCTCAGTGCTGAGGTAGCGCACGACCTCCGGATCGCCGTACATCGCGAAGGCGGCTTCGACGTCGTCTGAGCGCCAGGGGCGAGCGATCAGGCGGGCGGTCTCGAAGCCGTCACCCTGGTTCATGGGCTTGGCTTCGAGCTCGGCTCGTCGTCCTCATCGTCGGCATCCGTCTGGGCGTCGCCTTCTTCGTCAGTGGACTTGCCTTCTTCGTCAGTGGGCTTGTCTTCTGCCTCGCCCGGCTCGTCTGCGTCGTCCGGCTCGTCTGCGTCGTCCGCGTCGTCCGCGTCGTCCGCGGACTTGCCCTCGGCCTCGTCGGCTGAGTTGCCCTTGGCTGGCTTCGCCTTGCCCTTGGCTGACTTCGCCTTGGCCTTGGCTGGCTTCGCCTTGGCGCCGTCGCCCTCGTCTTCGCCTTCGCCTTCGTCTTCGTCGCCCGCGTCGTCAGCTTGGCTGCTTGGCTTCGCGGCCTGGCGCTTTGAAGCTTCGCGCTTCGCCTTGCGCTGGGCGCGCCGCTTGGCGGCGAGGCGCCGCGCCTCTTCGCGGATGGCCTCCTCCTCCTCGTCGAGCTCCTCCTCCTCCTCGGGGAGATCCGTGCGCTGCCAGCCGACGGGCAGCTGCTGGCTAGTGGCCCAGTAGATGCCGTACACGCCGAGCGCGAAGGGGATCAGGCTGAGCATTTGGCCCATGGTGAGGCCTGTGTGGTCCCCGCCCGTTATCTGGTACTCCTTCCAGAACTCAATCAGGAAGCGGCCGAGGAAGTAGATGGCGAAGAACACCGAGATCAAGAGGCCGCGCGGGCGCTGCTCTTTCCCTGCGGATTTATCGGCGAAGTAGAGCGCCGCCAAGATGATCAGGCCGAGGGCGATCTCCAGCACCTGGGTGGGGTAGCGCAGCGGCACCACCTCAGCCCCAACATCGAACCGTGGGAAGCGGAAGCCCCAGCTCTGATCGGGCACCACGCGCCCGACGATTTCGGAGTTCAGGAGGTTGCCCACCCGCACCAAGGTGGCGCCCAGCGCGGCGCTGAAGGCGAAGCGATCGGCACCCTCCAAGAAGGGGACGCCGCGTTGCCGCGTGAACAGCCACATCACGAAGATGAGCCCCATCACCGCGCCGTGACTCGCCAGCCCCCCTGTCCAAATCTCCACGACCATGGCTGGGTTCGCGAGGAAGCGCTCCAGGTCGTAGAAGAAGACGTGGCCGAGCCGCGCGCCCACCAGCACGCCGAGCACGCCATAGACGATGAAGTCGCCGGCCTCCTCCTCCTCGCCCCCACCGCGCACGATTTGCCAACGGAGCAGCGCGTAGCCTCCTAAGAAGACCGCGACGAACAGCAGGCTGTACCAGCGGATCTCGATGTTCGGCTGGAGGTCCCCCCACTTGAAGGAGGCGGCGATCACCACGGCCGCGAGCACCAGCCCGAAGGCGGGCGACTGCTTCGCGCGGTAGGCGAGGAAGGCGGACACGAGCCCCGCCGCGCCCACCCCGTACAAGACGTACTTGAGCAGGAACGGGAGGACGAACTGAAAGGCGATGGGATCAACGTCCCAGGTCAAGGAGGGCACGCGGGCTCGCTTCGGTTGAGGCTAAGGTTTGGTTGGTGGCTCATGCTCAGCGGGTGCTTGAGCGACGCAGGGTTTACCGTTTGTCGCGCGGGGCAAGCAACGAGGGCGCCGACCGGGGTGACGCTGCACGCAGACTTCGGTCAAGCGGCGGCTCCCTGGAGCACCCGGAGGTCGTCAGCTAACCGCTCCAGGTGCTCGGGCGCATAGCCAAAAAATACAATGATTTCGTATGGTTATAGGCGGCGGCGCGCTTGGCTCAGCCGTGCCCAGCACCCACGCCCAGCGCCCGCGGCCGCTGGCCTTGGGGGCGCTCCTGGGTGGCTCGGCCGGGAGCTCAGCGGGGCTCAGTAGACGCGGAAGGTCTGGAGCGCGCGCATCACCTGATCTTCGATGCTGCGCATCGACTCCCCCTGGTACACGACCTGCACGAGCAAAATGCGATGCTCGCTGCGGACCAGGTACTCACGGGTCTTGCTCATGAGCGGCTCCTTCGGCGCGGCGACTGGGCGCTCCACGTGGTAGGCGCGGCCCTGCGCGTTGTAAGTCGCCATGCCGACCGGCGGCGCCAAGATTTTCCCTCCGGATTTGGTGACGCCACGCTCGTAGCGCTTCATCACCGTGCGCCACGGATCCCACGACGACTCCAGCCGCTCGTAGATGGCGAACAGGTACTGGTCAGGGCTCATGTACTCGATGTAGCGCCCTTGGGGGCGGTTGCTCGCCGAGCGGATCTGCCAGTTCTTCGGGCGCGAGAAGCGCACGTTGGAGGTGAGCACGCCGACCCCGATGTACCCCGGCGCCTGGCTCTCCAAATCGAGCGGGGGGTAGTGCTGCTCGAAGCGGCTCATGTCCCCGCTGTCGAGCTGGTCGTAGGCGTAGAACACCTCGTTTTGGAAGGCGACCGGATCGGGGCCCGAGGCGCAACCGGCTGCGAGCCAAGCGGTCAGGGGCAGCAGGGCGAACGGGGCCGTGAACCGAAGCGGGCTCATGCCGGCGAGGTTAGCGAGGCGCGGGTTCGGCGGGCAAATTGTGGCGCGTGATTGGGGCGCTGGGCGCTGCGTGTGAGGACGCGCGGGGCGGTGCCGTCTAACCCCCCCATCCCCCTCTTGCAGGAGGGTTTTGGGGGGTTGGGGAGCGCTGGGCGACGCTTCGTGGAGCCAACTCGGCGCTCGATGACGCTGAGCGGCGCGCACCAGGTGCCGCTCCACGCTCACCGCTTTGGCCGCTTTCTTCGGGTTGCTGAGCGGCCTTTGCTAGCCTCGCGCCGGTGAGCGTGCTCTCAACTCCTATCAGATCAACCGAGCCCCACGCCCTCAGGGCGCTCCGGTGGATCAGCCGCGGCGCGCTGCTGTCCATCGCCTGGGGTCTGCTCGGGTGCGGCTCAAGCCAGGCCGTGTACCTGAAGGAGACCCACCGCGGCTACGCGCGGGACAACACCGAGGGCTTCGATGAGGCCTCGGGCAGCATGAGCCCTGGAGAGGTGAGGCTCGCGCCGAAGGCTTGTGAAGGCTTCGACCTCAAGCCGGACCACGCGCGCTTGAGCTACGCATCGCTTGTGCAGTTCCTCCAGCAGCGCGGCTTCAAGGTGCAGATCACCCAGCGCCGCAGCGATCTTGTTTACCTGGACCTGACGGGGAAGGGGAAGGGCAGCGTGCGGCTCCGGGTTGCGATCCTCGACTCGCCCCAGGCTGCGGGGCGCGATCTGCATGAGGCGATCTTGCAGCACGGCCCCGGCACGTGGGGCGTGCATCGCTCGAACCTCGCGGTGCTCGGCCCGATCGGCAACACCGAGAAGGTGGTTTACTTCGCGGTGCGCTCAAAACTCGCCTGCTGGAGTGAGCTGATGATGGCCGGCGCGGATGATCTGTTCGCGAT
>CAYQAC010000234.1:0-6889 GCA_964415255.1 uncultured Polyangiaceae bacterium | reverse complement strand
GAGGATCGCCACCAGGCTCACCTCGGGGAGATCGAGCCCCTCGCGCAGCAGGTTGATGCCGACCAGCACGTCGTACTCGCCGGCGCGCAGGTCCCGCAGCAGCTCGATGCGATCGAGCGTCTCCACATCGGAGTGGAGGTAGCGCACGCGGACGCCGAGCTCGGCGTAGTACTCCGTCAGGTCCTCTGCCATGCGCTTGGTGAGGGTCGTGACCAGCACCCGCTCATCAGCTGCCGCGCGCAGCCGGATCTCCTCCAGTAGATCGTCTACCTGACCATTCACCTTCCGGATCTCGATCTCTGGATCCACCAGGCCGGTGGGGCGGATGAGCTGCTCCACCGGCGCGCCGCTGTGCGTGAGCTCGTAGTCGCCTGGGGTCGCCGAGACGAACAGCACGCGCTTCATGTGCCCCTCAAACTCCTCGAACTTCAGCGGGCGGTTGTCGAGGGCGCTCGGGAGCCTGAACCCAAAGTCGACCAGCGTCTCTTTGCGTGAGCGGTCACCGCGGTACATCGCGCCGACCTGAGAGACCGTCTGGTGGCTCTCGTCGATGATCAGCAAGAAATCGTCAGGGAAGTAGTCAATGAGGGTGGGCGGCGGCTCGCCCGTTTGGCGCGAGGAGAGGTGCCGCGAGTAGTTCTCGATGCCTTGCACGAAGCCCATCGTCTCGAGCATCTCCAGGTCATACTGGGTGCGCTGTTCGATGCGCTGCTTCTCGAGGAAGCGCCCCGCCTTGTCGAAATGGTCGAGGCGCTCGCGCAGCTCCGCGCGGATGCCGTCGATGGCGCGGTGCAGGTGCTGCTGCGGCGTCACGTAGTGTGAGCCGGGGTACACCGCGTACTTCTTCAGGCTCTGGATGACGCGCCCGCGCAGCGGGTCCACCTCGTGGATGGCCTCTATTTCATCGCCGAAGAACTCCACGCGGATGGCGCGGGCGTCCTCGTACACCGGGAAAATCTCGACGATGTCGCCGCGCACCCGAAAGCAGCCGCGATGAAAGTCGATGTCGTTGCGCTCGTACTGGATGTCCACCAGGCGCCGAAGCAGCTCATCACGGCGCATCTCCACGCCTTGCTCGAGCTCGATCAGCAGGCCGCTGTAGCTCTCAGCGGAGCCGATGCCGTAGATGCAGCTGACGCTGGCCACGATGATCACGTCCGGGCGCGACAACAGCGCCTGGGTGGCGGCGTGGCGCATGCGGTCGATCTGATCGTTGATGACCGCGTCCTTCTCGATGAAGGTGTCGGTGTTCGGGAGGTAGGCCTCCGGCTGATAATAGTCGTAATAGCTGACGAAATAGGCGACCGCGTTGTCTGGGAAGAGGTCGCGCATCTCTCCGTAGAGCTGGGCGGCCAGCGTCTTGTTGGGCGCCATGATCAGCGCCGGCCGCCCGATCTGTTGGATCACGTTGGCGACGGTGAAGGTCTTGCCGCTGCCGGTGATGCCGAGCAGCGTCTGGCAGCGCTCGCCGTCGTGGAGCCCCTTCACGAGGCGCGCGATCGCCTGAGGCTGATCACCCCGAGGGGTGAAGTCGCTGCGGAGCTTGAACGGAGAACTCATGGGCTAGGGAGCATCGATCAGTTTACTGCCACGCGGGCGGAAGAAACCGGCTCATCCATTCCTAGGGGAACTGGCCGAGCAGCGGGAGGCCGAGCGCCTCATTCCAGCCAGAGGCGACGTTCAAGGCGTGCAGCGCTTGACCAGAGGCGCCCCGGGTGAGGTTGTCGATGGCGCAGAGCGCGAGCAAGAGGCCGGTGCGCTCGTCCCGGTGGTAACCGAGCTGCGCCCGCGCGGTGCCGCGCACCCACAGGGTGTCCGGTAGCCCTTGGTCGAGCAGCGTCACCAGCCCGCCCTCTGGGTAGGCCGCCTTGGCGGCCTCAAGGCAGTCGGCGAGGGAGGCACCTCCAGCGAGGCGCACGTACGAGGCGCTCAAGATGCCGCGGCTCATCGGCACCAGGTGCGGCGTGAACAGCACGGACACCGGCGCCCCCGCGGCGCTCGACAGCTGCTGCTCGATCTCCCCGGTGTGGCGGTGGGCGCCGGCCACCTTGTAGGCGCGGAGCCCCTCGGCGGTTTCAGGGTAATGGGTGGACGTGCTGGGGCTCTTGCCGGCGCCGCTCACACCGCTCTTGGCGTCGATCACGACGGGCGCGCTCACGTCTAGCAGCCCTGCAGCGAACAGCGGCGCGAGGGGCAAGATGGCGCTCGTGGGGTAGCAACCGGGCGCGGCGATGAGCCGCGCCCCCACGAGTTCACGGCGGTAACGCTCAGGGAGGCCGTACACCGCGTGCGGCAAGAGCTCAGGCGCTGGGTGAGGGCCGTACCAGGCCTCATACGCCGCTTGGCTCTGGCTGCGATAGTCAGCTGATAAGTCGACCACGGTGAGCCCCGCCTGGTACAGGCTGGCCACCACCTCTGCGCTTTTCCCGTGAGGTAAACAGCAGAACACGACGTCCAGCTGGCTGGCCAGCTCGGCGGCGCGCTCCGCGCTGTAGCGCTCAATGAGCAGCTCCCCCACGCTCGGCACCCCGAGCGTCCCCGGCAGCACCTCCGCGAGACGCCGCCCAGCGCTGTCGTTGCCCGCCACCCAACTGAGCTTGAGCCTCGGGTGCCCTTGGAGCAGGCGCACGAGCTCTGCCCCGGTGTAGCCGCCCGCGCCGATGATGCCTGCTCTCTTGGGGTCGGTCATCTGTTCTCCTTCGTTCGCTGTCCTGACGTTCGTCCCCCAAAACGCGAACAGCGCGGCGCCGTTCGGTGCCGCGCTGCCATCCGTCGAGCGCCCCCCCAGGAGGGGTGGAGCGCGTCGCTCAGCGCTTGGAGTACTGGAAGCGCTTACGGGCGCCCGGCTGCCCGGGCTTCTTGCGCTCTTTCTCACGGGCGTCGCGGGTGAGGTACCCAGCGCGCTTCAGCGTGCGCCGGCGCTCGGCGTCCTCAATCAAGAGCGCGCGCGAGATGCCGTGACGCATCGCCTCGGCCTGCGCGCTGTGCCCGCCACCGGCGACCGTCGCCATCACGTCGTACTTCTCCGAGATCTCGAGCAGCTCGAGGCCTTGGCGCGCGACCATCCGTGAGGTCATGCGCTCGAAGTAGTCGTCGATGGGCGTGCCGTTCACGGTGATGTTACCGCTGCCTGGGCGCAGCCACACCCGCGCCACCGCGCGCTTGCGCTTGCCCGTGGCGTACCAAGGCGCCGGGGGCGCCACGTGACTCACTTGCTCTGCCGTTTCGCTCATGACGCACTCACTCAGAAGGAAAGCTGCTCAGGAGACTGAGCCGTGTGGGGATGCTCGGCGCTGGCGTACACCTTGAGCTTCTTGATCATTTTGCGACCGAGCGCGTTCTTTGGGAGCATGCCCTTGACCGCGATTTGGATGGGAGCGGCTGGCTTTTGTGCCACCAGCTCCGCGAAGCTCTGCGAGCGGATGCCGCCCGGGTAGCCGCTGTGGCGGTAGTACTTCTTGTCGGTCGCTTTGTCGCCGGTGACCTTCACCAGGCCAGCGTTGACGATGACCACGAAGTCACCCGTGTCCACATGGGGGGTGAAGGTGGGCTTGTGCTTGCCCCGGAGGACCTTGGCCACTTCACTGGCGAGGCGCCCGAGGGGTTTGTCTTTGGCGTCGACCACCCACCACTTGCGAGTAGCTTGGGCCTCGGCCGGCTTGGCCACGAACGTACGCATGCTCTTCCCGACTCCTGGATCACCAGAACAATGGCTCCCCCGGGAGGGTGGAGCGCTTCAGCACCTATTCATCGTCAGGAGCCTTGAGAGCTGGCCCCAGGGGGACGCGCTGCTCTGAAGAGCCTGCCCTGACGAAGGAGGGCGCATCTTCTAGCCGCGGACCTAGTGCTAGTCAAGCGCGCCGCGAGGGCTTCGGGCGGTGGGCGCGGTTCGGCTGCTTGGGGCGCTCCGGGCAGGCCCACGGAGCGGGTAGTGCGGTGCCAAACCCCCCCAAAAAAACCGGCCGAGGGGCGGAGGGTGAGGGCTCGGCGACGCGGAATGGCGCGCGAGCTTTCGCTGCTGGACACTTGACCCGTGGGCCGGCCGGGCGTCTAGTGGCATCGTCGGTCACTATGCCAGGAGCCGGCTCCGAGCTGAGCCTGTGCAGGCTCAGTTTGATGGTCCAGTAGAGTAGCTATGCATCCGATTGGGAACGTGCGTCTGGTGGAGCGACTGCTCGCGAAGGGGCTGATCACGCCCGAGCAGCAGGAGGCGGTGTTCGCGTACCACCAGCGGGTCGGCGGGCGCATCGAGGAGGCGCTGATCGAGACGCAGGCGATCGACGAGGTGTCGCTGCTCAAGTTCCTCGCGGCCTTCCACAAGACGCGCTTCGTCTCGACCGAGAAGCTCTCCAAGGCGGACATCGACCGCTTCACGCTCGACAAAGTGCCGAAGGCGCTGGCCGAGCGCGAGACGGTGTTCCCGGTGCTGTACGACCACGAGAAGCAGGTGCTCAGCGTGGTGATGGCGGATCCGGACAACATCGCGGTGGTCCAGGAGATCAAGCTGGCGGCGGCGCTCAAGGAGGTGCACGCGTTCGTGGCCCGCCCCATCTCCGTCAAGGCGGCGATCAACAAGGCCTATAACGGCGACATCCACGCCTTCGCCGTGCTCGACCGCTCCGCGCACGAGCAGTTCACCAGCATGCTCAACGTGTACGAGCGCAACCTGGTGAGCGAGGAGAGCATGTCGCTCTCGCTCTCAGATGAGCGCGGCCGCGTTCAGATGTTCGACGAGCGGGATCTGAAGGCACCGCAGGCTGGCGTCGGCGGCTCAGGTGTCACCAGCGAGTCTTACCTCTCCACCCTGAACGTCCTCATCAGCCTGCTGGAGAACGCGCGCCCTGATCTGCGCGGCCACTCCGCCCACGTGGCGCGGCTGATGAAAAAGATCTCGGAGCGCATCGGCCTGAGCCCACAAGATCTCGCGGCGATGATGATCGCTGGCTACATCCACGACCTCGGCAAGATGAGCGCCTACCACCTGACGGCGCTCAACGTGGCGGAGTACGAAGGGCACCGCACCTCGGCAACCAAGACCTACAAGGCGCCGCTCCGCCTGCTTGAGGCGGTGGAGCTGCCGCGTGAGTGTGTGCGCGCGGTGGAGTCCATGTACGAGCGCTTCGATGGCAGCGGGCTGCCGGCGGGCTCCTCGGGTAAGGACATCGCGCTCGGCGCGCGCCTGCTCGCGATCGCCGACACCTACGCTGACCTCACCCAGAACCCGCGCAACCCTTACCGCCGCGCGCTGCGCCCGGTTCAAGCCTGCGAGGTGTTAGCCCGCTACAAGGGGAAGGTGTTCGATCCGAACCTGGTGGATCTGTTCCGCCACACGGTGACCGGCGAAGACTTGAAGGCGCGCCTGCTCGCCGACCGGCACCTGGCGCTCGTCATCGATCCTGACCCTGAGGAGACGACCGTGCTCGAGCTCCGCATGGTGGAGCAAGGCTTCGAGGTGCTCGTCGCGCGCACCGCGGAGCAGGCGCTGAAGCTGCTCGAGCGGGGCGACGTCGAGGTCGTCGTGAGCGAGCTCGATCTCGGCAAGGCGGATGGCTTCGCCTTGCTGAGTGAGGCGCGCAAGCAGGAGTGGGGGCACACGCTGCCTTGGATCATCGTGACGGGGCGCGCGGGGCGTAACGAGGCTCAGCGCGCGTTCGAGCTCGGCGCGGCGGACTACATGACCAAGCCGGTCGCCGCGGATCTGCTCGTGGCCAAGCTGCGACAGGTGATGGAGCGGGAAGCGGCGCAGCGCGGCACGCGCGGCGTGGCTGGGTCGCTCACGGAGATGGGCCTACCTGACATGGTGCAGGTGCTGTGGCACGGCAGGAAGACCGGCTCGCTCAAGATCCGCGCGAAGGGTGAGACGGGCGAGATCCACTTCGTGAAGGGGGAGATCCACAACGCGATGTGGGGGCGCCTGCGAGGTGAGGAGGCGTTCTACGCGATGCTCGGCCTGACCGATGGTGACTTCGTCCTGGACCCGAATCATCAGCAGGGCGCGCGGGTCATCAATGACAGCCCGGAGGCGCTGCTGCTCGAGGGCATGCGTCGCCTGGATGAGGCGGGGCTCTCGCCGGGCGCGAGCTGACCGCTCCGGCCTGGCGGCTGAGGTTCGCGTGGAGGCGGCCTCCTCGCGCTCGGTGCGGGGCTTGGCGCCCTCGCTCGGTGCTCGTCGCGCCTATTTCTGCTGCGCTGAGCGGGTTATCCGTTCCTGGTGCTAGGCGCGAGCGGCGCTAGAAAGTACATTGAAGGAGCGCGCGTGTGCCTAGGCCTTCAGGGCCCTGGCTTTTTGTCTCCTGGCCTCCCTTGAGAGCGTCAGGCTCCAGTCGTCCCTCCGCCACCTCCCGACGCCGCTCCCCCCACCCCCACCAGAGCATCCAGTGTCCAAGACGCCGCCACCTCTGCTCGGGTTCAACAACAACGTCAAGCACCGGGGTCGGGTTTTCCACATCCAAACGGAGGACTCAGGCATCAAGCGCCCGCACGTGATCACGCTGCTCTTCGCGGATGGCGGGCGCATCGTGAAGAGCATGAAGTCGGTGTACGTGGAGCACGTGGGTCAGGCGGAGTTGCCGCAGACGGTGCGGCGGCTGATGAAGGACCAGCACAAGGCGATGTTCATCGCGCTGCGGGGCGGGGAGTACGACGACGTCATCGAGGGGATCTGCGGGCCACACCTGGCCGCGGCGCCGGCACCCTTGGCTCGCAAGCCTGTCGCCGAGCCACCTGCGCAGCCGGCTCGAAGCGACGCCGTGAGCCACCCTTCGGTGCCGCCCCCAAGCACTGAGGCGCGGCCACGGCGGCTCTCCAACCCGAACCTCCAGCGGGTGGATCCCGAGCAGGCGCGCGCGCTGGCGAGCCAGGTGAAGGAGCTGGACCTCGACGTCGCCTC
>CAYQAC010000233.1:1189-6923 GCA_964415255.1 uncultured Polyangiaceae bacterium | reverse complement strand
TGTCGCCGCCCTGGCCCGAGCCCTGGCCTGGCTTGTCACCACCCTGACCCGAGCCCTGACCCGGGATGGGGATTGGCTGACCACCCGGACCGATCGCGACCGCACCGGGCTGGGAGCCTGAGCCTTGCCCGCCGCCCTGCTTACCTGACTGTCCGGATCCCTGACCTTTCCCTTGGCCTGGCTGCTGCCCCTGGCCGCGCTGCCCTGGTTGCCCCTCGCCCTGCTCACCCTGGCCCTCTTCGCCCTGTTGGCCGCGCTGACCCTGCCCCGGTTGCTCCTCGCCCTGCCCACCGCGCGCGCGCTGACCAAAGCGCATCAAGCGCCGCGCCTGCTCCTGACCACCCTGACCCTGCTGGCGCAGCAGCTCACGCATCTCTTGGAGGCGCTTCTTCAGCTGCTCCTTCTGCTCATCGGTCATCTCCTGCTTGGCCATGCGGTTGATGTCCTCCGCCGCGGCCTCCAGGTCCTTCGAGCTGAGCCCTGCCTCCTTCAACAGGTCCTCCGCCGCCTTCGCCAGCTCGCGATCGAGCCGCGACAGCTGGCGCTCCGCGCGCTCCGCGCGGTCCCGCTCGCGATCGAGCCGCTCCAGCTCGCGCTCCTTCTTCTTCAACAGGCTCTTCTCTTGTGGCGTGAGGCCCGCCTCTTCCTTCTTCTTGAGCAGCCGGCGGCGCTCCTCCTCCACCTTCTTCTGCGCCTCCGCGGCGGCCTTCGCCCGGCTTGAGTTCGCCTCCGCCGCCTTCTTCAGTGAGTCGCGCAGCTTCGAGAGCTCCTCCTTGCTGAGCGGCTTCTGCTTGTCGCGCAGGCGCTCGGCGAGTTTTTTCAGCGCCTCCTCGGCGTCCGCCAGCTTCTTCTCGGCGAGCGGCTTGGCCACGGGCTTCGTGAGGTCGCTCTTCTCAAGCTCCTTCGCCAGCGCCTTCAGCCCCTCATCACGCGCCTCTTTGTCGGCCTCCGCGCCGCGCATCAGCTCACGCTCGAGGGCCTCCATGCGCCGGAACACCTCGCGCCGATCCAGGCGCTGCTCCGCGATGTCCTCCACCAGCTGGTTGAACTTGCTGATCGCGGCCTGCACCTCCGGGTCCTGGTTCTCTTGGCGCAGCTCCTCGGCGAGCTGACGGAACAGCTCGATGTCGTCAGGGGTCACGACCAATGCGTCCACCTGGGGTGGGAGCGCCGGGCGCAGGCGCTCGCTGCGCACCTCGAACAGCCCCACCAAGATCAGGCACAGCGCGAGCAGCGGCACGAGCCACGCCTCCGCGGGGAGCCGAAGCGGCGCCGCCTCCCGCGGGGACAGCCGCGGAGCCACCTCCCAAGCGTCGGCGATCGCCGCCTCCATGAACGGCGTCCGCTCCTCCGCTGGGAGCGCGCTGAACTCCAGCGCGGTGGCCACCCGATCGTGCAGCTGATGATGCTGGTCGAGGCGCAGCGCGCCGGCGTAGCGCGGCCCACGCTCGAACCACGCCATCAGCGTCGCCACCACGAACACCGCGAGCGGCACCACCGCCCCCATCAGCACATAAGCCTGGGTCTCGAGCGCCGGACGCCACACCTTGATCCAGGTGAGCGCGAGCAGCGCGTAGCCGAGCAAGAGCGGCGCGAAGCGAGCCGCGCGACTCAGCGTGCGCCGAAGACGCAGCCGCCAGGCGGTGGAGCGCGCAGCGGCCGCGAGGCGACGAGTGGCAGCGGAGGCTTCTTCAGACACAGCGGGTGAGGGGGGTTTTGGGGGTTGGGCGCGTCCACCGACGCCTGACGCGGCTAACGCTTGAGCCGCGAACGCTCTGCCCGGGGCCAACAGCCTAGCTTAGCCGCGAGCGCCGCACAGGCGCGGCCACACCGACAACTCGCCACCAGCGCCCCGGGCGAGGCTCGGAGCCGGCTCAGCGCAAACGCAAAAACTCCTATTGTTTCCACTAGTTACAGCTCATACCGGGGTCGTCCGCTGAACCAGCAGCGCCCCAACAGTGAGGCCAACCACCCAGGCCCCCAAGCCGGGAGCCACCGAGCGCGCCGCGCGGCGTGTCGTTTCCAAGTCACTTCGAGTCACCCGTGGAGGACACAGCAACGCTCCCCTCACTTGGCCGCGCTCACCTTTTCGTCGCTGGATGAGCGTGCGACAACGCTCACCCAACCCCCCGATCCCGCCCTGCTCGATCCTAAAGCCTCCCCATGAAGCGACGCCCCCTCACCTGCCTCGCCCTCCTCGGCACCGCCGCGATCACCCTGCCCGCCTGCTCCACCCCGGCAGGCGACGTGCCCACCGCTTCCATGCGGCAGGCGCTGCCCGGTCAAGCCGAGCTGCCCGGCCTGCCCGAGCTGCCCACGCCGAGCCCTGAGCAGCGCTCACTGTTGCCCAGCCTCTACCCCGACTCGGGGCAGCGGGTGCAGGTGTACCTGGTGCTCACCGCGCGGGCCCCCGCCGAGATGATCCCGCACGGCGTCGACGTGCGAAGCTCCGTCACCGCGCGCAGTCGCTTCGCCACCCAGCTTCGTCAGGTGCGCGAACAACAAGCGCGGGTGCGCGCCTACGTGGAGTCGCTCGGCGGTGAGCACGTCGCGAGCATCGAGAAGGTGGGCAACGCGCTGCACTTCTTCGTGCAGGCCGATCAGGTGCGCCCATTAGGGCGGTTAGCTGACGTCGACCGCGTGGAGCCGGTGCCGCGCTTCGAGCGCAGCCTGGGCGCGGGGGTCCCCGCAGTGGGCGCGCCAGGGCTGTGGGAGCGCACGCTGCCAATCGACGGCGAGGGGATCCGGATCGGCGTCATGGACTCCGGGCTGGACTACCTCCACGCCGCCTTCGGTGGCCCGGGCACCAGTGAGGCGTTCAACACCAATGACAGCGCCGTCATCGAGCCGGGAAGCTTCCCCACCGCCAAGGTGGTGGGCGGCTGGGATTTCGCGGGGGACGCGTACAATGGGCAAAATTTCCCCGTCCCCGATCCTGACCCGCTGGACTGCGCTCGTCAGGTGGGCGGACGCATCGCAGGAGGCCATGGGACCCACGTCGCAGGCATCGCCGCAGGCCAAGGCGTGCTGATGGACGGCAGCACCTTCACAGGTCCCTACACCCAGAGCCTGGATCCTGCCGCCTTCGAGATCTACCCGGGCGACGCCCCCAAGGCCCTGCTCCACGCCATCCGCATCTTCGGCTGCGACGGCTCCACCTCGCTCACCGCGAATGCGTACGACTACGCCATCGACCCAGACGGCGACGACGACCCGAGCGACCGCCTGGACGTATTGAACGCCTCCTTGGGCAGCGACTTCGGCCTCGGCCTCGGCTTCCAAGCCACCCTGGTGGAGAACCTCACCCGCGCCGGCACCCTGTTCGTCGCCGCCGCGGGCAACGCCGGCAGCTCCTTCTTCATCACGGGGCAACCCGCCGCCTACCCGAGCGCGCTCAGCGTCGCCGCCACCAGCGAGGCGCCGCTCCCCACCTTGATCGTCACTCAGCCCGAGAGCGCCGCGGGCAACTACCACGCGGTGAGCGGCGGCATCTCCGCCCCCGTCCCCACGGACACGGCGATCCGCGGCAACCTGGTGGTGACGAGCCCCAGCAATGGCTGCGCAGCGCTCACCAACGCGGCGGCGCTGGCGGGGCAAATCGCGGTGGTGGATCGCGGCACCTGCACCTTCGAAGAGAAGCTCACGCGCATCGCGGCGGCGGGCGCCGTGGCGGCGGTGATGGTGCAAAACCGCAGCGGTGAGGCGCCCTTCCCCATGGGCGGTGATGGCGCCATCGCGATCCCGGCGGTGATGGTCAGTATGGATGACGGTGCCCGGCTCAAGTCAGCGCCCGGCGCCGAGGCCGAGCTGATCGCGGTGGCGGGCGTCTCCCAGCTCTCGCCCTTCAGCTCACGCGGCCCAGAGTCAGCCAGCGGCGCGCTCAAGCCGGAGATCGCAGCGCCAGGTGGCAACATCCGCAGCGCGGGGGTCGGCACGGGTCATCGTGGCTCGGTGAACTCAGGCACCTCCATGGCCTCGCCCTTGGCGGCGGGCGCCGCGGCCTTGGTGCGCCAAGCGCACCCCACGTGGACACCCACGGAGGTGAAGGCCGCGCTGATCAACACCGGCGCGCCGAGCTTCACCTCGGGGTCGCTAGCGACCGTCAGCCAAGTGGGCGGCGGGCGCGTCCAAGTGGATCTCGCGGTGGACACCCAGGTCACCGCGCAGGCGGAGCCCTCCGAGGGCTCAGGGGTCAGCTTCGCGCCGCTGGTGCTAGCTGAGCCTGGCACCAGCACCCGCAACGTGAAGGTGACGAACCGCGGCAGCTCCGCGGTCTCCTTCGAGGTCACCACTGAGCTCACCTACCCGCTGCCCGGCGTGAGCGTGACGCCGAGCCAGAGCACCGTCAGCATCCCGCCCGGCGCCAGCCAAGAGCTCGAGCTGGTGCTCAGCTTCGACCCTAGTCAGCTCACCGAACTGAAGCCTGATCCGGTCACCCCCGCGAAGGCGCGCTTCAGCGCGGACGCCGAGTACGGCCGTCACTTCTTGATGGAAGCGGGCGGACACCTGGTGCTGACGAGCGCCGACCCAAGCCAGCCAAGCCTGCGCGTGCCGTTCAACGGCGCGGTGCGCCCGGCCAGCGATCGCCGCCTCGCGTTCGAGGCCTGCAGCGCAGGGGACACCGTGAGCCTGATCCCGAGCGGCGGAACCCAGCTGCGCTCCCCCGTGGTGGGCGTGTTCGAGCTCGGCAGCCTGAGCGATCCTGAGGCTGGCCTCGACCCCGCCTCGGACATCATCGTCACCGGCGCCGCCACGGATCTCGGCAGCCGCGAGTTCTCGGAGGCCTCCGCCTTCATCGCGTTCGGCACCGCCGGCACCTGGACCACGCCCGCGCCCAACAGCTTCGAGAGCTTCCAGGCGGGCTTCCCCGGCCGCTACATCGTGCGCATCGACACCAACGGGGACCGCGCCTACGACTATGAGGTGGTGGCGCTCGCCGCCAGCGACGTGCTGCTCAGCTACTCACTGTCGCGCGCCGGGCAGCGCGGCTCAGGGCGCTTCGTGAACATCGTGCCGGCGGATATCGTCAGCACCCATGCCTATTACAACAACGTGCTGGTGCTGCCGGTCTTCTTGCAAGATCTGGGGCTCACGGAGGAGGCGCCGGGCTTCTCCTACCAAGTGGTCTCGGTGAGCGACGCAGGCACTCAAGCGGACAGCACCGAGTGGGTGCGCTTCGATCCAGCGAACCCCAGCATCGACGCGGCGCCTCATGGCCTCGAAGGGCGCCCGCTGTTCGTCGGTGACATGCCCATCCGCGCCGACGTGCAGCGGAGCCAAGAGCCGCGCGCGCTGGTGCTGCACTTCGACAACACACTCGGTCAGCAGGCGCAGGTCGTGGACTTGCCCCCCCAGGGAGAGGACGAGAGCAACCTCTCACTGACGCTGACCGCCGACACGGCGCCGGAGCAGGTGGGTGAGCCGGTGCGAGCCCAGGTGAGCATCTCGCACACGGGGCGCAGCGCCGCCACGCCGCGTAGCACCCGGGTTGAGCTGGACATCGACGGTGGGGCGCTGACGCGCGCGCTGCCATCGCATGGCAGCTGCAACCTGGTGGCGCGCACCTGCGACTTGGGCGAGCTCGCCCCGGGCGAGACCGCGACCATCGACACTGAGATCACCCCCTATGACATCAGCCACGAGGTGAAGCTCACCGCGCGGCTGGTCTCTGATCAGGGCTGCGGCGCCATCGCCGACTCGAGCACGAGCCGCCTCGCCGGCGCGTTCGGCGGGA
>CAYQAC010000233.1:0-1179 GCA_964415255.1 uncultured Polyangiaceae bacterium | reverse complement strand
GCGGTGGCGGCTGCAGCTGCCGCACCACCGGACAGGGTCGCACCGGAGCGGCCGGCGGCCTCACGCTAGGCCTCGGCCTCGTCGCCTGGTTCGCACGTCGCCGACGCCAGCGCTGATCACGTCACCGCCTCACACCCTCAAGACGCAGATCGGGCGAGAGGGGGTTCGCCCCCACTTGAGCGCACCGCGACCCACTGCGAGCCCACCGCGCGTCAACACGCGACCCATGTGCGCGTCGGGGCGGGTTCCAACCCGCCCACCTCTCAGCACCTCGGCGGCAAGGTAGGCGGACGATGGATCGACCGCGCGGCGAGGTGTGGGGTTGACCAGCGGTGACCGGTGGTCTCGAATAGCGCCCGAGTGACCCCGAGTGGTCTCGAACCGCGGAGCCCCACATGACAGAGCAAGCAGATAAGTTGGTCTTGGTAGCTGACGATGAGCCAGGCATGGTCGCGATGGTCGGTAGCTACCTGCGGAGCCAGGGGTACCAGGTGATCGAGGCGGAGGACGGCTCGCGCGCTTGGGAGCTCGCTCACGAGCGCCTGCCCGACTTGGTGGTGCTCGACGTGATGATGCCCGGCATGAGCGGCTGGGAGGTGTGCCGTAAGATCAAGGAGGCGGTCAGCCTGCACCACACTGGGGTGATCATGCTCACCGGCATCGGCGAGAACCTGAACGAGATGACCTCGCCGCTCTACGGCGCGGACGCCTACCTGGACAAGCCGTTCGAGTTCGCCGACCTTGAGGCCAAGGTGCGTGAGACGCTCGCCGCGCGCGACGCCGGTGGCGCGAATAACCACGCGGAATCGAACGCCGCGCCCAAGCGCCCCGCCAAGAAGCGCGCCAAGAAGCCCGCCCCCGGCCAGACGGATCTGTTCAGCGACCTAGACGCCGCGGGCGCAGCTGAGGCAGCCCCCGAGCCCGCCAAGGCGAAGCCAGCCGGCAAGAAGGCAGCCAAGCAGACTAAGCCTGCGAAGGCTAAGCCCAGCGCCAAGGAGGCCCCAGCCAAGAAGGCAGCCAAGCAGACTAAGTCCGCAGAGGCCAAGCCCGCCAAGAAGGCTGCAGCGAAGCCCGCCAAGAAGGCAGCTGCGAAGCCCGCTAAGAAGGCAGCTGCGAAGCCCGCTAAGAAGGCAGCAGCGAAGAAGGCAGCAGCGAAGAAGGCAGCAGCGAAGAAGGCAG
>CAYQAC010000232.1:5445-6928 GCA_964415255.1 uncultured Polyangiaceae bacterium | reverse complement strand
GAACAGCGCCTCCCAAAGACCACGTCACACACCGGGAGGGAGTGAACCCCCCCCCTAAAAACGGCCTAGCGCTCGCTGTAGCTGAGCGGGGTGTTGAAGCAGCACCTCGGCGTGCTGCCCGCAAGAGCGCGAATTGGGGGGTTTGGCGAGGCGGCGCGCGGCGCTATAGCTGACGCCGAGCGCGAGCGCGGCTAAGAGCGACGCGAGGTCGTGGTGCGACCTCCTTGTTTTTGAGCGACAAACGGTGAACCGTTCGGCGCTTGAGCGAGCGGCACGAGGCAGCTAGCGCGTTGAGGCTCAGATCACCATGAACGCACACATCTTCCGCGAGCGCCGCCGGCGCGTCCTTGAGGCGATGGGCCCTGGGGTGCTCGTGATCCCCGCGGCGCCCGTCGCGATTCGAAACAATGACGTGGAGCACGAGTACCGTCAGGACTCGGATTTCTACTACCTGACCGGCTTCGAGGAGCCGGAGAGCGTGCTCGTGCTGAGCAGCGAGGCCGGGGGCGTGATGACGCTGTTCGTGCGCGAGCGCGATCCAGAGCGTGAGGTGTGGGACGGCGCGCGCGCGGGCCTTGAGGGCGCGCGCGAGGCGTATGGCGCGGACCACGCCTTCGCGATCGGGCAGCTGGATGAGGAGCTGCCGCGGCTGTTCGAGGCGGATCGGGTGTTCTACGCGTTCGGGCGCGACCCCCAGTTCGAGGCGCGCTTCTTCGCGGCGCTCGGCGGCGCTCGGCGGCGCGCTAAGACCGGCGCACGTTTCCCTACGGAAATTATTGATCCGGGCAAGGCGCTGCACCGGCTGCGGCTGCTCAAGTCGGGGGAGGAGCTGCAGCTGATGACGCGCGCCATCGACATCACGCGGGAGGCTCACGTGCTGGCGATGGCGGAGGCCGCGCCGGGCAAGTACGAGTATGAGCTCGACGCGGTGCTCTCCCAGGTGTTCCGGCGCCGCGGCTCGCCGAGGCCCGCCTACGGTTCCATCGTCGGGTCTGGACCCAACGCCACGGTGCTGCACTACCGGAACAACAACCGCCAGATGCAAGACGGTGAGCTTGTCTTGATCGACGCCGGGTGTGAGTACGACTACTACGCCTCCGACATCACCCGCACCTTCCCTGTGAACGGCAGCTTCAGCGAGCCGCAGCGGGCCATCTATGAGATCGTGCTGGAGGCTCAGCTCGCGAGCATCCGCGCGGTGCGCCCCGGCGCGACCCTCGACGACGTGCACCGCGCGAGCGTGGAGGTGATCACCCGCGGCTTGGTCCAGCTCGGCATCATCGAGGGGCCCGTCAGTGAGGCGATCGAAGAGCTCCGCTACCGCCCTTACTACATGCACAAGACCAGCCATTACCTCGGGATGGACGTCCACGACGTGGGCCCCTACTTTGAGGGAGGCAAGCCGCGCCCGCTCCAGCCTGGCGTGGTGCTCACCGTGGAGCCGGGGATCTACATCGCGGCGGAGAGCGCCGCGCCTGAGGCC
>CAYQAC010000232.1:0-5435 GCA_964415255.1 uncultured Polyangiaceae bacterium | reverse complement strand
GGCCTATCGAGGCATCGGCGTGCGCATCGAGGACGACGTGCTGGTGACCGATCAGGGGAGCCGAGTGCTCAGCGCGGCGATCCCCAAGACGGTGGCTGAGGTGGAGGCCGCGTGCCGCGGGGAGCTAGGCTAGGGGAAGGGGCGGTGGGCTGTCCATCGCGAGGATCAGCCAAGTGAGCGCGGGGCGTGGCGATGGGGGCTTCGCGCTGCGCGCCTTCGCGGCGCTGCTCGCCATGCTCTTGTTCGCGGGGGGCGCGGCGGCTCAGGCGCCGCGTGTCGGTGAGCGCGTCGAGGACGCGGTCCCCGCGGCGGCGCCCCATGTGAAGGCGGAGCCAGGCGAGGCGCCAGGCGGCGACGACGCCTCGCGAACGGAGCCACAGGTGGCGCTCGGCCTGAGCTTCGAGCTGTACGTCGGGGGCGCGCTCGGCACGGGGCTCCGCTTCAACAACCCGTATCGCCTCGCCACGCCGCTCGGGGAGGATCCTGGAGGGCTCTCGCGCTCCGCGGTGTACACCGATCTCCACGTGGGGGCGCAGCTGGGGCCGGCGCTCGGCTTCCAGCACGGCGCGCAGCTCGGCCTCGCGGTGGCGCTCGAGGGGATCCCGCAGGAGGTGCTGACCCCTAGCTACGTCCTCAAGCGGCGCTTCGGTCCGCGGCTGTCTGCGGCGCTCCGGCTCGGCGTCCCCATCGTGCTAACGCCGGATAGCACCGTGGGTTTGGAGGGGGGGCTCGTGGGGCTGGTGGCGCTCACCGGTGGGTTGAGCACCACCGCTGAGCTCAGCTACTCGCAGTTTTACGGCGCTGCGACCCACGAGGTGAGCCCAACGATGATCCCGATCCTCGCGGCGGCGCTCGGTGTGCGCGTCGCGTTCGAGGCGCTGCCATGAAGCGGACTCAATCGTCAGGCAAGCTGCTTTGGCTCTTAGTGCCGCTGCTCGCCGCGCCCACCCCGGGGGATGTGGGTGGCTGTGGCAGCGCGCCAGCCGAGCTCGATCCTCCTGTGTTCTTCGCGAGCCGCGACGCCATCTTGTGCGACGCCTGCAGCCGCTGTGGGTTCGACAGCACGCGCTGCCGCACCGCGTGCTCGGCGCCGGACCGGCGCGGCGACAGCTTCCCCGATCGCTGCGTGCCGTTGGTGCACGACGGCGTGGTGTGCCTGCGCGCGCTGTCTCACGCGAGCTGTGATGAGGCGGCGCGCTTCGTCGATGACGTGCGCCCTGAGATCCCAACGGAGTGCGACTTCTGCCCGGAGGGTGGGTGAGCCGGCTCAGCTTCGCGGTGCGCTGCGCCGCGCTGAGCGCTCTCTTGGTCACGCTGCTCGGCTGCGGCGGCGCTGGGCTCCAACTCATCACCTCACCGGAGGAGTTTCACAGCTACCGCGTGGCGCGCGCCGCGCCCGAGCTGGAGGGGCGCTTGGTGGCGATCACGGACTACCTCGAGCGCTACCCGGACGGTGCCTACGCGGAGGAGCTCCGGCGGCGCTTCGCGGCGGCGGAGCCCGGCTACTATCAGCGGATGAGCGGCGGTGAGCGGGGTCTCCGCCGTTATCTCGAGCTGCTCCCGAGCGGCCCCCACGCCGAGGCGGCGCAGGAGCGCCTGGCGGTCCTCGCGCGGGTGCGCGAGGTCGAGCGCCAGCGCGACGCGCGGCTCGACGCCGAGGCCGCGGCGCTGGCCAGTAAGCTCAGCCAGGCGGAGGCGGGGCGCGAGCGCTTGATCCGCGAGTACTCACGCTGGCTACGGCTTTTGAGTGAGGTGTCGAGCTTCGGCCAGACCACGAGCGAGCTCTCAGGCGAGTGGCTCAGGGCCTGGCGCGCGGAGGACCCCCCCGCGCGTTGCCGCGCGGATACGTGCACCAAGCTCCTCAACCTGGAGTACGTGATCCCGGCTGGCAAGCGCCTGCGGGCGCGGAGCGCGGTGTTCGACGTGAGCCTGCGGCTCGAGGGCGGGCTCCTGGTTGAGGCCACGCTCACCGGTTCGCGGCTGTTCGATCGGCTAGGGGAGGCGCTCAGCCTCACCCCCGTGGGTCAGACCGACGCCCTCGCGCGGGTGGAGGCGATCGCGCGCGTGGTGCAGCTCTCCTCGCCGATCATCGAGCGTCGGCTGCCGGAGGCGCGCTGCGGACAAGAGGCGGTGGGCGCGGTGCTGATCCGGCGCCAGTGTGAGGGCGTCGTGCTCGAGCTGGTCGCCGCGGAGGATGATCTCGCGGAGGATCGCGTCGTGCTCCGCCCCGCGCCAGCGGACGTCGAAGTCCCTGAGTAGCGGGGCGGTCCTCCTGGCTGGCCCAGAAATCTCCCCGTAGCGGAGCGCTCCGTCGCGGTCCTTGAGAGGCGGCGGCTTGCGGCCAAGCGCCGGTCGGCGCTATAGCGGCGAGGCCCGCGACTTGGTCCGCCGCGATGTCTTCCGCTCCCCGAATCCCTTACGTCGAGATCCCAGATCTGACGCTCATCCCGCAGGATTTCTTCGGGGGCGGGGTGCCGCCGGTGGATCTTTCGATCAAGCCCTTCGGGGCCCTGGTGGCGATCGGTGTGGGGCTCTCGAGCTTCCTCGCCGTGCGGCAGGCGCGGCGCCTGGGCTTCAACCCAGCGGCGTTCACCTCGTTCTGCGCTTGGGTGCTGGCGGTGGGCTTCTTCGGCGGCCACTTCTTCGACACGCTGTTTTACTTCCCGGAGCGCGTGGTGGAGAACCCGCTGTCGCTCTTCATGGTGTGGAATGGGCTGTCGAGTTTTGGCGGCTTCATGGGCGCGGTGATCGGCGCCTTCGCGTGGCAGTTCCGTTACAAGCGACCGATGCTCCCGTACGGAGACGTGGTGTGCAGCACGTTCCCGGCTGGGTGGGTGTTCGGGCGCGCGGGCTGCGCGGTGGCTCACGACCACCCAGGGGTGCTCTCGGACGCGTGGTACGCGGTGCAATACCCCGGCGGCGCCCGAGTGGATCTCGGCCTGACCGAGATGGTGCTCACCATCCCGCTGGCGCTGCTGTTCCTCTGGTGGCGCCGCGAACCGCGGCCGTGGGGCTTTTATCTCAGCCGCTTCGCGCTGCTCTACGCGCCGGTGCGCTTCGTGCTGGATTTTTTCCGGGCTCGCGACGTCGCGATCAGCGACAGCCGCTACCTGGAGCTCACCCCAGCGCAGTGGCTGTGCCTGTTGCTGTTCGGCGTGGGGCTGTGGCTCGCGCGTCGGGTGAGCGGCCGCCCGGTGGAGCCCGCGCCCACCTTCGACGGCTTCGGTCAGCCGCCGGAGCCTGAGTCGGACTAGAGCACCCATCCGTTTGCCGGCAGAGGAAATCGCCTGTCGTCCTAGCGGCGGCGCAGCGCCAGGCGCCAATTCGTCAGCTAAGCTGATGGTCGCGGCGCGCTCAAGCGCGGTGCCGTCCAACCCCCCAAAAAGAAAATAGTCTATGTGGCTGACGGATGCCGCGGTGGGCTCGAACTAGGTGAGCAGCTCGAGCGCGCCGGGGAGCACCTGAGCCGTGAGCGGGAGCCGCCCGGGCGTCTCGCCGTCATTGTCGATCAGCGCCTCGCCGCGCAGCACCTCGGCTTCAACCCGCGCCCCTCGCCGGGTGAGGATCTGCGGGGCAGCCCCGTGGGTGCCACGGTAGATGCGTGGGGTGAGGGCGAGGCTCTGAGGGAGCGATAGATCTCCCAGCGCGACGACATCAAAGAGGCCATCGGAGGGGCTCGCGTCGGGCGCGATGTGCATGCCCCCACCGAAGAACTGACCGTTCGCGATCGCCACGTTCAAAATCGGCCCTTCGAGCCAGGGCTCGCCATCCACCGACACGCGCACGGGCACGTTACGGTAGCGCGCCAGCGCGCGCAGCGTGCCGAGGAAGAAGGCGGCCTTGCCGCCGAGCCACTTGGGGCCTGAGTTCACGAGCTCATCGGTCAGGCCGCCGATACCGAAGCTCATGATGTTGATGAAGGCGTGGCGTGAGGTGCTGCCGTCCAGCGCCGTGCACTGGAGCGAGCCCAAGTCGATCCGCTCTGGGCGCCCTCGTTGGATCCGCCGCGCGGCTGCCTCCACCGACTCATCGAAGCCGAAGGTCTTGCGGAAGTCGCCGCCGGTCCCCGCGGGGATCAGCGCGAGGCGCGGCCCAGGGCGCGCGCCGCCACTTGAGTCCAAGTAGGCCTGGGCGCACTCGTTCAAGGTACCATCACCGCCCGCCACCGCCACCACCTCGACGCCTCGCTCACGTGCCTCATGCACGAGGCGCGTCGCGTCGCCGGGGCCTGCGGTCTCGGTCAGTTCGAAGGCCAGGCCGGCGCGGGTAAGCGCCGCCTCGATCGGCGCCCGACGCACCGCGGCGCGCCCGCTGCCAGCCTTGGGGTTCAAGATCACTCGGACTCGCGGCGATACGGACATGGGCCGACATCACACCACGCCCCCCGGCGTTTGTCAGCGCTCGCCGCGCCGCCCGTCGTGCAGGGCGTTGAACCGTGCTACGCTGACTGGAGCGGCTTGACGAGGAAGCGGCCTAAAGTAACGTAAACCGCTCCGCGACCCATCGCGGCGAGACCATCAAGGGGACGAGCAGGACAGCCATGGAAACCGGCGATGGTCGCAAGCTCTTCATCGGGGGTTTGCCGGATGTCATCAGCGAGGACGTGCTGCGGCAGCTGTTCGAGGCGACCGGGGGCACCGTGGTTGAGCTCAGCCTGCCACGCGATCGCGCCACCGGGCGCCCACGGGGCTTCGCCTTCGTGACGATGAAGACCGCGCCGGAGGCCGAGCAGGCGCGGCGCGTGCTCGATCGTTCAAGCCAGGCGGGGCGGATCATTTCCGTGCGAGAATTCCAAGCGGCGGAGCGCGGCGAGCGGCCTCGCGAGGCGCGGGGCCCAGCCTACGGCGGTCCCCGAGGTCCTGGTGGTCAGGGCGGCGGCGCGGAGGGCTACAGCTCGCGTGGCTCAGGTTCGGGTGGCTACGGCTCGGGCGGCTCGGGTGGCTACAGCTCGGGTGGCTCGGGTGGCCACAGCTCGGGTGGCTCGGGTGGCCACAGCTCGGGCGGCTCAGGTTCGGGGGGCTCAGGTTCGGGGGGCTCAGGCTATGGTGGGCCACGCCCAGGCGCCGCGGCTGACAACGACAAGACCCTCTACGCCAGCAACCTCCCTTACGACGTGACGCGGGAGGAGCTTGAGGCGCTCTTCACTGAGCAGGGAGTGAGCGCGTTGCGGGTCCACCTCCCTACCTCACCGGAGGGGCGTGGTCGCGGCTTCGGCTTCGTCACGGTGGGGAGTGTGGAGGCGGCGGAGCAGGCGGTGCGGGTGATGGGGGGGGCGTCGCTCCGAGGACGGCCAGTGCACCTGTCCATCGCGCGGCCGCGGGGCGAGCGACCCGCCTTCGCGCCCAGGGGGGATCGCCCTAGCCCCGGCTTCGACCGCGGCGCGCAGGAGGCAGGCCGTGAGCCTCGGCCCAGCGTCATCGAAGCGACGCTCTGGC
>CAYQAC010000231.1:0-6977 GCA_964415255.1 uncultured Polyangiaceae bacterium | reverse complement strand
TGGACTGGGTGAGGGCTCGTACGCCGGCTCTGGATCCGCCTCGGGCTCGGGGGTGCCGACGACGGGCGCCTCTTCCCCGGTGGCCTCCGCGGTGACGACGGCGGGCGCTGGGAACTCCAGCGGCTCAATGGGGGCAGCGCTGTCTGAGGTGCTGCGGAGGGTCACGACCAACGCGATCACGATGCCGACGCCAGTTAAACTGACTAGCGTCACGAGCAGCGGGATCAGCAGGCCACCGCGGCGCGGCGCGTGACCCCCCATGCCCGGCGCTGGGATGAAGGCGGCGCCGTAGCCAGGCGCGCCGCCATAGCCCGGCCCCATCGGCGCGCCGCCCATCGGACCTCCATAGCCCGGCCCCATCGGCGCGCCGCCCATCGGGCCTCCAAAGCCAGGCCCCATGGGCGCGCCCAGCTGGCCAGGCGTCATCGGGCCTCCCACGGCTGCACCGGGGCCGAAGCCAGGTCCCATGGGGCCCATGGGCCCTCCGCCGGGTCCGCCCATGGCCGCACCGGGGCCCACACCAGGTGGTCCGTTAAACTGACCAGCTGCGCCACCCATGAGCGGTGGCGCCCCGGGCTGAGTCATGGGGCCTGACGAGCCGCCTAGGCCCGGGGCCCCCATTGGACCTGGGCCGGGAGGTGGTGGGAAGGCGCCCACCGACGCGTCGAACAGCGGCGGCGCGCCAGGCTCCGTCTTGGGAGCGCTGCGCGCAGCGGCGGGCGCCAGCGGCGTGGGCGCGTAGGGGGTGCCCTCTGGCAGGGTGGGCTCAATGAGCGCCGTCTGCTGTGGAGGCGACTTCACGCCCAGCTCGGGGAGGGCAGTGGCGGGGGCGGTCTCGAAGTTGGGGCGCCGCGGATCACTCATGGTGGCCTGGGGGGCTCTTGATTTCACGGGCGGCGCTGCCCCGGGCGCGCCGCCCTGACATCGTATCACACCGGATCCCACTGACCACGCCGTTCAAGCGCCATTCACGCGCGGTGCTCCTCAGGGCGGTGCCGTCCAACCCCCCCAAAAAGATGAATGACGCCCAGCACCTGGGGCAGCGCGCCATGGAGGGCCGTCCAGGGCTAGCCGCTCGCCTCGCGGTACACCGCCAGCGTCTCGGCTGCGGTGCTGCGCCAGGAGAACTGACTAGCGCGCTCGGGGCCGCGCTGGCGCAGGCGCAGGATGAGGTCAGTGTTACTGTCAAGCTCGCGCAGGGCGTCCACCAGGGCCGCGTGGTCGCGCGACGGGGCGTGCAGCGCGCCCCCTTGGGTGATCTCCACCAGGGCGGGCGCCGTGGAGGTGAGCACCGGCACGCCCATCGCCATCGCCTCCAGCGCTGGGAGCCCAAAGCCCTCCTCATGAGAGGCGAACAGCACCGCGTGGGCGTGGCGATACAGCGCGAGCAGCACCTCGCCCGGCGCCGCAGGGATTTGGATCACGCGCCGCGCCACCTCTGGGCGCGCCAAGAGCTCGCTCAGCTCTTTATCTACACGGGAAAAACGACGCACCAGCACCAGCCGCTGATCGTCGCGCGCGCCTAGGGCGTCCACGTAGGCGCGGATCATCCCGGCGTGGTTCTTGTAGGGCGAGCCTTGCCCCACGATCAGCCAGTAGCGCACCCCGCGCGGCACCCAGGCGTCGATCAGCTCGCGCGGCTCGCTGCCTGTCGCCGAGAAGCGCTCGTGGTCCACCCCGTGGCGCACCACGCGCACCTTGTCCGCCGCTGAAGGGAACACGCGGCTGATGGCGTCGGCCGTCGCCTGAGAGATGGCGATCAGGCGCCGCGCGCCGCGCACCGCGCGCTCGATGTGCAGGCGGTACCAGAGCGCGTTCACTCGGCGCTCTGGGGCGTGCGCTGAGCAGAGCTCGGGCGCCTCAAGCCACATCAGGTCATGGAGGGTGACGACCCAGGGCCGAGGCGCCCCAAAAGGGACAAGATCCGCTGGGGAGTGGTACACCAGGTGAGGTGAGCTACCCTGACTGAATGGCACGCCGGCCGCTTCACGTCTGCTAAGCTGACTAGAAGAGGCGCGCGCCGCAGCAAGGCGCAGCAAGGGGCCGATCGTCGGCGTCCAGGCGCTCTTGGTGTCGCCCGGCGCCAGCACCGCGCGCGCGTTCGGCGCCAGCTGTTTGGTCCAGCCGCGGCGCCGCACCAAGGTGAGGTCTAGCTCCGCCCCTAGCGCCGCGAGCTCAGTCACCAAGTGGGCGGTGTAGTTGCCAATCCCGCTCGGGCTGCTGTCCGCGCTGCGGGCGTCGATCATGAGGGAGAGGGCCACGTGCTGGGTACCCTACGCGTGGCCGCGGTGGGTCACCAGGGCGAACGCGCGGGTGCCCGCGTCGATGCTTTGGATCGGCAGCCAGCGTGGGAGCGTCAGCGCCTTGGTCGCGACACCGCTCGAGGTCATCGAGCGCTTCGCGCACTTCGCGCGGCGCAGGTAGTCAGCGTCGCCCCCCCTCGCGCGGCGCGTGTTGTCAGCCTGGCTGAGCGTATCGTCAGCCCCGCTGAGCGATGTCGACCGCCGTCAGGACCGCGACCTGGATGCCGAGGCGACGCGCGGGGCTGATCGGTGAGCCGTCGAGCTCCACCACGCTGAAGGTGTCGTGGACGCGCCCCCCTTGGGTTTGCACTTGTGCCGCCACGATCTGAACGCGCTGCTCGAATAAGGCGCCGGCCAGCAGCGAGAGCAGCCCGGAGCGGTCCCCGGTCGTCACCTCGAGCACCGTGAGCGCGCCGCCTGCGCCCTCCAGGAAGCGCACGGAGGTCTCCTCACCCGCGGCAGGCGCTGGGCGCGACGCGCTGGGCGGAGCCGGACGGCCCTCCAGGTGACTCGTGAGGGCCTCGCTGACGAGCTCCACGTAGCTGGCGTCCACTGGGGAGCCATCGTCCGTGTGCACGACGAACACGCCGAGCGCCTCCTGGCTCCCAGCCCGCGTCGCGCGCAGCCACAGCGCGCCCCGGTCGATTGAGAGCCCCGCGTTGGCGAGGGACGCGCTCGCGCCGGCGAGCAGGCCAGGGCGATCGTCGGCGGCGAAGCACACCTCCGCGCCGCCCTCCGGGCGCGCCATGAACGCCACTCGCACGCGCTCCGAGCGGCGCCCCACCGCGACCGCCGCGTGCCGCTCGATGGCCTCATGATCGTGCTGCTCCAAGTACTCCTTGGGCATGCTCTCCGTGAACTCGCGCAGCGCGTCGCGGGACAAGCGGTTCTGGCTCACAGCGTCTCCTCCTGGCTTCGTTTTTTTTGGGGGGGGTTCGGGAGCGCCGGGTGGCGCCGCGCGGCACCAAGAGTGAGCCAGGCGTCGGTTTCGAGCGCGCTACCAGGCAGGCGCTGGGAGGTTTCGTCGCGGCGTGACCGGCCTGGTGGTCACTCTAACTTACTGTCAGGCCATATGACTGTAGACGACGGGGCGCTTAAGGCGTCGGCGCCGGGGCGGGGGCCGGCGCTGGCGCCGGGAAGCCTGGGATCTGGGGGAACTCGGTGGGGAAGGGGGGGAGTTCGGTGGGGAAGGGGGGTAGCTCGGTGGGGAGCACGAACGGCGGGGCGCCAGCGTCTGCTTTCGGCGCGGGCGCAGGCCCCGGGCGCGGCGCGGGGCCGGGCGTGGGGCTGGGGCTCGGCGTTGCCGTGGGGAAAGGATTCACGGCGGGCTGAGGTGAGGGAGAGCTCGGGCTCTCGGCGGTGACGGTGGCGGGGGGTGGGTCGGTCCAGGTGGGCTGCGGAGGAGGCGCGTCGTCTTCGCGCGTGGCGATGTAGATGATGCCGAGGGTCACGGCGGCGCCTGCCATCACCGTGAGGAGGATCCACACCAGCGCCTTGCCAAACCCCCCCTGCTTGCCCCCGTGTCCGGCATAGTGGCCAGGTGGGGCGAAGGCGCCGGGCATCATCCCAGGGCCTGGCGCCATCCCCGGGCCAGGCAGGGCGCCGGGGTGTGGCGGCTGACCTGGTGGCCCGTACCCATGAGCTGCTGGCCCCTGACCAACTGGTCCGTAAGCCTGACCTGGTGGCGCGCCGGGCGGTGGTCCATAGGCGGGCGCCATCATGCCGACCTCGGGGCGCATGCCGGTCATCCGCATCTGCTCCTGCACGGCCTCGGGTGAGGCGCTCTGCGTGCTGCCCTTGTCAGGGGTGAGCGCTTGGCTGACCGCCTGCAAGGGCGCGGTGGCGTTCTGCGGGGGCGAGTCTTCAGGGGGGAGTGTCTTCGGGACCTGGCTCCGGGGCGCGAGGCTCTCCGTGGGCGGTGGGATCAGGCCCGCGGCAAGGCCCGCGGGCGGCGCTGGGGTGGCGGCGGGGGGCAGGCTCTGGGTCAGCTCCTGCGCGAGCGCGGCGCGCATCTCCAAGGCCGAGGCGAAGCGCGCCTCCGGCCGCGCTGCCATCGCGCGGTGCACCACGTCGGCGAGCGGCGGCGGGATGGAGGCGTCGTGCTCCGAGATGTGCTTGATGCTGCCGGTGGTCACGCGCGAGATGATGACGTGCGCGTCGTCGCCGTTGGCCGGGCGCTCCCCCGTGAGCATCTCGTAGAGCATCACGCCCATCGAGTAGATGTCCGCTCGATGATCGACCTGATCGGCGGAGTACGCCTGCTCTGGCGCCATGTACTCCGGGGTGCCCATGATGGCGCCGGGGCGCGTGAGGCCGCGCTTGAACTCGCTGGTGTCGCGCAGCTTCGCGATGCCAAAATCTAACAGGCGCAGCTGGGTGCCGCCGGCTGTGCTCGTGACGAACACGTTGTCCGGCTTCAGATCGCGGTGCACGACGCCGAGCGCGTGCGCCGCCGCCAGCCCCGCCAATATCTGCAGGGAATACTCGATGGCGACGTGGCGCGGCAGCCTGCCCTCACGATCGAGCACGCTCTGGAGCGGCTCTCCCGCGAGCAGCTCCATCACGATGAAGGCCGCGCCGTCCTCCGTTTGGTCCACGTCGTGAACCCGCGTGACGTGGGGGCTCTGGATGCTAGCGGAGACCTTCGCCTCCTGGATGAAGCGCGAGACGAGCCCTGGGCGCCGCGCGAGCTCCGGGTGCAGGAATTTCAACGCGACGGGGGTGCCGAGCACCTCGTGGCGCGCCTCGTACACGGAGCCCATGCCGCCGTCACCGATCAGCGTGATGATGCGGTACTTGCTGCGGATGACGTCGCCCTCTTTCGGCCTCGTCATGAGCTGGCCCCCAGATCGCGGAAGCGCTCCTTCGGTGGGACGTGGCGCCCGAACTCACGCAAGAAGCAGAGCGTGCGAGGATCTGCGCGATCGACGAACAGCACGCCATCCAGGTGGTCGGTCTCGTGCTGGATCACGGCGGCGCCGATGCCCTCCAGCTCACCGCTGAGCGGCTCGCCAGCGCGATTCAGCGCGGTGAAGCGTACGCGGCGCGGGCGCCGCACGCGGCCTCGCAAGCCGTGC
This sequence comes from uncultured Polyangiaceae bacterium, assembly GCA_964415255.1. Taxonomy (GTDB): domain Bacteria; phylum Myxococcota_A; class Polyangia; order Polyangiales; family Polyangiaceae; genus JAHBVY01. The sequence continues at coordinate 1,597 of CAYQAC010000231.1, read as the reverse complement.
ACTGACAGGCAACCTTCGTACATCTCGATCGCCTCGTGATCGCCCAGCGGATGCTGAGCCTGCCCCACCATGGGCTCCACCACGGGGTTCACCAGCACCGTGAGGGGCGTGGGAGGGTGCCCGGGGTAGCGCGGGTTGTCGGCCAGCTCCATGACGCACAGCCTGACTGACTGGTACACCTGGGGCGCCGCGAGTCCGGCGCCGTCAGCGTCGCGCATGGTCTCCACCATGTCGTCGATCAGCTGCTGAATGGCGGGGCTGAGCAGCTCATCCAAGGTGAGCTCACGGGCGCGTTGACGTAGCACCGGCTCACCGAGCTGCGCGATGCGGAGCAGGGCCATAGTCAGCTTGCCTCACCAGGTGGCGTCGCCTCGGCGGGTGCTGCTTCGGTGGGGGCTGCCGCTTGGGGAGCTGGGCGCCACGGGATGTCCTCGCGCCCCGCGCGCTGATTGGCGACGCGCGCCAGCACGAACAGCCAGTCGCTCAGGCGGTTGAGGTAGCGGAGCAGCTCGGGGCGCACCGTCGCTTCATCGTTCGCTTCCAGCGCGCGCCGCTCCGCGCGGCGGCTCACGGAGCGCGCTTGGTGGAGCGCGGCGGCGGTGGCCGCGCCCCCTGGGAGGATGAAGCTCTTGAGCTCTGGCAGCGCCGCCTGGTGCTCGTCAATCTCCGCTTCGAGCCGCGCGATGTGCGAGGCCCCCACCAGCTCCAAGCGGAGCTTGTGCTCCTTGCCTGGCGCGCAGGCGAGCTCTGACCCAAGCGTGAACAGCTCCTCTTGCACCCGCTCGACCGCGCTCTCTAGCGCGCCGAGCCCCGACGCGCGCGCCAACCCGAGCACTGAGTTCAGCTCATCCACCGTCCCGTAGGCTTCCACGCGCCGGTCCGTCTTCTTGACGCGGTTACCCCCGTAGAGCCCCGTGGTGCCGTCATCCCCGGTGCGCGTGTAGATCTTCATGCGCCGTCAACATAGCAGGCAGACCGTCCCTGGTCAGACGGTCAAGATCTGCTTGATCTCGACCTCGATGCTCTCTTTGCCGACGTCCTTCGCCAGCGCGAGCTCCTGCACCAAGAGGCTCCGGGCCTGGTCCAGCAGGCGGCGCTCGCCAAAGCTGAGGTCTTTGTCGAACTTCAGCCGGTACATGTCGCGCAGCACCTTGGCTATCTCCGTCGGGAGCCCGCTCTTGAGCATCTCCGTGTAGGCGCGGAAGCGGCGGCTCCAAGGCTGCACATCCACGGCGACCTCAGGCGCCTTCAAGATGTCGAGGATCTGCTCGGCTTGATCCGCCTGCATCACCCGGCGCAGCCCGACTCGCGTCGCGGCGTCGGTAGGCACCATCACCTTGAGGCCGCTGTCGAGGATCTTCAGGACGTAGATGGTGCTCGCCTTGCCGCCAAGCTCCCGCTCTGCAAGCTCCAGCACCTCCCCCACGCCATGCGAGGGGTGAACCGCTTTGTCACCCACCACAAAGATGGGGGCGGGGGTGAGGTCCGTATCCGGGGTCTGTGCTGACAGCATGCGTGCGCGCGCTCCTTGGGACGGCCCGATGGGCCTTGCGGCCTGACGGGCCTTGCGGCCTGACGGGCCTTGCGGCCTGACGGG
>CAYQAC010000230.1:0-7090 GCA_964415255.1 uncultured Polyangiaceae bacterium | reverse complement strand
TTGGAGAGCACCTCAATCCTAAGCAAGAAGTTGGAGAGCCGGTTGGGCACCGCGCCCGCTGAGGCAGCGTGAAGGCGCTCGACTCAAGTCAGTGTAGTTGACGAGATCTGACTAGGGCTGGGTGATCGCGATAGTATCGACGTACAGCTGCCGCTCGCTCGCGGCCGCGTCGTCCCGCATACGCAGGCTGAAACGCATGGTGGTGGCTCCAGGCGGGAGCTCCGCGGCGGTGTAAGTCAGTGGCCCTGGCCGACCATGGGTGGCGGCGGTGATGTGGAACCACGCGCCCGGCGCGGCGCCCGCGGCGCCGAGGCGCGTGTCCCACTCGGCGTCGTCCAGGTTCCCCGTGAGCCGCCCGGTGCTGGTGCCGGCGTCCACGTCGTCTTGGCAGGCGCACAGGTCCGTGTAGAAGGTGGGGTTCACGCGCACGCGCAGATCGTTGTTCACCGACGCGACTTGGGGGTACACGTAGTAGCTGAACGAGAGGTCTTTGCTGGGGTCGACCTTCACGCAGCGGTCGATGCGGTTGTCGCCGAAGCCGTTCGACAGAGTGCTGAAGTGCAGCACGTGGGTGTCGCTCTGCGCCGCGAAGCCAATGGGCTCGATGACGCGCGCATCGCTCAGCGCCGCGTGCACGCGCCATGGACCGAGCAGCCCTGACGCGGGGCCAATGTCGGCGCCCACGGTGTACGTCCCCTGCAGGCCCGCGAAGCCCTCCGTGAACAGGGTGCCGCTGAGCGCACCCGTGTCGCCGCAACCGCCGGTGCCACCCGCGCCGGCCGCACCTGCCGCGCCACCCGCACCGGCCGCACCTGCTACGCCACCCGCGCCACCCGCGCCGCCGGTCCCTGCGACACCCCCCGTCCCCGCGACACCGCCGACACCTCCGGTGCCCGCAGTGCCGGCTGCGCCTGCGACGCCACCCACACCCCCAACGCCGCCCACCCCGGCAGAGGCCCCGGTAGCGCCACTACCGGCCGTGCCACCGCTAGCCGCCGTACCGCCGACGCCGGCCGTACCGCCGACGCCGGCCGTACCGCCGCTCGCCGCGGTGCCGCCACTACCCGCAGTGCCGCCACTACCCGCGGTACCACCACTGCCTGCGGCGCCGGCGCTGCCTGCGGTGCCTGCGCTACCGCCGCCGCCCTTGCCTTCGTCATCCGTGCTGCAGGCGATGAGCGCCAAGGCCAGTAGTGAAAAGGTAAGCTTACCGCTTGATTGCGTTCGGATCATGGTCTCTCCAGTTCGTTGGAAGCGATGCACCCGTTGGACGTGATGCATTCGCTAGAAGCGATGTAGGCCGCTCGCTTGAAGGGTGACGAGCAGCGCCTCCGCCAGGGACGCGGCGGGTGCTCCGGGGAGTGGCCCCGCAGCGTCTCCATACGCCTCCCACTGGTAGGCGACGTGGAGCCGAAGTCGGCGACGCTGACGATCGGCGTGAGGGAACAGATCCGAGAACACACCGGCGGTCAGCTGGGTGGTGTGCGCCCCGTCCGTGTCCACGTCCTGATCCACGCGATCGAGCTTCAGCAGGACACCCAAGTACGGCGCGAGCACGTGACCGCTCGCCCAGAACGAGAAGGCCTGGCTCTCGCGGAGCGGCTGGGCGTCCATCCCCATCGCGCGCGCGTACTCGACCCCCGCGAACGCATAACGGCTCGCGAAGGTGATGGCGCCCGCCGCTCGGTGATCGCGCGCGCTAGCGACGCCGACGGAGCCATCGCGATACGCCGCGTGCAGCGCGAGCGTCATACCGTCTGGTCCACTGCTCATCAGCGGACGGGCGGTGAGCATCACCGTCAGGTTCTTCCCAGCGTTCTGCTCGCGCTGCGTCTGCCCCTCGCCATTCACGTACTCGACGTCGAGCTCCAGGCGGCCGGTGAAGGCGCTCACCGTGAAGGTGGCGCCGAGGTCCGAACGGTTGAAGTACGTGCGATCGGACATCAGGGTGTCCACGCCGCGAAGGTCGTATCCCTTGTTCAGCTGCTCGAGCCAACGCTCAGGCACCAAGCCCAGCCGCAGACCGAGGTCGATGGGGCCGAGGTGCGCGGCGCCATGCCCATAGGCGCCGAGCGCGCGCAGCACGAGCGAGTCCCCATCGACTCCGATCAGGCTCTGCGGCCCAGCCGAGCGGATCGCCTCCACCTGCCAGCTGACGCCGCCATCGAAGCGCTCATCACCACGCCAAACCAACCCGAGCCCCGCCTCGGCGCGATCCAGCGCGAACTCCTCCACGCTGTCGTCACCGACCTCCCCGCGGCGGTACCCCGCGATCACGTCGGCTCGAAGCGTGACGCAGCTCGCGCCGTCCTCTTCAAGCGCGCAGCCGGGTGAGACGGGCCAGGCGTCGGGAGACAGTTTATCTGTATCACTGTCCAATAGGATCCACGACTCGGCAGCGGCTGGCGCGCTGAAGAGCAGCAGCCCGCACGCGGTGAGCGCCTTCATCGAGCCGCCGCGAAGCGCGGCACCTCCAGTCAGTTTAGCTGCCATATGAGCGATGCACTGGCCCGCTCCAGAAGGCGCTGGCATAGGGCCCTGCTCATCAGCCAGCTGCTGCAAAGCGCTCTGCGCCTTCATCCCTGCGCTCATCGGCGGTACCCCAAGTGAAATCCGTGCTCGGTGATCAACCGGCGGAGGCGCTCGAGATCGGCGACCACCACCTGGGCGTAGTGCGAAGTGAAGTCGACCGCCTCTCGCGCGAAGCCCGAGACGTCCCCGCCGATCGCCCGAGCGATGAGCGGCCCAGCCGGCTTGCCTGATTGCGCGTGAGCCTGAGCGTGACTGCGCGCCAAGATCTGCCCCGCGAGCCGCGCGAACTCGAGCACATCGCTCGGGCGGAGCTCCCCCTCGCGCAGGCCGTCCGCCATGCGGTCGATCGCGTAGTTTCGCTGATAGCCGCTCCTCTCACGCACTCGAAAGCTCTGCGCTCCGGCCGTCGCCCAACCGAGCCAAGGATCGGTGTCGAGCGCCGCTTGATGGAGGCGCTGGCGCCGCCCGACGCGCTCCGCGTTGCTCGTGTGCGGCGCCTCGGGGAACCGCGCGAGCCCCGGGAGCGACGCCGCGTCGATCACCTCCTTGAGCTCGAGCAGCACCGCCTCGTCCGGCTCTTGGCCGACGCCATAAACCAGCAGGTAGTAGCGCGCGTTGGGGTAGCTCGAGACGCCGCCTCCGAGACGCCGCCCGAAACCCACAATCTTCGCGCGACGCGGATCGATGTAAGAAGGATCCACCAGCGTGGTGCGGTAGGCCTCGAACAAGCGCCTCAGTAGGCGCTGTTCCGACGCGGAAACCTCAACCAGGGTGTCCGAGTAGAGCTCATGCTCGTGAGCACCCACGAGCACCGTTCGGCGGGGCTCCACGTCCTTGAACGCCAGCCGTCGCACGCCCTCCTTCAGCGTGGTGTAGGCGCGCAGTCGGTCCCGCTGCCGCCCTCGAGTCTCGGCGCGCTCGAGCAGCTCGTCGGCGATCGCGCCCCAGGTCCGCCGGCGATCGACCTGGACGCCAGGCTCGCCCTCCGCCATCGCTAAGATCGCCTCGGCGTAAGCTCGCGCGCCGGTCTCTACCACTTCATCACGATGCGACTCTTGCAACACCGAAGCACCGCCACGCGCTGAGATCATGCGGCGCGCCTCCTCGACCGCCATCCACATCGAGAACGCGAAGCGCCTCACGTCTTGGATGTAGGGACCGAAGGTGGCCCCATCGAAGTCGCCGAACTCCAGCGTCATGACGCCGCCCGCCGTGCGGTACGAGCTCAGGTTCTCTGGGTGTGGATCTCCGAGGATCGCTACGCTGCGCGTCTCCGGGGTGAGGTAGCGCGTCGGCACCCGCGCCGCGCCGCCCGGAACCATCGAGTCCACGTTGAACTGCGGCACGGTGCCCCGCACGAGCGCATACAGCGACTCGCTCATGACCGCGATCTTCCCTTCGGCCAGGCTCGGTGAGCGCTCGAAGAACACCTGGTTGTCGCGAACCAGCGTCTCGTGCAGCCAACGCTCGCGCTCGTCGCCCACCTCGGCAGCGCAGCCCGGTAGCAGCACGAGCAGACCCGTGGAGAGCAGCGCCCGACGCGAGAGCACCGTGCAGCGCGACGCGAGCGGCTGCGCCGGGCTCGGCTGCGCTGGCGCGAGGGCGCGGGCGGTACTCGACGTGACAGTCGGCATGACGGTCTGCGCTGCGCTCTGCTCGAGTGCCTGCTCCGGACTTCGCGCGAACCCTCCCCCTGGCGTGCGTATGCTGTGACCACCTGCCTGGCGCTTGAGCGGCAACGTCGGACTCGACGCGAGTCCCTGAAGAGCGACGGTTGACATCGACACGGGCGCACCGTGCCTCGACCCCATGACGTTCAGGTGACGGCGAGGAGACAAATAGCGACGCTCGTCACGCGGTGGTCATAGGGCGTTCGTGTGAATCATGGTGTGGTGAAGAGAGGCCTTGGTGACGCTCCCGTGACACGCAGTGCTCGCCGCGAAGGCTACGTGGCAAACACGTGACGCGCAGCGCCGCAACGTGGCGCCCAGGTGACGGCGGGGCGACAACTTCATGCGCCCACGATTCACCGCGTGCAGCCTCCAAACCCGCTCGCTACGGTGCCGACACGCGCCGGGAGCGCGCCACTCAGGAGCTTGTCATGATTCGCAGTTTCCACCGCATCACACCTTATATCGCTGTTGCGTTCGCCATCGCCTGCAGCGATGCCACGACCGAGCCCGATCCATCGAACGCCGGTGGCAGCGGCGCGAGCGGCGGCACCTCATCCGGCGGCAACGGCGCGGGTGACTCCGGCGGCTCGGGCGCAGGTGGCTCCGGCGCAGGTGGCTCCGGCGCAGGTGGCTCCGGCGCCGGCGGCTCCGGCGCTGGGACAGCGGGCGACGGCGGCTCGGCCGGCAGCGCAGGCGCTGGCGGCACCGGCAGCTCTGCCGGCTCGGGCGCCCTCTTCTTCGAAGACTTCAGTGGGCTCACCGGCGAGTACGCTCAAGATGCTCAGTTCGGTGATAGCAGCGACTCGCTCAGTCAGTGGACGGTGATCGCCACGGCGGGCGTCGTGCGGGTAGCCCTCGCCTCCACGGAGGGGGTCACGGCACCGAGCGGCGGACACGTCTTCCACTTCGCGCCACCCACTGCCAACTACGGCGCGAGCCGCATCGACCGCTGCGCCGAGTTCGACCCCACCAAGCCACTCCACTACAGCTACTCCGTCTACCCCGGGGTAGCTGAGGTGACGGATGACTTGCGCGTCCGCATCAACCCCACCTTCTACACCTCGCTCGAGGCGTGCCAGAGCGACTTGGACAACGCAGCGAGCGACAACCGCCTGAGCGGTGACTTCGCCAATCAAGACATGGACGTGCGGCTCTTCACCGCCGGCGCCGACCCAGGCGCGTGGTACCTCGCCACCGAAACCACCCACGGTGACGTGGAGGGCGCGATGGTGCACCCCGTCTCCGCCTTCCCCGAGGGTGCCACCGTCGTCCGCTTCAGCCTGCGCTCGCGTGACGACGTCTACGACGGCGACCCCACGCGGCGACTGTACCTGAGCGGCGTCCTCGTGACCCAACCGGAAGACTGACGAGATCGGCCTGCCACGATAGCAGCGCCACGCGACGTCTGCGCGTGGCGTCCTATGGCCAACCGAGAGGCTGACGATCCTGCGCGCGTGATGGCGGCTCCGATAACTGGAAGGCTGACAAGTCGTCAGGTGGGCGCCGCTCACACCTGAGCGGCGCCCGGCGTGGCGCTCAGGGGCCGCCGCCGAGCTCACCCTGGGCGACCGTGAAGTTGTCGATGTACACGACCCGGTTCGAACTTGGGTTCCCATCGCCGACCTTGACGCTGAAGCGAACCGCTGTTGCGCCAAGTGGATAATCCGATGGAGCGTAGCGCTGCGGCCCTACATGGGTATCGGTTGATGCCCTCACGCGCGTCCAAGCCCTAGTCGGGATATTAGGAGCTTTCATGCGCACATCCCAATGTGCGTTATCAAGGTTTCCCGTCAGATGCCCGCTACCCGAAGCGCTGTCTACCTCAGCCTGGCAGGTGCACATATCCGTATAGAAGGTGGGCGAGACTCGAACCCGAAGATTGTTCGAGTCCACTTCTTGCCAAACGTCGTAGGCAAACGACATCCCCTTGGTTGGTTCGAGCTTCACGCAGCGATCAATGCGGTTGTCACTGTACGTGTTAGTCAGTGTTGGGAACCAAAATGCCGCGTTGCCCCCAGAAACACCGATCCTCGCCCCAACACCCCGCGCGGCGATCACGTGCCACGCACCAAGCACTGGGGTGGCCGTACGGAATGTGCTCCCAGGATTGTAGGTCGGTGTCCCCAAACCTTGAAAGTCCTCCTCAAACAGCACCTCGCTGAGCGGCCCCGTGTCCCCGCACCCACCCGTGGTGCCTCCGGTCCCACCGACACCCGCGGTGCCTCCCACGCCGCCGACACCCCCGGCGCCACCACCACCCGTCGCGCCCACGCCGCCAGCGCCGCCGACACCGCCCGTGTCGCCGCCAACACCGCCGCTCGCGCCCACGCCGCCAGCGGCGCCGCTCCCCGCCGCGCCACCCATGGCGCCCACACCACCCGTCGCGCCGCTGCCTCCGGCGCCGCTCCCCGCCGAGCCGCCCATGGCGCCCACACCAGCAACCGCGCCGCTGCCTCCGGCGCCGCTCCCTGCCGAACCGCCATGCCCAGAAGCGGCACCGCTCCCCGCCGAGCCGCCGTTCGCCCCTGAGCCACCCGAAGCGGCAGGGCCAGTCCCTTCACCGTCCACGCTGCATGCAAGCGGCGCCAGCGCTACGAGCGCGGCGGCTAGGTTCCGAGTCTTGAGCGAGGTTCGAGTCATGAGAGCTCCTGCCAGCGTTGAGGGGGCGCCGTAAGTCACGGCGCCACGGGGACGCGCCTTGTGGCGCCACCAGCCGCACACACGGCTTCAGCATACGTCATCTGAGCGCTCCGCGCGACCACCTCACGGCGCCTTCTTGTCAGCTTAGCTGCCTATCAGGGGGCCCGAACCCCCAACCCCCCAAACCCCACGGGTGCGGCTCCATTGCGGCGAGCTGAGGCACGGGAAATTTAGCTAGTTCGTGG
>CAYQAC010000229.1:0-7157 GCA_964415255.1 uncultured Polyangiaceae bacterium | reverse complement strand
ACGGCGACTCATTGGCTTGCGGTTGTAAGGTGCTTGCCGTTCAGCAGATCAGCGAACTGATTGTGGTCGATGGCATTGAGGTCGTCGGCCCCTTCCCGCCGGAGGTGCAGAGCGCCACGCCTGGCCACTGGCGTGGCCGGCTGCTCATCGTGCGCGATCCAGCGCATGAGCGTGATGGCCTGTGCTCCCTCGCGCGCGTGGCGGAGCTCGCCGCGGTTCCCATGCTGTTCGGCTGGCCCCAAGGGCGCGCGAGCCTGGTCCGATCAGCGCTCGACGAGGGGTACGCGGACTTCGAGCTCTGCTGGCGTGAGGCGCGCCGCGGCCTCCCGCTGGGCGCCCTGCTCGGCCTCAGCCTCGCGCCGCTGCTCTACAGCTTGGCGGACCAGCCACCGCTCACCACGGCGCTCAGCGCGGCCCTGGGGGGCGCTGGGGGCGCGCTGGTCGGCGCCTGGCTCACCCGGGAGCAGCGACGGCGCGCCCGCGGCCAGGCGCAGTCGCTCAAAATCCAAGCCCTCGAGCGCCTCGCCACGCTGCGTGAGCAACGTGAACGGGGTGAGCTCGGCTACCGCATGGGCTCGGTCATCGCCGGCCACTACCGGCTCGGGCGCCAGCTCGGGATCGGCGCCAGCGGCTCCATCTTCGAGGCCACGCGGCTCAGCGACCACGCCGAGGTGGCGATCAAGCTGCTGCGCACGCCGATCGCGCACGACACCGTGGCGGCGGATCGGCTGCGCCGTGAGGCCGCGGCGCTGGGCCTCGCGTGGCACCCCAACGTGGTGGAGGTGTACGACGATGGCCACCTGCCCGACGGCACCAGCTACCTCGTGCTCGAGCGGCTCCACGGCGAGACATTGTCCGCCAAACTGACAGAATCAGCGCTTGAGCCCGCTGAGGTGCGGCGCATCGCGCTCGAGATCTGCGACGCGCTTGAGGCAGTGCACGCGGCGGGGGTCATCCACCGTGATCTGAAGCCGAGCAACATCTTCCTAGTGGCCGGCGCGCCTGGGGAGCCGCCGCAGGTGAAGCTGCTCGACTTCGGGGTGGCCCGGGTGGAGTGGGCAGAGACGCGCATCACCCAGGCAGGCACGCCGGTCGGTACGCCGGGCTACATGGCGCCTGAGCAGGAGCAGGGGATGGAGGTGGACGCCCGGAGCGATCTATTCGCGCTCGGGGGGGTGATCCAAGAGTGCCTGCTCGGGGCGCCACCGAGCGAGCGCCGCTCCAGCGAGCACCCGAGCGGCATCCAGCGCGTGAGCCGGGCGCTGCCCCGCGCCTGGCGGACCTTGCTTGAGCGTGCCATGGCCGTGGAGCCGAACCAGCGCTTCCCCGATGCCCGCAGCTTCAAAGAGGCGCTGCTTGAGCTGGACCCACGACAGGGCAATCCCGAGCTTGAGCCGACCAGCGCCCCGTCCGTGCGCTGACCGCCGCTCGATTTTTTTGGGGGGGGTTGGACAGGGAGTCAGTGCAAGCCCCTGCACGTAGCGGCCCCCAACTGTGGGTGCCCTGGACGCCGCGCTGGCAGGCGACGCGCATCGTTAGCCACCTGGACCTGCGCTGGGTGGCAGGGTGAGGCGCCGGGGCTCCATGGCCCTAGTAGGCACCCTTAAAGTTCTACTTTAACTTTCAATTTTCTTCATTATTTCAATGACTTACAAGTCATTTTGAATGTAATGTATAACATACATCTGCCCCGCTTCCCCAAGCGGTAGGGTGACGCTCGGGGAGGGAGCAGCGGCGTTCAGCTCGCTGAACTCGCGCAGCAGCCGCCGCTCCACCTGCCGCGCGGGGAGCTCGGCGCCGGGCTCATGCAGCAGCACCACGGCCTCAGCGCGGCGGCGCGCGAGCAGGTGGGGATCGAGCTGCTTGCTGGTGTGGCCGCCCGGCAGCTCGGCGATCCGCGGATCAGTCACCCCCGCAAGATCGATCACCTCGGCGCCGGTCGCGAGCACCCACCCCACGTCGAGCGCCGCGACGCGGCGCCCCGTGAGGTGCGGCGTGGCCGCCTCGATCAGCCGCTGCCTGTCTGCCGCCACGTGCCGCGCCGCAGCGCCCGAGTGCCACTGCATCAACCCCGCGGCGGTGAGCACCAGCGCGCCCCGCACCAGCTGCGAGCCCCAGTGCGTCCGGAAGGCTAGCTCCGCCGCCACCCGCCCCACCAGCGGCAGCAGCGGCACGTACAGGCGAAACAGCGCCATCCAGTCGCCGCCCACCAAGCTCAGGCTCACCACGTGTGCCCCAAGCGCCAGCGCCAGAGCCCGCCCCGCGTAAGACAGCCGCCTGAGCGCCCACGGCGCCACCACGGCCAGGTACCCTGACAAAATCCAACCCCCGAGCGCGTAGCGCAGCCCATGAGTGAGATCGCTCGGTTTGGCGAGGCTGCTGAGCGGCGCTGGGCCCTCGAACCAAATCAGGCGGGCGGCGATCACCAGCGCGCTGGGGAGCAGGCCCACCGCGAACAGCAGCACCCGCCAACGCCATGCTGGGAGCAGCCCCGCGGCGCCGAGCCACAGCACCAGCACCGCGGGCAGCAGCTCTGGCCGCCACGCTGCGGCGACGCCCAACGCGAGCGCGCCGGAGAGACAGCGCACGAGCCGGGGCCGAAGGCCCAAGTGAGGTGCCAACCCCCCCAAACCCCCTGCAAGAGTGGGCACAGCGTCATCCAGCGCGACGCCATCGCTCGCACCGCGCGCAGAGTCGCTCCCGCCTCCTGGCTCCAGCGCTAGCGCTGCCCCCAGCGCGACCAGCAGCGCCACCCAGGGCGTCTCCATGCCGCTGCTCGCCCAGGCGCCGGCGCAAGGCACCAGCGCGAGCAGCGCGAGCCAACCGAGCCCCCGCGCCCCAAAGCGAGCGATCCAAGCGCCGAGCCACGCCATCGTCATCAGCCACGCGGCGGCGCCCGCCGTGCGCGCGATGTGCAGCGCCTCGAGCGCGTTGGCTGGCCTCGCGAGCGCGAGTAGGTGGGCGTAGCCGAGCGGCGTCACGGCATCCACCAGCTCACCTGACGGGTTCACGCGGTAGCCGACGCCGGCGCTCAGGTTGGCGGCGACCTGCGCGGTGATCAGCGCGTCATCGACGGTGTAGCCCCAGCCCCACAGCACCATCCCCAGGCCAAGCACGAGGCTGAAGAGCGCCCCCGCGCGCGGCGACAGGCTCGCCCCGAGATGGCCCTGACTGCTCCCCAAGCGACTCACGCGAGCTGGAGCGTGCCTCAATGCTGCCGGATCCGAGGACAACAAACGGAGAACGCCGTCCTAGCGCGCGCGACCAGTGCGCTGTTTGACAGCGCCCGACCCCACGCTGAGGGGCGCAGCCGGGGCGCCCTCAAGCTGAGCGGCGCCCTAGCTCGCTTGAGCGCGGGTGTCCAAAACCCGGCCAACGCCGCGAGAAAGTTCGGCCTCTCGCTGAGGGTCCCTACGATTGCCTCACATGTCGGCTCTGCACGTCGTCGTTCGCCCCCGCCCTCAAGCCACACCTGGCACCCCCATCAGCTCGCTGTATGGCCTCTTCGACGTCGTCGTCGATGGGGTCAACCTCACCGCGCGGATCGGCGAGGGCGAGGCGCTCGCCCTGCTCGGTGAGCTGGGCCACGCCGTCGCGAACCTCGCGCTCGGCCGCCGCTCGCGCGCGACCTTGAACCTCTACGCCGACGTCGAGGCGTGGCAGCTCGGTCTTGAGCGTGTCGGTGAGCAGGTGCTGCTCAGCGTGTTCCGCAGCGGGCCCACGGTGGAGGTGGCGGTGTTTGAGCGCAAGGTCAGCCTGCAGGCCTTGATCGACGGCACCCGCCGCGCGCTGGCAGAGCTCGAGGCCCCGCCTCGCGCCCCCACCTCCGTCGTGGCCCTGCTGCGCTCCGCCCGCACAGCGCTTGAGCGCGCCGTCCCGTGGACCCGCGTCGCCGCCCAGCCCCGCACCCACGCCCGGGTCCAGCTGAAGACTCAAGACGGCCTCGGGCTGGCCATGGCCGCCGCGCTGCGCTCAGGCCGGGCGGATGACGCAGGCGCCAGCGTGGAGCGCGCCGACCTGCACGCGCTGCTCGGCCTGGGGCAGCTCGAGGTCTCGGCGAGCGGCAAGACCGCGCGCCTCTCCGACGTGCACCTGTTCCTGATCGCCGAGCGTTTAGTCCAAATAGCTGACGAACTACTCGAGGCGTGGCGCGCGGGGCGCGCGCTGATGCGGCGCTTTGAGGTCGGCGGCGCGCGCTTCGGGCTCCGGCGTGGACCGAACGACTCCCCGGTGGCGCTCACCTTGAGCGCTAGCCAAGAGGGATCGGACGCGCCAAGCATCACCTTCCCTGAGCTGAAGGCGCCAGCCCTGGTAGACGGCATCACGCGCCTGGTGCGCGCGCTGGCTGACGCCTACATTGAGCACGACGCAAGCCAGCGCCAGAACCTGCGCCTGCTCGGGCTGTCGAGCGCGGCGGCGAGCCTCGCCGAGCGCTTGGACGACACGCTCTGCGACGACAGCCTGACTAATCCAGAGCCCGAGAGCTACGCCTCGTTCGGCTCACGCCGCGCCACGCGTCAGTCGGTCGGGATGTGGGAGCACGGCGGCAAGATGCGCTTCGTGCCGCGCTGGGTCGCGACGGTGCCTGGCATCGATCTGCGCGCCACGTTCCTCTGCGGCGATAGGGTGGTGGCGAGCGCCGCGCGCGAGACAGCCTGCCTCGATCGCGCGACGGGTGAGCTGCTGTGGCGCTTGCCCACCCAGCGGGCCGCCGCGGTGGTGACACCCGCGGGCCTCGCGCGGCTCCACCCTGACGGGCGCGTCGATTTAGTCAGCTTAGATGATGGTGAGCTGCGCTTCCGCAAGCAGCTAGCGCCGCGCGTCCCGAGCGGCGCCTCAGGCGCGGTGGTGCACACCCCGGGGCTGCCCAAGCTCTTGGTGGTCGCCGAGGGTGAGCGGCAGATCACCGCGCTCGACCTAGTGAGCGGCGAGGTGCGCTGGCGCCACACGGCGCGGCGCCCCGGCGCCTACCGCATGCGCCGCGCGGGGAAGCTGCTGCTCACCGGGGGCGGTGACTCCTCGCTGTTCGCGCTGGACGTGACCACCGGAGACGTCGTGTGGCGCGCGCGCGACCGCATGCCCTTCCACGCTGATGTCACCATCGACAACGACACCGCCTTCGCCATGAGCGCGGCCACCAGCGGCCCCTGCCGACTGCACTGCATCGACCCATGGACGGGCGGCGAGCTGTGGCGCGCGGACATCCCAGAGCACCCAGCGCGCGGCCAGGCGCCGCTCGTCACCCAGGAGGTGGTGATCGTCCCCACGCGCGACAAGCGCGGGGTCGGAGCCCGAGCCTTCCGCCGCGCGACGGGCGAGCCGCTGTGGGAGCAGGCGCCGGGGCTCGCCTCGGCGACCACCGCCTGGCTGGCGGTGGACGACGCGGTGCTGATCAACAGCGACGCGGGCACCTTCATTTGCCTCGACGCGGCGACCGGCGTCGTGCGCTACAGCCACGTGTTCTCGCGCTCGGTGGACGCCGATCAGCCGCGGCGGCTCGAGCCTGTGCTGCGCAGCGGCGCGCTGTTCGTGCCGCAGCACGAGATCCACGTGGTGCGCCCCAAGGATGGCGAGGTGATAGGCTGCGTCCCCACCGACTTGATCCCCGATTTACTGCGGGTGGATGAGCGCTGCGATGTTTATGTGGCGGAGGAGAGCGGGCACCTAGCGGCGTTCGGCGCGGCGCCGCGGCTCTCGGTGGTGGGGCGCCGGTAGCAGCGGCGCGAGCCATCAGGGCACCTGACAATGAGGTACCAAACCCCCAAAACCCCAAGCTTTGACTCGCTATGGACTTGGCCGCCTGGCGCAGTCAGGGGGGCGATGGCGCACTAAGTCAGCTGCTCTGACTGATGCGCGCTGCGCCTGAAGGTGCACTAGTCAGCTGCTCTGGCCAACACGCACTGCACCTGAAAGCACCTAGTCAGCTGCTCTGACCAACACGCACCGCGCGCCACTCGCGCCGCGCCTCAGCCGGAGTGCGCTTCGCCGCCGTCGATGAACAGGGTGTTGCCCGTCATCCAGTAGGTGCAGGGCTGCGCCAGGGCCACCAGCGCGTTCGCGATGTCCTCTGGCAGGGTGAGGCGGTGGGTCGGCACCTTGCGCATCGCCACCTCAGCAATTTTGTCATTATTGGGGATCTTCTTAAGCGCCGGAGTATCCGTCACGCCTGCGCACACTGCGTTGACGGTGATGCCGCGCGGCGCAAGCTCCATCGCCAGCTGACGGCAGTGCGACTCCAGCGCGCTCTTGGCGGCGCTCACCGCGCCGTAGCCGCCCCAAGTCTCCCGCGCCCCGTTGGACGTCATCGCGAAGATGCGCCCCTCACGCGACATCAGCTCCCGCTCGAGCACCGACTGCGTCCAGTACACCAAGCTGTGGGCCATCACGTCGCAGGTCATGTCCATCTGACGCGGCGTGAGCTGCTCCTTCGGATCCACATCCACGAAGGGGCGCAACGTGCCGAACGCCAGCGAGTGGAGCAACACGCGGACTTGCTCCCCCTGCCCGCGCTCATCGAGGCGCCGCTTCACCTCATCGAGCACCTCACCGCGGCGCTGCTCGTCGGCGGCGTTGACGTTGAAGAACCACGCCTCGCGCCCGAGCGCTCGGATCTCCTCCGTGAGCTGCTCCACCGCAGGCATCGTGGCGCGCCGATCGAGGTGCACCCCGATGATGTGGCAGCCTGCGCGCGCCAAGGTCCGGCTCACCGCGGCGCCGAAGCCGCTCGACGCCCCCAAGATCAACGCCCACCCCGTGAGGGGCGGCAGCGCCACAGTGTTGGTCTCGCTCATCGCTCTGGCGCTCTACTACAGCCGACGGGCGGTGTGAGCCCCATCCGCGGTCACCTCAGCCGTCTCTGCCGCCTTGCGGTGCACAAACGCGGCAATTTGTCGCATTGGCACCCGAGCTGGGCACACGCGCTCTTTCTGCTCCAGCACCGCGCTCGGCACGTGAGCAAAGCTCTGCGCGGCGACGGCGTAGTCCGGCAGGCTGCGAGCGCCCGCCAACATCAGGGACATCACCCCCTGATACTCCCCCTGGGACGCCTCAATCCGCCCCTGCTCTCCCTCATCGCACAAGCCACAGGCGACGCAGCCCCCAAAGCCGGCCATCGCCTCACGCTCGTCAGGCGCCACCGGGAGCAGCCGGTCGGCCCC
>CAYQAC010000228.1:0-7182 GCA_964415255.1 uncultured Polyangiaceae bacterium | reverse complement strand
TGAGCATACAGTGTACTACGCGAAAGTCGAGGCGTTTCTTCCGCAGTCAGGAGTAAGCGATCAGGTGATCGATGTGTTTCAGGCGGCGGGCCTCGCCAAGCCGGACATCTCCATCCTCTCTGAACAGTTTCTCGCCGAGGTGCGCGGCATGCAGCACAAAAGCCTCGCCGTGGAGCTGCTGCAGAAGCTCCTGAATGACGAGCTGAAGGCGCGAAGGAAGCACAACCTCGTGCAGGCGCGCTCCTTCGCCGAGCTGCTCGAGAGCTCGGTGCGGCGCTACCAGAGCCGCGCCATCGAGGCCGCGCAGGTCATCGAGGAGCTGATCGAGCTCGCTAAAGACATGCGTCAGGCGCACGCGCGTGGTGAGGAGCTGGGGCTCACGACTGACGAGCTGGCCTTCTACGACGCGCTCGAGGTGAACGACAGCGCGGTGAAGGTGCTCGGCGACGACACGCTTCGAAACATCGCTCGCGAGCTGGTCTCTACCGTGAAACAGAACGCCACCATCGACTGGACCCTCAAGGAGACGGTGCGCGCCAAGCTGCGCGTCATCGTCAAGCGCATCCTCCGCAAACACGGCTACCCACCTGACAAACAGGAAGCCGCGACGACCACCGTGCTGCAGCAAGCCGAGCTCCTGAGCGAGCTCTGGGCCGCCGCCTGAGCGGGATCCGCACCAGTCAAGCGCGCTGTCAGCTGCCCCTTGCGTTCCTTCGGCGCGTGTGGTTGAAGGCTGAGCTGGGCTCAGTGAAGGGTGGAATCGTGAAGCGATGGATAGCGTTCGGGTTGTTCGCGCTCGTGCTCGCGAGCTGTGGGGTCAAGAGCGAACGCGTGCTCACGGGGGCGCCGCTCGCGCCGCACAATGGGCCTGTGGCCGTGCGGATGGCGGGTGATGTCGTGCCCTACGGTTTCAGGGAGATTGCGATCGTCCGTGTCGATGGGCAGACCGGCCACACCAAGTTGGGGAAGCTCATCGCTGGGCTCCAAGAAGAGGCCCGCGCGGTGGGGGCTACCGTGATCGTGGGTGTGTATATCGAGGGCGTGAGCGCCATCGGCACGGCTGGGGTCGTTGAATACCACCCGGGTCCATGACCGAGCAGGGCAGGGCAGGGGGTTGGGCACCGCGCCACAGCGCACCTGGAGGCTCGCCGCTCTGGCCTGTGATTTTAGGTCGACAAACGGTGAACCGTTTGTCGACCTATGAGCGCCAGCCTGGCGCCCAGGCGCGCGTGTTGAGCTTGCCGGTGCGGACCGCCGCGAGGTCCGCCGCGGCGGCCCTCAGAAGATCCGCTAGCTCGACCCACGAGCGCCACTTGTGCGGGATCGCGCTGAGGCCCAGCGTCAGCCCCAAGAGCTGACCCGTCAGGCTCCCTGTTGAGTCGCTGTCGCCGCTGTGGTTGACGGCGAGCAACACGCCTTGCTCGAAGGAGCGCGCGACGAGCGCGCTGTAGAGCGCGATGCTGAGCGCCTCTTCAGCCACCCAACCGCCGCCCAGCGACTCGACCTTCTCAGTCGTCGGCTCGCCGCCCGCCGCCGCCAGCTTCACGGCGGCGTCGAGGGCGGCCAGCGTCTCATCAGCGCTTGGCTGCGCGCTGAGCACGCCGCGCACCTGCTTGACGCCATCCAGCAGCGACGCGCCCTGCAGCAGGAGCGCGATCAGGAACGCGAAGGCGCCCCCCGCGAGGAAGCCGGTGGGGTGGCCGTGGGTGAGCGCTGATGAGGCGACGCCCAGATCGAAGGCCGCTTCAGGCTTCAGCGCCAGGCCGATCGGCGCGACGCGCATGACGGTGCCGCAGCCCTTACGGTCATTCACGGCGGGCGCCCCGAGCGCCTGCGCGGCGCTGAGCGCCTCCAGGCAGGTGGCGCCGGGGCCGCGGCGGCTGCAGAGCCGCGCGTCCCGCGCGAGCCCAGCTTCAGGGAAGGAGGGGCTCTGAGCCAGGCTGATGCTCGCGCGCGTCCCCTGGGTGAACAGCCAGCGAAGGTAAGCCAGGTGAACCATCGACGGTGGGTGGCAGATCCCACGCTCAACGTAGCGGACGTAGGCCTGCACCACGCCCTCCGCGGTGAACAGCGTCATCTGCGTGTCGTCGGTGATGGCCCCGACGCGCCCATACGCCTCCACGAAGTCCGTCACCCCCGCAGCGCCGAAGCGCGCTCGGATCTCGTCGAGCGACAGGAACTCCACCGCCGCGCCCAGCGCGTCCCCGATGGCCCCGCCGAGCAAGCACGCCTCAGCCCGCTCAGCGATCTCCCGTGAATCAAGCTCCACCACAATCCTCACGCCTCCCTGAATAGGCTCATCACCTGCGCCGCGTAGCGCTCCCGCACGGCATCGCGCGCCACGTGGCGGCCCTCCAGCACGCGCCACACGCCGCCGACCATCACCTGGCGCACCGGGGAGGCGCCGGGCCCAAACACCCAGCTGTCCAGCGCGCGGTCCTCAGCGCGCCCCAAGAGGCTCGGGTGCGCGCCGTCGAGCACCACCAGATCCGCGTGACACCCCGGCACCAGGCGCCCCAGCGCCTCCGAGCCTCCGAGCGCCTTCGCCCCACCGCGCAGCGCCTCTGAGACCAGCCGTGCGCCAGTTCCACGCGGAAATTCTCCCCGATCGGAGACAGCGCGCGCGCGCGCCGTGAGGCGCTGCCCATACTCCAAGAGCCGCAGCTCCTCCGCGGGGCACACGCACACCTGACTGTCACTGCCGATCCCGAAGCTGCCGCCGAGGTCGAGCAGCTTTGGCAGCGGGAACAGTCCATCGCCGAGGTTCGCCTCCGTGGTGGGGCACAGGCCCACGGTGGCGCCCGCTCGCGCCACGGCGCAGAGCTCCTGTTCGGTGACGTGCGTCGCGTGCACCAGGCACCAGCGCGCGTCCACCTCGTGCTCGCCGAGCAACAGCTCCACCGGGCGCGCGCCGTGATGCGCGAGCGCCGCCTCCACCTCCGCCACCTGCTCCGCGATGTGAATATGTACGGGTGGCTGACGAATGGCCGCGCCGGCGAGCGCCGCCAAGATCTCACGGCGCCCCTCGAGCGGCGCCGCGCGCAGGCTGTGCAGCGCGACCCCCAAGCTCACGAGCGGCCCCGCCTCCGACTCGAGCGCCTGCAGCAGCCGGAGGTAGCGCTCCGGGCGAATGTAGAAGCGCCGCTGCTCGGCCGCGATCGGCGCCGCGCCAAACCCCGAGGTCTCATAATAGACAGGCAACAGGACGAGGCGCATCCCCGCGCCGCGCGCCGCCTCCGCCACGCGCCGCCCGAGCTCCGCTATGTCGGCGTAGGGCTCACCCCCTGGGCCGTGATGCAGGTAGTGAAACTCCGCGGCGCTGGTGTAGCCATGCTCGAGCAATTCCACGTACAACAGCTCAGCGATGGCGCTCACCTGCGAGGGCGAGAGCCGCTCCACGAAGCGATACATCAGCTCCCGCCAGCTCCAGAAGCTGTCCTGCCCCGCGGGCGAGGCGCGCTCCGTGAGCCCCGCCAGCGCGCGCTGGAAGGCGTGCGAGTGGAGGTTCGGCATCCCCGGCGCGGTGACGCCCGGCAGCCACGTCGCCGCTTCATCGCCGCGCGGCGCCTCACGCTGCGCGCCCTCATCACCTAGACGGCGCCCAGCCACCTCACGCGGCTCACTCTCACGCTCATCACCACTCAGCGCGCCCACCTCCGTCACCACGCCGGCCTCCACTCGGAGCCGCCCGGGGCGATGCCAGCGCTCCCCGTCGAACAGCTGCTCGCAGTGGTAGACGCCGGAGCTCATGCGGGCCGCCACGCAAGGAGCGCCTGAGCCAGCTCTCGAAGGCACTCCGTGAGCCGCTCAGCGCGCGCCGGCTCAAAGGCATAGGGCGGCGCCTCATCCATGTAACAGGCCTGCGCCATCTCAAGCTGCAGCGCGTGCACCCCGCGGCTCGGCTCACCGTAGGTCCGCGTGATGTAGCCGCCGGTGAAGCGCCCGTTCACCACGTAGCTCATCTGAGAAGCCGCGAGCACCGCCTCCGCGCGCGCCGCGAGCCCAGCGTCAGCGCTCCTGCCATGGTAGGTGCCGAGGTTTAAGTCAGGTAGCCTGCCTTTAAAGAAGCGCGGTACCTGCGCGCGGATCGAGTGCCCATCGAGCAGCACCACAAAACCGTGCGCCGCGCGGAGCCGCTCAAGCTCCGCCTGTAGCGCCGCGTGGTGAGGCGTAAAATAGCGCTCAACCCGCTCCAAGATCTCCTGGGCGTTGGGCGCGGCGCCTTCGCGGTAGATGCCCTCGTCGGCGAAGGTGGTCAGCGGGCAGAGCTCCGTGGTGCTCTGCCCGGGGTAAAGTGAGGTGCCCTCGGGGGCGCGGTTCAGGTCGATGACGTAGCGGCTCAGGCGCGCGCGGAGCACGCTCGCCCCCAAGCCTGCCGCGAAGCCGTACAGGCGGTCCACGTGCCAGTCGGTGTCAGGCAGCGCGAGGGCGGCCTCCGTCAGGCGCTCGCTGAAGCCTGGAGGCAGCTCAGTGCCAGAGTGAGGTAAGCTGACGAGGAGCGGCGCCTCACCCCGCGTGAGCTCGAACGTCGCCTGCATGATGCCGCTCTAGCACCCCCCGGGCGCGGCCGCCTCAGCGCGGGCGGCCCTGCGCGATCCAGCTCTCCACCAGCTGGATTTGCTCAGCGCTGAGCGCCGGCAAGCTGAGCGGCATCCCGCGCACCGGGCCAGGCTTCGCCCCGGCCTCCTCCGCCTGGCGCGCGAGCAGCGCCGCCACCAGGTGCGGCGTGCCATCAGCGGTCGGCTTGAAGGCGCTCACGCGCTCGCCCTCGGTGTCCACCATCCCGCCCAGCAGCGCGGAGTAGCTCGCTAGGTTCAGGCGGCGCGGCTTGAACCCGAAGCCGCCGGTGTTGCCCGGCCCACCGTCGCCGCGCGCCACTTGAGGATCCCCGTGGCAGTGCACGCAGGTCTTGCTGAACACCCCGTCATACACCTCTTGATAGCGCACCGGGCGGCTCAGCACCGGGAGCCGCGCTGGCATGGCGCGCTTCGGCGCGGCCTCAAGCGGCGTGTCGAACACGTAGGCCGCGATGTCGCGCGCCTCCTCTGCGCTGAGGCTGGTCTGCGGCATCAGGGTGCTCTTCTTGATGCTGCTCGGGTCACGGATCCAAGCGATCGCTGACTCGCGCGGCATGCGCTCGCGCGCGAAGCGCAGATCGGGCGCCAAGAGCACGCCGCGCCGGGTGCGTTCGTCAGCTGACTTGACGTCTGCTTGGGTGGCGAAGGCAGGCACGCCCGTCATCACGTGGCAGCTCGGGCAGCCCTTCTGCTCCATCAGCGCGCGCCCCTTGGCGAGGTTACCGCCCATGAGCGGATCTCGCTGGACAGGCGCGGGCGCGCCCTTCGTGAGGAAGGCGGCGATGTCCGTCGCTTGCTCCTCCGTCAACGCGAGGCGCGGCATGGACTGCTCCAGGTGGGGGCGCACGTCGTGCGGCGCCATCAAGAAGGAGACGAGCCAGCTCGCCTTGAAGCGCTGCCCCGAGCCCTGGAGCGAGGGGATGTCGCGGTAGGGCTCCACCACGGGCTGCCACTTCGCGAGCTCAGCCTTGGGCGCCTTGAAGCGGCCCTCCATGATTTCCATGTGGCAAGCGCCGCAGTGCTGCTCAAGCGGCGATTGCGCCAGCTCAGCGCCCTCGTGGCAGCGGCCGCACTCGAAGGCCTGCGTCAGCGCCTCGCCGCGGGCGGCGTCCCCCTTCGCGTGCACCTCGGCGCGCGCCTGCTCCGGCGCGGTGCTCGTGCTGTGCGCAGGGTTCGGCGCCGCCTGGTCGGGGTTAGGTTGCTCACGGCAGCCAAACCAGGCCCCTGTGCTGAGGGTCAACGCCAAGAGCCAGGTGAGGGGACGGTTCGGTGAGGGCATGGCGGTTGGGTGAGCTTGAGTGGCCTCGGCGGCTGCCGCTTGTGCGTGGAGGTGGGCTCGCAGGGGGGCTGGGCGCCGTAGATGGGGGGCGAACCCCCAAACCCTGATCTCGATGCGACGAACAAGCCGGCGCGACCCGCCGGGTGGCAGGCCGCGCCTTCAGAGTACACCCAGCGCCGCAGCGGGTGCGGGCGAGCAGGGCGATGTCAGGTGACGCCGGCTGCGGTGAGGGCCGTCGCCCTGAGCTCACTTGCTCGGGGCACGCTCACCGCGCTTCGCGGCTCAGCTGTGGACGCTGCAGGTGGCCTTGTCCTTCGCCATCGCCTCGCAGCGCGCCATCGCGAGCTTGGTGCCCGCGTTGTCACCGCGCTTCTGGCGCAGGTGCGCGAGCGCCGCGTACCCCTCAGGGCTCGTCACCAGATCGGCCTTGGCCAGCGCCTCCAAGATCCCGAGCGCCTCCTTCTCGCCGCCCTCCGTGCGCGCCAGCGCCTCAGCCAGCTCGGTGCGCGACTGCGGGTCGTTCTCCTGAAGGTCCGCCGTCTTGCGCAGGATGTCCGCTGCCCAGGCGAGGTTCGTCTGGCGATCTTCAGCGGACTTGCCGAGCCAGGTGCCCTGGACGTGCGCCGGGAGCTGCCGCGCGGCATCCAAGCGGCCATCTGTACGCGCCACGCTGAGCGCCAGCACCCGCAGCGCGCGGCTCACGAGCGGCTTGCCCTCGCTCATCTTGAGCGACTTGATGTGGGGCATCATGCGCACCACGCTGGCGGCGGCGTCGGTCGACTTCCCAGCGTCCATCAGGCGCTCTGCCTGGAGCACACCGGGCACGCGCCAGTCGACTTGCTCCTCCACGATCGGGACCCAAGCGCCGCCACAGGCAGACGCCTCCTGGGTGGTGGCGCCGACCATCAGGCTGGCGGCGGCGGTGAGGAGCAGGGTCTTGGCGAGCAGCTTGCGGGTGCGGGTCATGGTGGGTGGTTCTCCTAGGGGGCTTGCTTGGTGAATCAGCGCGACGCAACGCGCGGGCGGCTGGGCGCTTTCAGCGCGAATTCTGAGACGTCGTTTGAAGGGACCGGCCTGTGACACGGAGCGGGCGAATCAGTTCCCAAAGTTTGTGACGGGGCGTGCATCGCCTTTCGCCAGGACCTTATTCAAGCGCCGTGCCGAGCTGAGGGGGACGGCTCCCCCCGCGCCGTATCAGGGAAAACCCGCGCGGATACGCGAGCCTTGGGTGGTGTTTGGGCGCCCGAGCGCTTGGGGGCGCTGTGTGACGCGTCACACTGAGCGTGTCTCACCGCCCACGAGTGACGCTGGTCGGTCGCCGGCTTG
>CAYQAC010000227.1:0-7219 GCA_964415255.1 uncultured Polyangiaceae bacterium | reverse complement strand
CCGTCGGTCACGCCGGTGGGCACCCGCAGCATCTTGGGCTCCCCCGCCTCGAGCACGAACAGGCGGCCCATCGGCTGCTCTGCGTTCCCACGCCCGCCGCGCCGCTGCTGCCCTGCGCCAGCAGGCCGCCGATTGCCGCCCCCACCGCCGCGCATGCCGGGGCCGCCACGCATGCCGCGCGCCCCACCGCCCTGCAGCACGTTCAGCGCCGTGGGGCCGCTCGGGCTCGCCGAGCCCGCGGGGGACGCCGGAGTGAAGCGCAGCGCGGCGTTGGGGACGAGCACCGCGCCAGTCACCTCCTCGGTCACGATGGTGGCGGTCGCCGTCATCCCAGGGCGCAGCAAGAGGTCATCATTGCTGACGTCCAGCACCGCCTGGTAAGTCACCACGTTGTCCGTCGTGGTCGGCACGTTGCGCAGCGAGCGCAGCGAGGCCTCGAACGTCTTCATGGGGTGCGCGTCCACCGTGAACGTCGCCTTCTGGCCCTCCTTCACGCGGCCGACGTCCGCCTCGTCGATCTGCACCGAGAGCTCCATCTTCGTGAGGTCCCGCGCGATCAGGAACAAGACCGGCGTCTGCAAGGAGGCGGTCACGGTTTGGCCTTGCTCCACGCTGCGCGACAACACCACGCCGTCGATGGGCGCGCGGATGACCGCCTTGCTCAAGTCGGTGTTCGCCGAGTCGAGCGTCGCCTTGGCGACCAAGATGTCCGCCGAGGTGGACTGCACCTGCGACGCGGCGCGCTCGGCCGCTGCCTCCGCGCTCTCGAGCTCGCTCTTGGAGATGAGCCCCTGCTTGGCCAGCTCACGCGCGCGGTCGCGGTTGGTCTGCGCCTCCTTCGAGGTGGTGCGCGCGCTCTTGTTCGAGGCGTAGGCCGCCGTGAGGCGCGCCTTGGCGGACCCCTGCGCGGCGAGCAGCTTGTCGGTGTTCAGCTCGAGCAGGATGTCCCCCTCCTTCACCTGGTCATTGAAGTCGACGTAGAGCTTGCTGATGGTGCCGGACACCTCCGCGCCCACCTCCACCGTGTCGCGCCCGGAGACGGTGCCGGTGGCGGTGACGGTGGAGCGCAAGTCACCGCGCTCGACGGGTTGGGTCTCGTAGGTCGGCCCCTGGCCCTTCAGCGCCGCCTGGCGCCAGAACCAACCGCCCGCCACGAGCGCTGCGACCACCAAGAGGCCGCCGATGCGAAAGAGCCAGGCGCGGGTGCGCGACCGGTTCATCTGAACCTTCGCCTTGAGCTCGGCGCTGACGTTGGGAGCTTGCCGGGAACTAGGCGGTCCGCTGGTCATGTCGAGCCCTCTGACGCACCACCTCGGCGGTTCCCTACGGCCCCCTGCACAAACCCATGATCTGTCGCGAGCAAGGAGGCGCGCGTCGCCCCTTCTGGCGCCACCGCTTGTGAGTTAACGTCGTTCACCGAGCGAGCATCACCCGATTTGCTCTCGAATGTCGTAGGAAGATCGCGTTGATGAGCGTCCAAGCGTTGGCCAGCCCCTCCGGGGAGCGCCTCTCCCTGATCGAGCCGCGATGCCCAACTGCTCCCTCCCTGCCCAGGCGCTCTGCCCCCACCAGCCCAGGCCACCCGGCCGGTCTGCGCGCTGGCCGCTCCGCCTAACCTCATGGCAGAGGTGGATCTCAGCTGGCTCGCGCGCCAGGTGGCCGCGGGGGACGCTGAGGCGTTTCGGGGCATCGTGCGCCACACCCAGGCGCGGCTGTACCGGCTCACGGTGCGCCTGCTGGGCAACCCCAGCGACGCCGAGGACACCCTCCAGGATGCCTACATGAAGGCCTATCAAGCGCTCCGCGAAGAGCGCTTCGATGGGCGCTCCAGCGTCCAGACGTGGCTCTACCGGGTCGTGACCAACACCGCGATCGACGCCGGGCGGAGGCGGCGGCTGCGTCCGGTCGCCTCAGCTGAGCAGCAAGAAGCCGAGCCGCCCGAGCACCATGGGATGCTGAAGGCGGAGGCCCGGGTGGCGCTCGGCGAGCTGAACAGCTGGCTCGCGCGGCTATCTCCGGAGCAGCGGAGCGTGCTCGTCTTACGCACCGTGGAGGGCTTCTCCACCAGCGAGACGGCGGCCATCTTGGGCTGCTCCGAGGGCGCGGTGGAGCAGCGGCTGCTGCGCGCACGGGCTAACCTGATGCCACTGAAAGAGGAGCCATGACCCTAGAGCGCCAGCAGGACGCGCGACTCGAGCGCCTCGCCCGCGCGACGGACAACGTCGCGCCGCCGGCGGGCTTTGAAGATCAAGTCATGGTAGCTGTCCATCGTGCCCCGCGGCCCAAGGCATGGCTCGCGCGCTTGGCGCTGCTCGGCTGCTTCGCCGCGGCGGCGGCGACAGCGGTGTTCGTCTCGCAAACAGAGCAACACCAGCTCGACACGAAGACGCTGAGCGTGCTTGATGGCTTGGAGGAGGCGCCGTGACGCCGCGCACCAAGCAGGCGCTGATGCTCGTCGTGGCGTTCGGGCTCGGGGGTGTGGCGGGCGCCTTTGGGATGCGCGCCGTCAAGCTGGATCAGCTAAATCACCTGATGGCGGGGCCGCCCCAGGAGGCGCGCCGGCGCTTCATGCTTGAGATGTTGACGCAGCGTCTCGAGCTCACGCCAGCCCAAGTACCGCAGGTGACCGAAGTGCTCGAGCGCCACGACAAGGCGCGTCGTGAGGCCTTCGAGCGTTGTCGCCCCGAGCACGAGGCGGTGAGGGCGCAGAGCGCCAAGGACATCGACGAGCTGCTCACGCCCGCCCAGCGCGCGTTGCACGAGGAGCTGCGCCGTGAGCTGGAGGCACGGCGCAAAGAGGGCGGGCCGCCGCGCTGAGGCGCTGGGGGGCTGGAACCCGCACGCCAAGCCGACTAAGTAAGGGGGCGTGAAGCTGGCACACACCCACAGGCGGTCAAGGGTTCTCACCAACACGTCAGGGCTCCATTGGGTCGGTAGGGGCGCTCGGTATCCGGGAGCTCACGCTGTGGCGCTCACCTTGGGGCTCGTGCTCTTCGGTGCCGGCTGCAGCGGCGAGTTCGAGCCAGCCCGCGCGGACGGCGGCTCTTCAGGGGGCCAGGGGGCTCGTGGCAGCGGCGCCAACGGCGGGAGTGGGGGTGATGGCGGGACCAGCGGCGGTGGCTCGGGAGCCAGCTCGGGATCGGGGGGTTCGGGAGCGGCGCGCGGCGACATTGGCGATCCATGCACTGACGACAGTGACTGCGCGCTCGTGCCAGGCGCTGAGTGCTGGACGACGATCGGCGGTGGCCCGGTGCCCACCATCACATTTCCTGGTGGATTTTGCAGCAGGGGCTGCTCCACCGACAGCCAAGAGAAGGAGTGCGGCGAGAACGCGAGCTGCACCAGCACCTCGATGTCAGGCGGCGGCTCGACCGTGAACCTGACGATGTGCCGCCCGCCGTGCCGCGCGTCGGAGGACTGCCGCGAGAGCGAGGGGTACCGCTGTCAGATCGTGATCGCGAACTTCGGGGTGTGCGTCCCGCCGTGAGCCGCGGCTGCGGGGAGGGCGGTGTCCGCCGCGCGCGCGGCTGGGCGATTCAGTCCGCGGCTCCTCGGCCTGTGGCTTGGGTTGTCCCGGGGTGATTCAAGGGTGAGGCTCGGGGGATGCCCAGGTGACCCAAGCAGTGACAAGAGCGGCGTGGAAACAGCACTGCCAAACCCCCGCCCGATCCCCCAATGACCCAAAAGGTGACGGAAGCGCGACTCCGGCGCTCCCCCGTCAAATGGCTATTTCGCCGCGCCGAAGCTTCGGTGATAGTGGGGGCACCATGAATTCACGAACCCTTCGCTCTGCCCTTGCTTTGGCGCTCATCACGCCGGCTCTCGTCCACTGCGTCCCCGGCTTCCCCGGTGGGGACTCTTGCCCCACCACGGCCGAGGCCGCGATGAAGGCCAACTTCGGTCTCGCCGCGGAGGCTGAGGGCAAGGTGAAGGCGGCGCTCGCCGCGGGCGCGGCGCTGCAAGATCTCGCCGTGGAGATTGAGACGGACGTCGCCACCGCCTGCGGCAACCTGGCGAAGGACTTAGGCGCCACCGACATCGAGCCCAAGGAGGAGGGCCCCGGCAAGAAGGCGGAGGCCGCTTGCGCCGCCGCCGCTTCGGCCTTGGGTGAGGTGAAGGCGAAGGCCAAGGGCCAAGTCCAGATCAAGGTGATCCCGCCGAAGTGCGAGGCCTCCATGAGCGCGATGGCCGACTGCGCCGCCTCCTGTGACGCGAGCATCGAGCCTGGCTCCGCCAAGGTGGAGTGTGAGGGCGGCGAGATCAGCGGGCAATGCGACGGCGAGTGCAAAGGCAGCTGCACTGTCGAGGCCGGCGCGGAGTGCACCGGTGAGTGCAGCGCGGAGTGCGCGGGCGAGTGCAGCGGCTCGTTCAGCGGGACCTGCAAGGGCACCTGTGAGGGCAAGTGCAACGGCGCCGCCATGAGCGGCGGCCAGTGCGACGGCACCTGCGACGGCACCTGCAAGGGTGAGGCGCAGGGCAGCTGCGCCGGTAGCTGCAAGGGCAGCTGCAGCGCGCAGTGCGAGATCAAGGGCCAGGCAGAGTGCTCAGGCTCTTGCTCTGGTGGCTGCAGCGTCGAGATCAAGGCGCCCAAGTGCAGCGGCGAGGTGAAGCCGCCGAAGATGAGCGCGGAGTGCGAGGCGAGCTGCGACGCGCAGGTGAGCGGCAAGCTCGAGTGCGTCCCCGCGCAGGTGCGGGTGAACATCAGCGGGGCGGCGGACGCCGAGGCGGCGACGCGCCTCAAGGCGGCGATCAAGGCGCACCTGCCCGCGCTGCTCAAGGTGACGCTCGGCATGAAGGGCAAGCTCGAGCGCATCGTGGCTGGCGTGGAAACAACCCTCGAGGGCGCTCAGGCGGTGGTGAAGGGCGGCGGCGCCGCGGCGCTCAAGGCGGGCGCCTGCGTGGCGGCCTCCATCAAGGGCCAGGTGGACGCCAGCGTGAGCATCAACGTGTCGGTCAAGGCGAGCGCCTCCGCCAGCGGCTCGGCCGGCGCGGGCTGAGTTAGGGCAACTGACAATCGCCTGAGGGCGCGGCGTGCTGCGTGATTCACGGAGCTGTTCGCGCAAGGGAGCCCGGTCGGTGACCGGGCTCAGGCATTTGGGAGAAACTGTATGAGCATCCTCAGTGAGTTTCGCGAGTTCGCGGTCAAGGGCAACGTCGTCGACATGGCGGTCGGTGTCATCATCGGCGGCGCGTTCGGTAAGATCGTGTCGTCCTTCGTCAGCGACGTGGTGATGCCACCGCTCGGCGTCATCACCGGCGGGGTGAACTTCACCAACCTTGAGTGGGTGATTCAAGCCGCCGAGGGCGAGGCCCCAGCGGTCTCGCTGAAGTACGGCCTGTTCCTCCAGAACGTGTTCGACTTCCTCATCATCGCCATCGTCATCTTCACCATGGTGCGGCTCATCAACAAACTCCGCCGCACCCAAGAGGAGGCGCCCCCGGAGCCCAGCGCCGAAGAGAAGCTCCTCACGGAGATCCGCGATCTGTTGAAGGATCAGAAGCAGGCTTGAGCGCCCACGCACGCCTACGGGGCCCAACCGTAGGCGGAGCGAGTTTTTTTGGGGGGTTGGGTTTCCTGCCGTCACAAGCCGTCGCTGCGATGGGCGTTCGTCACGCGACGTCGCTTGAGGCGGTGCGCATCAGTCATGCGCTGATGGGCTAGAGGTGCTCGCTTTCAGCGGTCGTCGAGCGCCGCCCGCTGCACCCCTGGTAGCTGGGTGCTAGCCTGAGCGCATGAGGATGACTTGGGGTTGGGTCGCGGGCGCGCCGCTCGTCTTGTTGGCGGTGGCGTGCTCGTCAGGGAATGATTCGAATGGCGGCTCAGGCGGCTCGGGTGCTTCTGGCGGCACGGCAGGCTCGGGCGGCACTGCGGGTAGCGGTGCTACGGGAGGCAGCGGAGCCACAGGCGGCAGCGGAGCCACAGGCGGCAGCGGCGCCACCGGCGGCAGCGGCGCCACCGGCGGCAGCGCCGCCACGGGTGGCAGCGGAGCCACCGGCGGCAGCGGAGCCACCGGCGGCAGCGCGGGCACGGGTGGCGGTGGGCCTCGCGAGTGCGAGGCGGACCGAGACTGCCGCGTCGTCGCGGACTGCTGCGTGTGCGCCGCGCTCGCCGCAGACGCACCTGACCCGGCCAACACATGCCCTGAGCAAAACTGCTTCGTTGACCATTGCACGGCCACGAAGCTCCCGACCGAGGCGACCTGTCATGACAACCGCTGCGTGCTGAAGGTGACGTGCAACCTGGATGGCATCACCTGCGGTCAGTCCCCGCCCCTATGCGAGGGTGGCTACGTCCCCACGAAGCTGGGCGACTGCTACGGTGCCTGCGTGCCTGAACAAGACTGCCCCGACCTACCGTGAGCCTACTGTGGCGCGAAGCGCAGCTGGTAGGCGCCAGTGCTGTGGAGATCGCGGTAAAGGTTGAGGCTCGGTGAGTCCTCCGGGGCGTCGCTGAAGCGATACCCTCCAGCTTGTTCGGGAAGCTGACTGAAATCCACGCGGCGGAAGAACAGCGCGGGGTCGATGCGGAGCGTCAGCGCGTGCCCCTCCGCAGCGCTGAGGTCCACCGGGATGGGTGACACGATGCGCTCACGGCAGATGGGGTTGTCCCCCGGCTTCTGTGGATCTGTCGGGGCGCGACGCCAGTTGCTCCCGATGCTGAGGCTCGCGGTGAAGGGCCACGCTTCAGCGCCTGGAGCAGCCACGCGAGTCGCGGTCCCAGCCGCCTCGAAGATCACCATCCCGTCCTCCTCGGCGTCGATCTCGGTGCCCTCCCCCAGGAGCCACACCTCCGCGGTGCGCGCTGAATCAAGCAGCGCGCGGCCTGGTGCGCCGAAGGGCTGAAGCCGTGGATCGAGCAGATCGACGGTGGCGCCGTCCGTCACCTCGGCCACGTAGACTCCCGGGAGGAAGCAGTCGCGCGCCGCGCCACCCGCGAGCGGCACCTGCTGGTTCAGGTACACCGCGCCGACGCGCAGCGTGGCCCGCGTGAGGGTCACGCGGTAGCCAGCCTGAGTGACGAACTCATACTCCCCGGCGGCCTCCAGCGCCCAGGCTTCGACGTACGGTTGCTTCTCCACGTTCTTGCTGGTGATGCGGTGGTACTTGATGCCGGTCTGGATCCGCAGGCCCATCGGATGGATGTAGGGCTTGATGTAGTCGAAGTCGAGATCGTGACCGATGTCGCGATAAAACTCGCGGTAACGCCAGTCGCCCGGGT
>CAYQAC010000226.1:0-7226 GCA_964415255.1 uncultured Polyangiaceae bacterium | reverse complement strand
CGAGCCCGTCGAGCCACGGCTACAGCAGCCTCACGCTGAGGCTCTCGCGCCCGCTGGATCTCACGCGGCTGCGGGCGCTGGTCACGGACCTTCCCCGGGGGGTGTACCGCATCAAGGGGCTGCTCTGGCTGCGTCAGCAGCCAGACCACCAGGTCGTGCTGCAAGGCGTGGGGGGGCGGGCGCGGGTGGACCGCGGCGCGCCGTTCGGGGAGGGGCCTCGTGAGAGCGTGATCGTGCTGATCGGGAGGACGGGCAGCTTCGATCGTGAGGAGCTGATGGCGCGCTTCACTGCCTGCCAAGAGCCCCCGGCAGCGCGCGGGCGCGGGCTCTTGGCTTGGCTACGGCGGCTGCGCGCATGGGATCCTGTGTGATCGCGCGCTACGCCCGCCGGGAGCGTCGTCGAGGCTTGTGAGCGCGGCGCAGCCGCAGCAGGGGCTCCGCCGGCAGCCTCAGCGTCTGCTCCAAGCGCTGGAGTAGCGCGGCGTCGCCCTTTGGGGTGGGCCGCGCGCGGTGCAGGCGCGCCGTGATCTGCTCGTGCAGGTCGACGCGGATCGCGTAAGGCCCGAGCAGCGGGTAGCCGAGCCGCCGGTAGGTGTTGGGGCTGATGCGGGGCTCGGCGGGGTGGGCCGGCCTGGGAGTGAAGTCAGCTGGTAGATCGGCGCCGCGCGCGGCGAGCAGCGCGAGGCGCAGCGTGAGCCCCGCGGCGCCGTTCAGGGCGCGCAGGTGAGCGAAGCGGGCGCCGAAGGCGACCCCGAGATCGACGAGCGCCTGCTCGCCGCTAGAAGAGAGCTGGGAGCGCTCGCCGCGCGAGCGCGGGGCCTCCACCACGCCAAGCTCGTGCGTGAGTTGGTAGAGCAGCCCGCGGGCGGGCGGCTCAAGCGCCGGCTCAGCCTCCCACAGCCCGCGGAACACGCCGTCGATGCGCTCTTTCATGAGCGCGCTCAGGTGGCGCTGGAGCGGTCGGTGAAGCGGGGTGTTGAGCAGCGCGTCGTGGCTGACCACCACCGCTGGGCTGACGATTGACGTCTGCGCGACCAGGCGCGCGACGCGCTGCCCTTCGAAGCTGAGGGTCCCGTCCGGGCGCAGCTCGAGCGCCTGCAGGGGCGCCGCGAGCAGGCGCTCAGCCAGGGTTGAAGGTTGGGTTGAAGATCGCGTGGCGCCGCCCGTCAGCTTGGCGCGGAGCCCCGCCAAGGCCGCGAAGGGGTGCCCGCGATCAGCGGAGGGGTGGCTGGCGTGCGGCTCGCTGGGCTCGCGCTGCAGTGCCCTCTGGCTGGCAGGCGCTTCGAGCCGCGTGGCGCCGCGTGGCTCGAAGCGGAAGCGTGACAGCACAGCCGGCGTCAGCTCGAGCTGGGTCCGACCGTGGTCCACGAAGCGCGCCACCAGCGCCTGGTGCAGGGCGTCGCTCAAGCGGTCTTCAACGGCGCGCGTCTCAGCTTGCCAGCGTGCTGCGTCCGCGACCCAATCCCCCTGGTGGGTGACGTAAGTGAAGGTGCGGATGAAGGCCATGCGCGCGAGCAGCGTGTCGAGATCCCCGCGCACGTCGTCGAGCCGCCGCACTTGCTGCGCGAGCCAGTCGGGCCTCAGCCGACCGCTCGCTGAGAGCAGCTGCGCGTAGATCCCCTGCATCAGCGCGCGGTGCTGCTCAGGTAAGATTTGGCGATAGTCAGGGATTTGTGCCACCTGCCAGAGCAGGCGCACGCGCTCCTCGCCCACCGCCGCCGCGCGCACCGCGGGTAGCTCAGCCAGCAGCTTGAGCGCGGCGTGATCTTCAGCCACCACCCGGCGCAGCCTGAGGTGGGGTGAGGGTGCCGCCAAGCTCTCAAGCAGCGCGCCGAGGCTCGAGAAGTCGAGCGAGGGGCTGCGCCAGCGCAGCTGCCGCTCAGGCGGCACCTGGTGGGAGGTGAGGGCGCTCACGAGGGGCAGCGGGAGCCCTGGCTCAGGGTTCAAGGTGCCGAAGCTGCCGTCTGTCTGGAAGCGCCCAGCGCGCCCGGCGATCTGCGCGAGCTCGGTCACCTCGAGGGGTCGCTTGACCTGACCATCGAATTTGCTGCGCTCGGCGAAGGCGACGTGCTTGATGTCGAGGTTCAGCCCCATGCCGATGGCGTCCGTAGCCACCAAGAAGCTCACCTCACCCGATTGATAAAGCGCGACCTGCGCGTTGCGGGCTCTCGGCGACAGCGCCCCCAGCACCACCGCGGCGCCGCCGCGCCGCCGCCGGACGCGCTCAGCCAGCTCGTAGACCGCGGGCGCTGAGAAGGCCACCACCGCGCTCTGCGGCTGGAGCGCACCGAGGCTCGAGGGCCCCGTGTAGTGCAGCACGGAGAGCCGCGCGTGGCGTTGGATGATGGCGGTGGGGACCAGCTCGCGCACGATGGACGCCACCGAGTCTGAGCCCAAGAACCAGGTCTCTAGGCGGCCGCGGCGGTAGAGCAGGCGGTCGGTGAAGGTGTGGCCACGCGTCGGGTGCGTGGCGAGCTGGATCTCGTCGACTCCCAGGAAGTCGACCTCAAGATCGAGGGGCATCGCCTCCACCGTGCACACGAAGTAGCGCGCGCGGCGCGGCACGACCTTCTCCTCCCCGGTGATGAGCGCGAGCTCGTCACGGTGGACCCGCGGCAGCACGCGGTCGTAGACCTCGCGCGCGAGCAGCCGAAGCGGCAACCCCAGCACGCCGCTCTCGTGCTCCAGCATGCGCTCGATCGCGCGGTGCGTCTTGCCGGTGTTGGTCGGCCCGAGCAGGGCGTAGATGGGCGCGCCCACCGGCGCCGGTTGACGCGGACGGAGCGGGCGGCGAGAGGTGGGGGAGCGTCGTCGCGGCATCAGCACACCGTCTAGGACGACGAACGGTTTGCCGTAAGTCGACCTCAAATCACAGTTAGAGCGGCTCGGTGTTCAGCGAGCGAGTGAGCGTGGTGCGCGCCGTCAGGATGGGCCGGGAGCGACGCGCGGCCCCTGTATAGCAGCGTCTGCGCGCGTCGTGGTAGCGTCGCGCCGGGCGGCCACGTCGCCCCATGAAGTGAGGCAAGGAGGCACCATGCTGGCAGAGCTGTCTAGGATCACGCGTGAGGTGAGGGGAGCGGTGCTCGCCATCGGCCTCAGCCGCCCAGAGAAGCTGAACGCGTTCGATCTCACGGCGCTCCGCGAGCTGGCCCAGGCGCTCACCGACTACGAGGACGACCCCGAGCTTCGCTGCGCGGTGCTGTTTGGTCATGGTAAATCGTTCACCGCGGGGCTCGACCTCACGGAGGTGGGGCCCCAGGTCGCGAGCGGCGCGCCGCTGTTCCCCGCGGATCGGGTGGATCCGCTCGGGCTCCACGGTCGTCGCCGCACCAAGCCGCTCGTGATGGCCGTGCGTGGCCACTGCCTCACCATCGGCATTGAGCTGCTGCTCGCGGCGGACATCCGAGTGGCCGCGGAGGACACGCGGTTCGGGCAGATCGAGATCAACCGCGGGATCTTCCCGTTCGGCGGGGCTACCTTGCGGCTGCCCCAGCTGGCGGGCTGGGGCAACGCCATGCGCTGGCTGCTCACTGGCGACCTGTTCGGGGCGGAGGAGGCCAAGCGGATTGGCCTGGTGCAGGAGGTGACGCCGGTGGGGGAGGAGCTGGAGGCGGCGCTGGTGCTGGCTGAGACCATCGCGCGGCGCGCGCCGCTCGGGGTGCAGGCCACGCTGCGCTCGGCGTGGTGCGCGGCTTCGCTCGGCTTCGAGGCGGGCGCGCGCGAGCTCTTGCCCGAGGCGCGCCGCCTGATGCAGACGGAGGACGCCGCCGAGGGGCTGCGTTCCTTCGTGGAGCGCCGTGAGGCGGAGTTCAAAGGGCGTTAAGCTGACTGGTGTGTCTGAGGGCGGGTTTGAAACCCGCCCCTACAGGAACTGCGAGATTGGTTACGTTAGGCTGACCACTGCGCCTGTGGTACGTTAGGCTGACCACAGCGGGACCAACCCCCAAAAGAAGAAGCGCTCAGCGGGCGAACAGCTCGAGGATCTGCGCCTTGTAGTGCTCGTGCGCGTCCGGGGGGCAGTAGTGGCGGGGCGGGCTCACGCCCTTCACGTCGAGCAGGCCATCATAAGCGCGGAGCCGCGCGAGCACCTCGTCGGGTGTGCCGGCGGCGCAGTAGGTGTCCACCATGGCGCCGGTGACGTGGTCCGCCAGCGACTCACGTTCTCCACGTTGAAACGCCTCACGGATGGCGGCGATCTCCGCGGCGAAGCCGTCGGCGATGAAGAAGGGGTGGTACGTCTTCACGGTGGCGTAGAAGGCCAGCTGGCCCGCCGCGTGACGCCGCGCGGTGGCTCGGTCCGCGTTGATGGCGGTGGTGATGCCGGCGCTCAAGGTCAGCTCCGAGCGCGCTCGCCCGGCGCTCCGCAGGCCCGCCTCCACCTGGGGCAGCACCTCCTCCTTCAGCTGGCGCGGCGAGAGGAAGACGTGCCCCAGCACGCCATCGGCGACCTCCCCCGCGAGCCGCAGCATCCCGGGTCGGTTCGCGCCCAGGTAGATGGGGATGGGCGGCGCCTCGGCGCCGGGACGGCGGTAGCTGTCAATTTCCGCCTGGATAAATCTACCCTGGTAACGGATCGGCTCGGGGGTGCTGGCACGCGCGAAGAACAGCCGCAGGAACTCGATCAGCTCGCGCATGCGCTGGACGGGCTGGGAGACGCTCACGCCATGCCAGCGCTCCGCGAGCTGCTTCACGCCGGTGCCGAGGCCGAGGATGAAGCGACCTTGGCCGTCGGGGCGGCGCGTGAGCTCGGCCAGGTCGAGCGCCGAGGTGGCGAGCGTCATCGGGCTGCGCACGAAGGCGAGCGCCACGCCGGTGCCGAGCGTCACCGTGCGGGTGGCGGCGGCGACGGCGGCGAGCTGCACCCACGGGCTGGTGTAGAGCTCGGAGGCCCACAGCGACTCGACCCCCGCTTGTTCGGCGCGCGCGGCGCTCTGGCACAGCGCTTCAGCGCCGAGGCCGGTGAGGTGCATGGAGACGCGGTGCTTGAAGGAGGCCATGAGGCGCTTATAGCGTAGCGGACCTGGGGCCGGGGCTCGTAGCGCTTGTCAGCGGGTGCGCTTTGTCGCTAGCTCGCTGGTGCCGCTCTCGTTGTCGGATTTGAGGACGACAAACGGAGACGGTGGGTAGTCCTGGAGGAGCTCATCCTCGAAGGCACATGAGCGAGGTGATGAGGTGCGGGTGATGGCGACACGAGCGCAAGCTGGGGTGAACAGGCGAGGGAGAGCGCGTGGGGTGCTGTGGCTCGTGGGGCTGCTCACCACCGCCGCGCTCGGCTGCAGCCCGACTCAGAACGTGCGCGCGCTGCGGGCCTACGCCTTTGAGAGCCCGAGCCTGCCGGTCGCGGTGAGCCGCGTGCAGGATCTGGATGAGGCCTTGGCGCTGGTGGACCGGCTGCTGTTCGAGACGCCGTACACCCCGGGCGCCCCGTGGGTCGCGGCCTTGGCGCTGAATGACGCTGAGGCGACGCGCCTCAGGGCCGAGCTCCGCCGCAAGGCGCCGTATAACGACCCCGACTACGAGATCCCCGTGGTGGCGCTGTATCGCGTGCACCTGACCCGGGTGCTTGAGGGCGCGGCGAGCGCCGGGCGCAGCGCGAAGTCAGCGCCTGACGAGGAGTTTGTCTTGGAGGAGGATGAACCCCTCAGTGACTCCGAGAAAGACAGTGTAGCTGACGCTGCAGCGCGCCCGGCAGATGAAGGCAGTGAAGCTGACGAACGGGGGCGCGATGGGGCGCGGCGGGGCGGCGCGCGTTACGCCAACGTGGCGGAGGCGCTCGGGGTGCTCGACCCTGCGCTCAAGGCGCTGCAGAAGGACTGGGCGCATTACGGCGAGCAGCAGGCCACGCTGGTGGCGGCGCGCGAGGCGCTGGCGGAGACCAAGGACCGCTTCCCGCCGCAGCAGCTCTTCGCGCCCGACTCCGCGCGGCCCCCTGAGCTGGTGGAGGCGGAGCAGCGCTACGAGCAGGCGAAGGCGGCCGCGGATCGCACTGAGCAGGCGCTCGCCGCGCGCGTGAAGGCGCTCGGGGCCCCCAAGAGCGATGAGCAGCGGCGGATCGCGAAGGACGCGCTCATCATCAGCTCGGTGCTCACCCGGCTTGAGCTGGAGGCGCTGGCGCTGGTCCCGATCGTGGCGGTGCAGGCCGTCCGCAGCCTACCGGACGCGCCCAGTCAGGTGGGGGCGGCGGCTAGGTCAGGCGCCATGACGACCGCGACGGAGGGCGCGGCGGGGGTGACGGAGCTCACCGCCTTGCCGGCGCGGATCAGCGCGATCGAGGAGCGCCTGCGGCGCCAGATCCCCATTTTACAGCCGCTCGCGGAGTCGCTCGCGCGCCAGGGTGCTCAAGAGCTAGGCGACACCGCGGGCTTTCAGCTGCGTGAGAGCGCCGTCGATCAGATCGCCGGGATCACGCTGGACTCGCTGCGAGTGAGCGTCGCGGCGGGCGCCGAGGCGTTCTTCTACAGCGCGATCGGCGCCGAGGAGCGGCGCGACTCGGACAACGTCAGCTACGACTACACCGGGCGCCGCCAGCGCATGACGTACGAGGTGTCGCCCATCTTGCTCGCTTACGCGAACTTGAAGATAAACCTCGATTGGGTGCAGTTGCCGGACGCGGTGGGGCTCAACCTCGGTTTTGCCACCGACCGCGCGTTTCGGAGCGGCGGGGAGCTGGAGCAAGGCTCGCTCGGCTCAGAGCTCGGCGCTGAGGGGCTCGCCAGCGACGCGCTCAACATTGGGCTCGCGGTGCTCGGGGTGCAGTCGAGCGTGCGCTACGCGAGTTTCACCGCGGGGGAGGCGGTGGTGCGCGACGTGGCCACTGACGTTGAGCGGGGGCGCGCGCCCTTCAAGTTCAAGATGACCCAGATCGACGTGGGCTACGACATCGCCTTCTTGCTTGGGGCGGACGCCGGCAAGGCGTACCTTGAGTACCTGGTGGTGGGCGGCCGCTATTTTGACTACCAGCTGCCGCGCATCCTCTACGAGTTTGAGGATCAAGATCCTTCGGACGAACGCGCTCGCTACACGTACCAGCGCGAGAGCCCGGCGCAGCTAGTCAACAGCCGTTACTACATGGCGGGGGTGAAGGGCCGCTTCGGCCCGGGCGAGACCGCGCGCTTCGCGCCTTACTTCGACATGGCCGTGTTCTTCGGGGGCGGGGGCACCCACTACTACTTCCTGCGCGACGACCCAGGGCCCGACATCGACGGCAACCGCGTGGAGGAGTCGAC
>CAYQAC010000225.1:5992-7282 GCA_964415255.1 uncultured Polyangiaceae bacterium | reverse complement strand
CACCTGCACGAAGTCGCTGAGCACCGGGCTCGACAGCTCGAAGCCGGCGATGCTCTCGGGCTGATAGCGGGCGAGCGCCAGACGCAGGAAGGGCCACGACACCGTGCCCGGCTCGAGAGCGACGTCGACGTACCAGAGCCGGCGGTCCTCGTTGAACTGCGGGCGGTAGCCCAGCACTCCGGCACGGTAGGTGCGCGACTGGCCGGCCGCGGTGGGCAGCGGCAGGTTCGCCTCCCACGTGACGGGGGTCCCCGGCGTCCACACGTCGTCCGCACCGCTGACCCGGAAGAAGTCGAGCAGCCGGGCGCCGACCGAGTACGGGCTGCCGGTGGCCGGCGAGATCCAGATCGGGTCACGCGCCCAGACCGACAGCGGCCCGCCCGCGGCCGCCGTCCCCACGAGCACGCCCAGCAGTTCGCCCTCGCCCGACGAGAACCACGGCCGCTCCAGGTAGATGCGCACGCCCGCGCCGCGCCGGTGGCGTTCGGCCATCGGCTGCCCCGGATGCACGGTCGACACGTCGTCGGCCGGCTCGGTCTCGGCCAGCGGGTCGTCGTTGCTCCACCGGAACAGCGGCACGACGGAGTGGACGACCGGCGGCGCCGGCCGGGCCGAGGACGGAACGGAGACGGTGAGCGGCTCGCTCACGACGCTCGAGCCGTCGTCCCATTCGGCGGCGTCGGATGCCGGTGCCAGCAGTTCCGGCGGGAAGTACTCGCGGAACCGTGTCGAGGCCCGCATCCGGTACTCGACGCGGCGGTGCTTGGTGTCGCCGAACTCGTGGTCGGCGGCGTGGAGGCGCACGGTCGGATCGATCGCGGCATCGAGATCACCGCCGGGCAGCAGCGCAGCGGGGAGCAGCACGCCGAGCCGCTCATTCGCCC
This sequence comes from uncultured Polyangiaceae bacterium, assembly GCA_964415255.1. GTDB lineage: Bacteria > Myxococcota_A > Polyangia > Polyangiales > Polyangiaceae > JAHBVY01. Next base: position 6,398 of record CAYQAC010000225.1, on the reverse strand, counting down.
CGACGCGGGTGAGGAACGCGTGGCCCTGCGCCGGCCGCTCCTCGTGCGTCGCCATCGCGACGTCGTCCACGACGTCTGTCCAGCGGGCTTCGACCGTCAGCTGTTCCGTGCTGGCACCGTGCAGGTGCACCGAGCCGACCATTCCGGCGTTCGTGGCGCCGGGGCCGCGCAGAGCGGCGAGGCGCACGACCCGCGGCGCGGCGACGGGCCGCGGCACGGCGTGGACGAGGGTCACCCGCTCGGAGGGCGTCAGCGTCCAGAAGTAGCCGTCCCGCGCCGCCTCCTGCAGCACTTCGAGCGCCCGCAGCCCGTCGGGGAACAGTCGCCACTGCCCGAGCTCGTCGAGGGCGGCCGGGGCCAGAGCGCTCGAGATCCGCAGCCGCTGGCTCGATCCTGCCGGCAGCGC
>CAYQAC010000225.1:0-5982 GCA_964415255.1 uncultured Polyangiaceae bacterium | reverse complement strand
GCCCCGCGACTTCGGCGCGGGGCGTGGGTCCGCCCGTGAGCACGAGGCGGAAGGAGTCGACCAGCGGCCAGCCCTCGTCCTGCACGGGATAGTCGGCCGTGAACCCCTCGACGCCGAACGGCCAGACGAGGGTGGGGGTCATCGTGGCATCCGGGAAGCGCAGCGAGACACCGCGGGCGAGGGGATCGGGCAGGTAGGGGACGACGAGATCGTCGACGTCGTGCACGACGTACTGTCCGGCCGGCGGCGCCTCGCCGGCGGCGAGGGGGAGTGCGACGACGTCTCCCGGGTCGATCGACGCCTCGTGCGCCATGGCGACACCGCTCACCGGCACGCGGCTGCCGGGGTCGTCGATGTCGGCGACGTCGAGGTCGTACAGCGTGCCGTTCTCGCGGAGCGCGACCGCCAGGGCACGGCGCAGGCGAGCATCGGTGCCGTCGCCGACGATCGTGTCGAAGGCGCCGTGCTGCTCGGCCTGCAGCTGCGCGATCTTCGGCGGGACGATGTGTCGTTCCCCCGTCGGCCGGTACTCGGGGTGCGCTGCGGAGTATTGCTCCGGCGACGTGACGGTGACCGCCAGAGTGTCCTCGTCCTGCGCGACTCCGCTGCGGATCACGACGATGCGCTGCGACTCGCCCTCGCGGTACGCGGTGCGGGGGACGAGCGTCGGCGGCGGAACCGGATCCCAGCGCAGGAACGTCACCGGCGGCGACACGTTCTTCAGTGCGGCCGACAGGACATCGGGCGACAGCGTCGCGTCGACGGCGGCGGCCACGGCATCCACCGCCACTCCTGCATCGGCGGCGATGACCGGCAGCCCGGTCAGGCCGCGCAGCGCGTCGCGGGTGAGCCCGGCCAGCTGCGCAGCCCGAGACGGCGCGGCGGTGGCATCGACCGGGCCGGTAGAAAGCGTGTCGACGGGCGACGTGCCGAACGCGGCACCGAGCTCTCCGCGCAGCGCCCGCTCGGCCGCCGTCGTGAGCTTCGGCTGCTCCGGCCGGGGGAACAGGTCCAGCGGAGCCTGATCGAGCCCCGCGACGGTGGCCCGCACGAGTCCGTCCGGAGCCTCGGCGACCTTCGCCGCCGGCCGTGCCAGCGTCTCGGCCGCCACGGCGCGAAGACGTTCGCGCACCGTCTCGCTCAGCCGGGATGCCGTCTCGACGCGGAGGCGGGCGTCTCGCGCACCGGGACGCGCAGCCGCGGTTCGCCCGCCCTGCGGTGCGCCGCCGCCGGACGCGACCGCCGGTGCCGGGCCCGGGCGTACGTTGCCGGCGAGGTCGACGAGCCACGCCCGGAACAGGTACGTGTGCCCGTACCGCAGCCGCGGCAGGGTACCGGGAACCACACGATGCGCGAACGCGATCGGGTTCGTAGCGTCGACGGGCAGCACCGTCGGCGGCGCCTCGACGACCTCCTCGAGCCGCTGCGTCCCGTCGGGCTGATCGACCAGCTCGCTGCGCACCCGCTTGCCGGGCTTGGGCACCGACAGGCTCCAGCCGTCCCAGCCGGCCATCGCCTCATGGACGTTCACGGGCGGGGGCGGCGCGCCCTCGGGCACGGGCGTCTGCTCGGCCGGTGCGGACTGCGCGAACCCGAACCCCTCCCCGAGATCCAGCTCGCCGAACCCGGTCAGCTGCGCGACCGTCCGCCGCGCGTGCAGCGACCGCCACACCGGCTCGGCGGCATCCCACACCTCGATGCGGATGCCGCGGGCCACGTCCTCACTCGCCAGCTCGGGAGCCGTGGCGGCGGGGTCCGACAGCGTCGCCTGCAGCTGGCGCTGCCGGCCGAGCCGGTCGAACAGCGCCTGGGCCTGCCCCGATCGCGCGATCGTGAAGCCCTGCGCGCGCAGTGCGGGCGTCGCGGCATCCACCGGTTCGCGGTTGACTTCGCGGAACGCGAGGCGCGGCAGGGTGCGCAGGAACTGCTCGGCCTTCAGACCCGTCCCGTCGGCATCCGCGTCGAGCACGGCGAAACGCTGGGTGTCGCCGAGGGCGAGCGCTCCGTCGAGCCAGTCGCCGGTCTGCGGCACGGTGACCAGGGCGCGATCGGCGGTCGCCGCGCACCGCACGCGCGGGGCGGCGCTGGTCACCGTCACGCCGCCGGCTGAGACGGTCACCGTCGCGGCCAGCCAGCGGCTCTTGAGCAGTCGGGCGACGTCGTCCACGGCGAGGTCGATCACGAGCCCCAGCCGGCGCAGCAGGGTCGCGTGGTCGCCCACGAGCGCGACCCGCTCGTGGAACTCCGGCTTCTTCGGTGCCGGAGGCAGGGGCGGCGGCCCGTCGGGGTGCGGCCGGTACGCCGTCTTCGACTCCGGCCGGTCGTAGTAGCGGCGCACCTCGTGCACCGTCGCCAGCGCCCACCCCCAGCTTCCCCCGGCGCGTTCCCGGCGTGACGGCCCGCTTTCGCGATCGAACTCGCCGATCGCCCGGTCGAGAGCGGCCGTCACCTGGGTGTCGTCGATGTCCCAGCCGCGGTGCGTGCGCGGTCCGCCCGCCTCGCGGAGAAGCTCGAGGACGCCGCGGGTCACCGGGTTCTGGCTCGGCGCCGGGACGTCGGCGGGGGAGGCCAGCGCCGCCAGCACGCTCAGCGCCTTGCCGACCATGAGTGCGCCCTGCGCGTCGAACGTGCGCCATCTGACGGTGTCGAGCGGCGGGATCTCGTTCACGTGTACGGGGGTGTCGCCCGGGAACAGTGCTGACCACACCTTCGGCTCGACCGGATCGAGCAGGGGATGACACGCGATCGGGCCGTTCTGGTCGGCGAGCTCGATCGTGAGGTCGCTGTGGAGCGCCGTCGCCCACTCGCGGAAGACGGGGAAGGCGTCCAGGGTCTGCTCTGCGGTATTGGGGGTGGTGTCGGGGGTGAGCTTCGGTGCGAGGAACACCGAGACGTGCGCCTCGTCGCCGTCGCGAGCCGAATGCGGAAGGGCCAGCGCGATGACGCTCTCGACGACCATGGGTCACGCTCCTTCCAGCGCGAAGGCGCGCCAGTACTCGTCCCAGGCGGGCGCGGTGCCGTCGGGCTCCAGCAGCTGATCTCGCAACGAGGGATCGCCGTTGGAGCCGGCGAACTGCCGCGTGCACTCGATCGTCACCGAGCCGGAGAAGATCAGCACCGAGATCTCGATGGTCAGGCGTGCGGTGCCGATCATCTTGCCCGAGCCGAAGTGGTAGGTCAGCTCGAGGTAGAGCTCGATCGACGCGGAGATCAGCCCGAGCACGTCGACCTCGCCCCGCAGCCGGAAGTAGCCGGTGAGCTGCCCCTTGTCGGCTTCGAGGCGCATGTAGACGCCGATGGTCGCCGAGATCGATCCGGATGCCACGCCGAAGTCGACGGCGAGCATGACGCCCGCCTCGAGGCCGAGCTCGAGCACCTGCAGCCCCTTGGGGTTCAGGCGGATGCCGAACCACCCGCCGCCGCCGATGCACATGACCGACAGGTTGAACGGGCGCTCCCGCGTGCAGAAGGCGAAGCCGAAGCTGATCGACTCGCCGAGGAAGGGCACCTGCACGTCGGCGCCGAGCGAGATGTTCGACAGGTTGAACACGCCCACCGACACGCTCGGGATCGCGAGGGTGAAGCCCGCTTCGAGACCCGACGCATCGACGTCGAGGTAGGGCGGGTCACTGAACCCGTCGAGCGGGATCAGCTCCTTCAGCGTCTGCACGAAGCTCAGCACGCCGCAGAAGACGATCTCGCCCATGTTGACGTCGACCTCGGGCTTGCCATCAGAGCCCGCGATGAACGAGATGTTCTCGAACGGGATGCGCACCAGCGGTGCCGCGTCGTCGTCGTCCTCCTCGCCGAACAGGTGGAGGGTCAGGCCGCGCAACTCGGCCATGGCGCGCACCGAGGTCTCGCCCTGGCCCGACACGTGGCCTTCGACCGACAGCACGAACGCCTGCGGCGGCAGCTCGAGGAGCTTGATGCCTGTCGCCGGCCAGCGCGTGAACATCTTCGGCCGGAACTCGTAGCGGAACGTCGCCTCCAGCCGCCCCGGCTCGAACGTCTTCAGCAGGCGGACGAGGTCGCCCATGAGGTCGGTGGCGGTCGCGGCCGTGCGGATCGCACTCACGAGACTGGTCAGCGTGCCGCGCACGAGCGGGGGCACGGCGGGGTGCGTCGCCGGCACGGCGTCGAGGGCGTCCGCCACGTCGCGGAATGCCTTCTCGAGCGCTTCGAGGCGGTCGTCGACGGGGGTGCCGTCGTCGGTGAGCAGCGCACCGATCTGGTCGAACAGGTTCTGCAGCGGAGCCAGGGCGGCCTGTGCGGCGTTCGCGGCATCGGCAGGCGCCGTCGCCGCGACGTCCTGCAGTGAGGCCAGCAGCCGTTCGATGTCGTCGACGAGCTTGGTGACCGCCTCCACCGCCTCGCTCGCGAGATTCGGCACCCCGGTGCCGTCGAGGATCTCCTCCAGCAGCTCCCACAGGTCGACGAGCCCGAACAGCTTCGGGAACGCGCCCTCGAAGAACTTCTTCGGGTCGAACTTCTGGATCTCCATGTTCGCGACGTCGCCGACCGCGCCTGTGCGGGTCGACAGCCCGCGGATCGGCAGATCGGGGGTCAGGAAGCCGCCGGCGCGGTCGCTGCCCGCCGTCGGCGTGCCGAAGGTCACAGCCGGGGCGACCGTGGGGCCGCCGTCGCTGGGCAGCTGCCGCGAGGTCTTCGCCTCGGGGAGCAGCACGTTGGCCCAGACCTGCCCGGCGTTGCCGTCGCCCGGTCCTTCTCCAAGGCCCTTCGCGAGGTACGAGTCGTTGTACACGATGGTGACCGGCCCGACGCCCGACAGTCGCCGTGCGGCGTCGACGATGACATCGGCCGAGCTCAGGAACGGAGTCGAGGTGCCCCGCTCCGCACGACCGCGCAGGCGCAGGATCTGCGTCTCGGTGACCGAGTCACCGGCATCCGTTCGCGGGGTGAAGGCGATGCTCTGCCCGGCGGCGTCGATGATCCGCCGGGGGTCGCCGTCGTACTCGGCGTCGACCTTCGCGGCGTCGGGGTAGTGCTCGGCGACCCACAGCAGCGAGGTGCGCAGATGGTGGAGGCGCCCGCCGCGGTCCCACGCGTCGGCGGTGAACTCGAACGACGTGCCGTCGCCGAGCGTCGGCCAGAAGTAGGCGTCGCTGCTGTACGCGTCGGTCGCGACCTCGTCGGGATCGGCCAGCGGCGGTGTCGTGGTGGGGGTCAGATCGACCCGGGTGAACGGGAAGTCCGCCGCCGTGAAGCTGCGGCTGGGCTCGCTGACGACGAGGAACTTGATCTGGAAGAGGGCCGCGACAGCGGGATCCTCGGTGACCTTGCGCTCGGTGATCTTCACGAGCGCGGCGGGGTGGCCGAACGGGTAGAGATAGCCCGGATAGACCACCCGCACCCACTGGTCGCGCCCCATCGGGGCGATGTGATCCCACGCGAGCACCGACGGGATGGCCCGCGCCGAATACTCCTTCGTGTACCACGATCCGTGCAGGTCGAGCCAGGCGCCCAGGCCCGACAGCCACAGCTTGTCGACGCCGACGGGGCGCACCGACCGCGGATCGCGGATGCCGGTCCACTTCTCCGACGTCTGCCGTACGAGGCGGTGCCGGTCGGCACGGTTGAGCGAGCTGCGGAACGGCTGATCGGCGGACCCCTGCGGCACCGACAGCGGATGACCGGGCGTCTCGATCGTGCGCCACTCGGTCGTGGTGAGCCCGTCGCGATCGCGCGTCCAGATGGCGCGGACGATGCGCCGATCGGCATCCTTCTCGGTCGGGCCCTCCGCCCCCTGCACGGCGAGGCGGCTGTGCCACAGCTCGACGTGGCGGGGCGTGTCGTCGGCGGGCACAGGGACGTCGGCGTGCACCCAGCGCCCCTCGCCGGACGGCGAGATGACGAGCCGGTACGGCGCCTCGATCGCCGTCTGCTCGGCGGTGGGCTTGCTCGAATACTTCGGCAGCACCGCCGTCAGATCGGGGATCCGCTCGAGAGCCCCGATGATCG
>CAYQAC010000224.1:0-7350 GCA_964415255.1 uncultured Polyangiaceae bacterium | reverse complement strand
GGCATGACCAAACAGGAGCCTGTGGGTCATGCCCGGAACAAACAACACCCTCAGGCCACCACCCGCCACACCACGTGAGGCGCCGACGCGCCGCCCCCTCCAGGATGCAATCAGCCTCACCCCGTGATCCCTAGAGCGCTCTGGTCTAAGGGCGACAACCGCCAGCCCGCTCGGCCCCCTTGAGCGCTGGGCGCGCCACCGAGCGGGGGCTGAGAGCTGACAAGCTGAACGGTGCGCTAGCATGGATGGTCAGCAACCACGCTAGCATGATTTCTATCGTTTCCGTGTGCGAAGCGCGTCCACAAGCTGGGTCCCCGAGCCGCGCCGGTGGCTCCTCAGCTCCCGGCGGCTCCCCTTTGCGCCCTGGCGCAAGACGCGCGCTAGCTACGCCATGCTCCTTTGCGCCCCCGCTCCTCCCTGACACGCACCCCGCTGTGGATTGGCACGCTGCGACTGACACGTTGCAGCTCAAACCGAGCACCTCTGGCTGCCAGCAACAGCAGCTGCCCCTGCGCGCCAGCGGCCTGGCCCCTCACGCCAACCCAAAGCCGCCCCCAACCCCAACACATGACGCGCAGCGTCATGTGCGAGTCATGAGGGCCGCGCTTCGGTGTGCTGCGCCGCGCTCCACAGCACCGCGCCGCGCTTCACGGCGCCCCCGTGGCACCGCGCTCTAGTGCACGGCGCCGCGCTTCACGGCGCCCCCATGGCACCGCGTTCCAGTGCACGGCGCCGCGCTTCAAAACCGCTTGTCGTCCTAGCAGCCCACGAGGCGCCCTGACGGGGTGCAGCTCATGGCTCAGGCCTCGAGCATCAGCGTGTCTGGATCATTGAGTAGGCGCACGATGGTCGCCGCGAACGCAGCGCCCACGTGGCCATCGATGATGCGGTGGTCAAACGAGAGGCTGAGGAGCATCTCGTGGCCAATGACGATGGCGTCGTCCTTCACCACCGGCTTCCGCTTCATCTCGTGGACCCCAAGGATCGCCACCTCCGGGTAGTTCACGATGGGCGTCGCGAACAAACCGCCGAGCTTACCCAAGCTGGTGATGGTGAACGACGAGCCGCCGAAGTCCTCTTGCTTCAGCTTGCCGTCGCGGGCGTCATTGCCCAGCCGCTCCAGCTCGCGCGCCACGTCGATCATGCTGCGCCGATCCGCTGAGCGGAGCACCGGCACCATCAGCCCCGCCTCAGTCGCTGCGGCGATGCCGATGTCATAGGTGCGGCGCCTGACCATCTCCTGGGTCGACTCGTCGAATACGCAGTTGAGCTCGGGGTGCTGCTTGAGCGCAGCGACCGTCGCCTTCACGATGAAGGGCAGGAAGGTGAGCTTCACGCCCTGCGCCTCGGCCAGCGGCTTGAGGCGGGCCCGCGCTGCGATGAGCGCGTCCGCCAGCACCTCCTCCACGTAGGTGAAGTGGGCCGCGGTGTGCTTCGAGCGCGCCATGTTCTCGAAGATGCGCTTCCTCACGCCGCGCAGCGGGACGCGCACGTCGGCGCTCCCCGGGTCGCTGGTGTTCGCTGGCGCGATGGTGATCGGCGCGCGCGCCGGGCCGGGCTGCGCCGTGGCCGTCACCTCTGCTGACTGTCCGGCAGGCTGACTGACAGGCCGCGCGGCCACCTGGCCCTCTCCCGCCGCGAAGCGCGTGACGTCCTCACGCGTGACGCGGTTCGCCGGGCCGCTCGGCGGCACCTGACGCAGATCCACCCCCAGCTCACGCGCGAGCTTGCGGGTCGCTGGCGCCGCCAGTGGCCGCTCGCTGAAGTAGCTCGACTGGGCCGGCGCTGGAGCAGCCGCTGCGGCGCGCGGCGCGCGCGCCCCCATGCCAGGTAAGGTCTCCTTGATGTCGCCCACCGCGGAGGCCACCGGGCCATCGTCCTTGTTGGGCGCCGCCGCCGGCGCGCTCGGCGCCGGGCTGCTAGGCGCGGCGCCCGCCCCGAGTTCGTACACCACGAGCACAGCGCCCACGGGGACCACATCGCCCACGCCGCCGCGCAGCTCCGCGACGCGACCGGCCTTCGGCGAACCGATGGTCACCGTCGCCTTGTCCGTCATGATCTCGACCATCTCCTGGTCCTCGGTGATCGTGTCCCCCACGGCCACCAGCCAGTTGACGATCTCACCCTCGGTCACCCCTTCGCCGATGTCAGGGAGCTTGAACTCGTAAATCGCCATGCTTGCCTCGATCTGCCTTTGTCGCTCTAGGTTGTCTGGGTGGAGCTGACGGCGCAGCCCCTAACTTCTTCCGCGAGCTCCTACGTGGCGCCGCCGAGTCCTCCTCAAGGAGCCCTCGGTCACCTAGCGGGCTCGCCCCGCTCTTCAGCCCTTCATCACGCCGAGCAACGCCGGCACGATGCGATGAGAGAGCGGGAGGTACTCCATCTCCAACGTGTAAGGGAACGGCGTGTCGAAGCCCGTCACGCGCACGGGCGCCGACTGTAGGTGATAGAACGCCTTCTCGCACACGAGGCTGATGAGCTCCCCCGCGAAGCCACCCGTCTTGGGCGCCTCGTGCACCACCACCAGGCGCCCTGTCTTCTTCACGCTCGTGACGAGGGTGTCGATGTCCACTGGCCACAGCGTGCGAAGGTCGATGACCTCTGCCTGAACGCCCTGCTCCGCCACGCGCTCTGCGGCGTCCAGGCACTCGTAGAGCATCGCGCCATAAGTCACCACCGTGACGTCGCTGCCCTCACGGCTGATCGCCGCCTGGCTCAGCGGCACGGTGTAGTCGCCCTCCGGCACGTCGCCCTTGGCCGCGCGGTAGATGCGCTTTGGCTCGAAGAAGAGCACCGGATCAGGATCGCGGATGGAGGCGAGCAAGAGCCCCTTCGCGTCATACGGGTTGGAGGGGCACACCACCTTGAGGCCCGCCACGTGGATGAACAGCGACTCTGGGTGCTGTGAGTGATAGTGGCCACCGCGGATCCCGCCGCCAACCGGCGTGCGGATCACCATGTTGCAGGGGTACTCCCCGCCCGAGCGGTAGCGGTACTTGGCCAACTCGCTGACGATTTGATCGTAGGCGGGGAAGATGAAGTCGGAGAACTGGATCTCCGGGATCGGCACGATCCCGTAGAGCGCCATGCCGACCGCCGCGCCGATGATGCCGCCTTCGCTGAGCGGCGTGTCGATCACGCGGTCGTCGCCGAACTCATCGAACAGGCCCGCGGTGACGCGGAACACGCCGCCGACCTTACCTACATCTTCCCCCAGGATCACCACGCGCGGATCTCGCTGCATCTCGAGGCGCAGCGCGTCGTTGATAGCCTGGACCATGTTCATCTGTGACATCGAAGGGCTCCGGATGACTGAGGACGTTCACCAGGGCGCGCGGCGCCTGGGTAAAAGGTTGGGGGTCAGTGCGCCTTGGGCGCGCGCGGGCCGCCCAGCAGCTCACGCTGCTGCTCGGCGAGGTGCCACGGCAGATCGCGGTAAACATCGCTGAACAGCGTCGACAGCTCTGGAGCGGGCGTGGCCTCCGCGATCTTCACCGCCTCGCGGAACTCCAGATCAATCGCCTCGCGCAGCGCCTCTTCACGGTCGCCGTCCCAGGCGCCCGCCTGCTCCAAGTAGCGCCGCACGCGCTCGATCGGATCGCGCTCCACCCAAGGCTTGACCTCGTCCGCCGCGCGGTAGCGGTTCGGGTCGTCGCTCGTCGAGTGCCCGCCCATGCGGTAGGTGAGCGCCTCAATCAGGGTGGGGCCGTCGCCGGCCAGGCAGCGCTGAACCGCGCGCCGCGTGACCCCGACCACCGCGAACAGATCATTGCCGTCCACCCGCACGCCGGGCACGCCGTAGGCGACGCCCTTCTCGGCGAACGTCTGGGAGGCTGTCTGGCGCTCCACCGGCACGCTGATGGCCCAGCCGTTGTTCCTACAGAAGAACACACACGGCGTGCGGAACACCCCAGCGAAGTTCATCGCGTTGTGAAACTCGTTGCTGCTGGTGGAGCCGTCCCCGAAGTAGACCAGGGTGGCCAGCTGCTTCTTCTCGATCTTGGCGGCCCAAGCGAAGCCCACCGCCTGCGTCATCTGGGTGCCGATGGGCGAGCTCACGCTGCCCCAGTGCGCCGCGCGGCAAGTGTAATGGTCGGGCATCTGACGACCCTTCACGGGGTCGTTCGCGTTGCCGAACATGTTGTCGATGTAGCGCTGGAGCGGCAGGCCGCGCAGCAGCGCGGCGCCGAACTCGCGGTAACAAGGGAACAGCCAGTCCTCCTCGCGCATCGCGTAGGCGGAGCCGATGATGGAGGCCTCTTCACCTAGCGAGCCGATATGGAAGCCGATGCGCCCCTGGCGCTGCAGGGTCACCAGGCGCTCATCGATGATGCGCGTCTGCACCATCTGGCGGTAGATGCGCAGCACCTCCTCCGTGGACAGCTGCGGGTCATACTCCGGCGCCAAGGTTCCATCTTCGCGCAGCACGCGGATGGGCTCCTCGGACACCGACACGGGGCCATCGCCCTTGGACGTGGCTGGGCGGTTGTCAGCGTGAGCGGTCATGTCTTCCTCGAGAGGGCTCAAAGGTCGAGCGCGGGGCGACCTTAGTCACGTGCCGGGCGCCTGTCACCACCCCAAAGCGGCGCTCCTGCTCCCCGCCCGCGGCACGGTGTCACGGCCGATCGCGTGCGTTGCCGTGGCGTTTCATGCTTGGTTTTTTGGGTTGGGCACCGCGCTTCAGTGCGCCCCGCCCGCTAACGTCCGGGCACACCCCACATGATGCGGCGCGCCACAGTCAGTGCGACGTCCTTTATGCAGCGCCCACGAAGTAGCCACCGATGCAGCGCGCAAGCCGCGTGAAACGAGTAACGCAAACGGCTGCCGCGCGCCCCCCAGGTGCCAGCGTCAACGCACCCAAGCCCCACGCAGCGAGCCACCGAGCGCCGCTCGGCAGCTCGTGTCACAGCCAGCACCGCGCGCTGGGACCGAACCCCCTGCCCCCAAAAAAAAGAACGGCACACTGACTCATCCCAGAAGACAGCTACGCTGACACTCAACCCCTGCATGCCACGTGCAGCGTCGCCCACGAGCTAGGGCACGCTCGCTCGCCGGCGCTCAGCCAGCGCTCGCCTTCGCTCAGCGCTACTCAGTTAGCGCACAGCGCCTGCCACTCCGAGGTGGCCGAACTCACCCAGTCCGCGCGCTCAGCCGTCGCTCAGCGCTCGCGTCAGGACATCGCGCACCCTTGAGTGGCAGTCCTCGCCTTCGCTCAGCTCACTCAGCCAGCGCTCGCTCGCGCCAGGACATCGCGCACCCTTGAGTGGCAGCGCTTGCCTTCGCTCAGCTCACTCAGCCAGCGCGCGCTCGGCTTCGCTCAGCGCCAGCTGCAGCGCGGCGTCGTCCAGCTTGAACTCGCTCGTGAGCTGCTGCAAAACGCCTTGCTCGGCCTCGCTCACCCCGCCGCTCACGTGCGCGAGCAAGCAGGCGACGCGCAGCACCTCACGCGCGTGATCTTCTTTCTGGATCGCGCGGGCCACCATCTTCACGCGCTTGTCGATGCCGTCTTCCTCAAGCTGATCGGCCAGATCCGCGAGCAGCGCGTCCACCTGGCGCGCCTCCACGCGGTTGCGGCAGGCGATCAGCACGACCTGCTTGAAGGCAGCCTGCTCCGTCTCGTCGAACTCACCGTCCGCGTGCGCCACCAAGTAGGCGCTCTCCACCACGGCCTCGAACAGGGCCGCGACTTGGGGATCGAACCCGGTCGGCTGGGTGATCTCCTCCTCCAGCGGACGCGAGCCGTAGGACGCGGCCGCGACGGTGAGGATTGAGCTGTCTCCTGCCTCCGCGTAGGTGGGCGGTTGGCCCAGCTTGGCGGCGACTCTCTCGATCAGTCCTTGGCTAGCGGCGCTCATGACGGGGCACGAGCCTACTCGAAAAGACTGCCCCACGGCCGATAAAAAGCGGGCGTGCGTTAGCCGCGCCGCAGCAAGGCGCTCGCGGGGATCAGCGGCTCCACGGCCGGCGCCGTGGGGATGGCGCGCGGGGTCAGCTCCATCCCAGGCCGGAGCCGGGCGGCGACGAAGCCCTCCGCCGCGTGATAGCTCGAACGAACGAGGGCCCCGGACGCCACGTAGGCGAAGCCGAGCGCGTCGCCCAAGCGTTGGTACTCCGCGAAGCGCTCGGGCGAAACGTAGCGGTCCACCGGCGCGTGCTTCGGCGTGGGTCGCAAGTACTGACCCAAGGTGACGATGTCCACCTGCGCGTCGCGCAGATCGCGCAGCGTCTCGTGGACCTCATCATCCGTCTCCCCTATCCCCACCATGATGGAGCTCTTCGTCAGGCGTTCTGGCGCGATCTCCTTGGCGTACTGGAGCACGCGGAGCGACTGATCGTAGCTGCAGCGCGCGTCGCGGATCCGCGGCGTGAGGCGCCGACACACCTCCACGTTGTGGGCGTACACGTCGGGCCCCGACATGAGCACGCTCTCCACGTCGCGGCGTCGCCCGCTGAAATCACCCACCAGCGTCTCCACCAGGAGGTCGGGCTGATAGCCGCGGATCCCGCGCACCGTCTGCGCCACCAGCGCCGCGCCGCCGTCCAGCAGATCGTCGCGATCCACCATCGTCAGGACAACGTACTTAAGCCCGAGCTGGCTGATCGCCTTGGCGACGTGCTCTGGCTCACGCGGATCGTAAGCGCCGCGTGGGTTACCGGTGGTGACGGCGCAGAAGCGGCAACCACGCGTGCAGGTGTGCCCGAGCAGCATCACGGTGGCGGTGCCCGCCGACCAGCACTCCCCCACGTTGGGGCAGCGCGCCTCCTCGCACACGGTGTAGAGGTCGAGCTCACGCAGGGTGCTCTTAATGCGCGTGTAGTTCTCGCCTTGCGGCGCCTTCACCTTCAGCCAGCTCGGCTTCGGATCGCGCTTGCCCACGAGCTTCACCTCACGCTCAGGCTGCGAGGTGCTCTGAGGCCCAGCTACGCCTCCGGCGCTATCAGGGGTGGTCACCCCGCTACTCTAGAGCGCTACCCCACGCGCCGCCAAGGGATGAACCTGTGGATCGGGCCCAGGGGGTTTGCCTGTTTTGCGCCGCTGCGCGCAAGGTCGGCTCGGTCACCGTCTAAGTGCCCCGCAGCAGCGCCGCGCGCTGGGTCGCTGAGCCCGCGTACACCCGTGAGCCTCAGCGGCGAGCTCAAGGCGCGCCGGGCGCTAGCGCAGCCAGCCCCTGAGCGGTGACCGGGCTCACCACGCCGCGCTCGGTGACCAAGGCATGGATGAGGGCCGCCGGCGTGACGTCGAAGCTTGGGTTCAGCACGCCCACGCCCTCGGGCAACAGCTGCCGCTCACCCAGCGTGGCCAGCTCCTCACGGGCGCGCTCTTCAATCGGGATCGCGGCGCCGCTCGGG
>CAYQAC010000223.1:3225-7400 GCA_964415255.1 uncultured Polyangiaceae bacterium | reverse complement strand
TCTTCCACACCCGCGACGTGGTGCGCCAGAGCGCGGTGGATCTCCTCCAGCTGTTTCGCATCTTCAAGTCGTTCGACGGCACCGGCGAGGCGCCAGACTACGACCAAGACGGGGCGCCCAACGTCCCCGGAGACTTCGACGGTGACGGCACGCCGGACGTAGGTGGTCAGGTGAGCTACCACGCCTGGGGACAGAGCCTGGGCGGCTTCCTCGCGCCGCTGGTCGCGGCGCTGGATCCTGAGGTGGTGAGCGCCGCTCCCGTCGCGGGCGCCGCCGGGCTGCTCGACGTCGGCGGGCGCACCTTCCAAGGCGGCGTGTTTGAGGGCGTTTACCTACGGAATTTCGGGCCGCTCATCGTCGGCGTGCCCCCGGAGGAGATCCCCAAAGATGGCGACGGCGCGCCCATCACCGCCTGCGAAGAGGGCCAGATTTCGCTGCGGATGGTGGTGGTGGACGTCAACGACGACCGCGAGCTGGAGTTCGGATGCCTGGATGATCAGGGGCTCATCCGCGGCGGCACTGTCATCGTCCACAACATCAACAATGGTGAGGCGCGCTGCGGTCGCGTCGCGGGCGACGACGCTCAGGGCCTGGGCAGCGGGCGTTTCCGTGTGGGAGTGCCGACCAGCGTCGGCGATCGGCTGTTCGTGTCCATCTATGATCAGCCGGACGCCGTCGCCACGTATCACCCGGACGGCGGCTGCCAGGTGACGCCCGGCGCCAAGCTCATCGCGCGCTACTCCAGCTGGGGTAAGGGGCTCGTCGCGCAGGGCGCGGTGGACCCGACTGGCAACACGGAGCGCGTGGTGTGTGGCGCTGAGGGCGGATGCACGGGGTTCCAAGGCCAGTACTTCGCGAAGGGAGATCCGCTGCGCGCCCCGGTGGAGGGCTTCGGCTACGTCCGCCAAACGCCCTCGCTCCGGCGCTTCATGTCGCTGGCCGGCACCGCGGTGGATCCTGGCGATCCTGCGAACTACGTCCCCTACGCGGCGCTCAAGCCGCTGCCCGATCCTTGGGGCGATCCACAGCCACCCACGGCGCTGCTCAACATGGTCACCATCGGTGACATGAACGTGCCGCTCAACGCCGGCATCTCGATGGGCCGCGTCGCCGGCGCCATCCCGTTCATGCGCCCAGACGCCGCGGAGCGCTACCCAAGCTACGCCGACTACGTCACCCCCGCGGCGCTGTTCTCGTCGCTCGGGGATCGCACCCCGAACCGCGTGCTGCTCGAGAACCACGTGATCGAGGGCGTCAACCGCCTGGAGCGCACACCGACCAGCGGCGCCTGCTTCCCCAATCGAGTCAGCCCAGCTGACGATGCCTTCAACTGCCTCGCGAGCTGCACGGCGCCCGCGGACTGCCCCTCGGGCGTGTGCGTGGAGGGCCGCTGTCAGGCGCCGCCCACGGACCCCGCGCGCTGCCAGCAGTACCTGTTCGACGTGGACGCCATCGATGAGGGCCTGGCGCCCTACGGTGAGCGCGAGGCCAGCGTGCCGCTCCGCCTCGGGCGCATCGCGAGCCCCGCCACGCCGCAGACCATCGACGCCGTTTGGGCGCCTCGCTTGCTAGGCGCGCCCCATAGCTCAGACACGAACGCCTGGACGGCGGACGCCCCGCTCGTCGCGATGCTGATGGGCTACGTGAACCCCCGCGGCGAGCATGGCTTCAGCCCAGCAGATCCGTGTGAGGCCTGGGTCACCGGGCGCTACTACATCAACCTCGTGGGTCGCTTCTTCGCGACGGACGGCCAAGATCTCCACTACCTCACCCGCCCCGCCACGCACCAATGCCTGGCCCGCGCCGGCAGCGCAGCGTGCGAGTTCTTGAGGTGAGGTGCCCTTTTGAGGACCACCCACGGCAAACCGTTGGTCGTCCTCGCGTCAGGTGATAGCGTCCGCGCCGCCATGCGGTACTTCGTGAGCATCGAAGGGGAAGAGCACACCGTCGAGGTGACTGAGCTGCCAGGAGGTGGCTTCCAGGTGCAGTCAGTGACGGCGCAGGGCGACGGTGAGGCGCCGGGTGAGGTGCTGAGCGCGCCGGTGCAGGCGCGGCTCGAGAAGAGCGGCTACGGCGCGCTGGTGCAGGTGGGTGGCCGGGTGTTCGACCTGAACCTCCAGGGCAGCGTGCCCGGTGAGCTGCAGGTGTTCGCGAGCGGTCAGCGGGTGCAAGCCAGCGTGGAGACGGCGCGCAGCCGCGCGGCGGCGAAGGTGCGCGGGCAGCGCGCTGGGGGCGCGGGCGCGGGTGAGGTGAAGAGCCCGATGCCCGGCAAGGTGGTGAAGGTGCTGGTGAGCGAGGGGGACGTGGTGGAGCAGGGCCAGCCGCTCGTGGTGGTCGAGGCCATGAAGATGGAGAACGAGCTCACCGCGCCGGTAGCCGGCGTGGTCCGCGCGGTGCACGTGCAGGCCGGGGACACCGTGGAGAACAGCGGCAAGCTGGTCACGGTGGGCGCCGCGGACTGAGCCTCCAAGCCGCAGCAGGGCGTCAGTGGCGCTGACGACCTCACGGCGCTGTCCAACGCACTGACTCGCCTCACAGCGCGCACCGGCGCGGTGCCGTCCAACCCCCCAAAACCCGATCACCAGGAGCTTGTGAGGGCAACTGACTGCCTTCCCGAACCGCGAGCTCCAATGGCGAGCTCAAATCGCGAGCCCAAATCACGAGCTCAAATCATGAGCTCAGCCACCTGGCCTGACGTTCACCACCTTGAGCTGGCGCCGGAACGCCTTGTAGCGATCGAGCACGCGCTCCTTCAGCTCGGCGTCATCCAAGAGGTCCTTCTTCTCACCCGGATCCTTCGCGAGATCGTAGAGGCCCAGCGGGCGACCGCCGCTCACGATCAGCTTCAAATCGCCCTCGATGAAGCCCTGGCGCTCGGCGTTGTTCGGCCCCGCCGCCATGTCCACGAACACGATGCGCCGCGCGGCCTCATGCCCTGGTGGGCGGATCACGTCAGGCAGCAGGCTGTGCCCGGAGAGGAAATCAGTCCCCTCCCCTGTCGGCTTGGGGAGGCCTAAAACGTCGATGATGGTGGGCACGAGGTCCACCGCGCCGCGCCGCTCCTTCACGCGCCCCGGCTCGGCCCCAGGCACGTGCACGATGAGCGGCACCCGCACCAGCTCCTCCCAGATCTCGAAGCCGTGGCGGATGAGCCCGTGCTCGCCGAACGCCTCCCCGTGGTCGCTGGTGAAGAGGATGACGGTGTTCTTCGCGAGCCCGCTCTCATCCAGGTAGTCAAGCAGCCGCCCGATGTGATGGTCAGTGAATGCGACCTCTCCGTCGTACAGGTCGCGGCTCGACTTGCCGAAGTCGAACTGCTCGTGGCGCACGTACTCAGCGTGGGGGTCGAGGTAGTGCACCCACATGAAGAACTGCTTGGCGGTGTTCTCCGGATCCTTAAGCTGACTGATGGCGGCGTCCGTCAGCTTGTCGCTGTTCACGGTGCGGTCACCCTCAAGCTGCAGCACCTTGGGCGCCGCGCTGGTGTCCTCCACCTCGAAGCCGCGGCCCACGCCGGTGTCCGCCTTGAAGTACCAGTGGCCCTGCACGTTGATAGTACGGACCCCTGCCTGCTGCGCCCGCTCCGCGATGAAGGTGTCCTGCTTGGCGAAGCGGTTGAAGTGCGACCAGCCGCGGTGGGTCTCGCTGGTGTGCTTGCCGATGAGCATCGGCCCGATGCTCTTGCCGGTGTAAGAGGCGAGGCTGTAGCCGTACTCGAACACCGTGGAGCGCGCCGCGAGCTTGTCCAGGTTGGGCGACAGGCCCTCGCGCGGGTTGCCGGCGTAGCCGAGATCCCAACGCAGGGTGTCCACCGTGATGAAGAGCACGTTCGGCTTCTCGGGGAGGCGCTCAGCGATGTACGTGGCGGCGTCCTTGGGGACCTCCGGGGTGGGCTCCTCCAGGATGATTTCCACGTCATCTTTACCGGAGCAGTCCTCGTCGATGCCGTTGCCCGGGATGTCCTCTGCGCCGGGGTAAATCGCGGGGTTGCTGTCGTCGCAGTCACCGCCGCCGAAGCGCGCGCTGACGCCGTCCCCGTCACGATCCGTCAGGCGCTGGGCTGGCCCGAGGAGCCGCTTGGCGAGCGGCGCGTTGCGCTCGATGGCCAGCTTCACGGGGCGCGGCTCGAGGGCGCGGGTGGCGGCGTAGCCCGTGGCGCCGAGGCTGAGCAGGGC
>CAYQAC010000223.1:0-3215 GCA_964415255.1 uncultured Polyangiaceae bacterium | reverse complement strand
CGCAGGCACGCGCCGGAGCAGCGCGGGCAGCAGGTAGGCGCCGAGCGCGATGGCGAGCACCAGGCCCGGCCCACGGAGATCCAGCTCCTCACGCTTGAACACCCCGAACACCCCGAGCAGCCCCCCGGTGCCGCCGGTATTCCCGCTGGAGATGGCGTAGCCGAGCAAACCCAGCCCGAGCGTGAGGCCCGCCGCCGCGGGCACCCAAGCCTGCTTCGCGAGCACCCCGGCCGCGGCCAGGCGCCGCGCCACGCCGATCGCGACCACACCGATGACGAGCAGCACGAGCAGCGCGCCGAGCGCCCCCGCCGCGCCGCTCGGCCGTGGGTCAGCTTCACTGACCAATGCCAGGAGCGCGATCCGCGAGGCCACCACCACCCACAGCGCGAGCCCAAGCGCGCCGAGCCCGAGCCCCCAGCTCACCGCGGGCGATTTGAGCGCGGCGCGCGGCCCCGCGATGGGGCCCGGCGGACCTGCCGGGTGCAGCCACAGGCTGAGCAGGGCGATGCCCAGCCCCACCCCCAGCGAGAGCGGCGCCGTGAGCCCCAGGCTCGCGAGCCACAGCGCGAACAGGCCAGGCGCCTCCTCACCCACCCGCGCCTGGGAGGCGTCGATGGCGGCGGCGATCAAGCCCGTGAGCGCGCCCGCGAGCGCGCCATGGCTGAGACGTCGGAACCAGCTCATGCCCCGCGCATAGCCACCTTGACGCGTGACGACAACTGTTTGCGCCCCATCCAATCGCAGCGCTCACGCCAGCCGCTCCATCGCGCGCTGCAGCGTGAGCGCACTGCAGCAGCGTGAGCGACGTGCACCGCACCGCGCGCTCCTTCGCTGCGTGGACTCTGCTATGAAGGGGTGGCGCGATGAGCGACGACCCCAACGCCCCCAAAGGCTTCACGCCGCCCACTGTGGGGCCAGCGCAGCCCGGCGCCGAACAGCCACAACCCGGCTTCACACCGCCCGCAGAGCAGCCACAGCCCGGCTTCACGCCGCCCACGCAACAGCCACACCCTGGCTTCACGCAGCCCGGCTTCACGCAGCCCACGCAGCAGCCACAGCCCGGCTTCACGCAGCCCACGCAGCAGCCACAGCCCGGCTTCATGCAGCCCGCGCAGCCGAGCGGGCCCCCCGGCGGGTTCGGGGTGAACTTGCCCCCCGGCGTGTCACCCGAGATCTACGAACGCGAACAACAGAGCTCAGGCAGCGGCCACGGCCTCGCGAGCGCGAGCCTGGTGCTTGGGATCTGCTCGCTCCTCCTCGGCATGTGCTGCGGCATCTTCACCATCATCCTCGGCCTGGGCGGGGTCGCCTGCGGGCTCATCGCGCTCAATCAGCGCCCCACCTCGAGTGACCGCACCATGGCCATCATCGGCGTCTCACTGAGCGGGCTGTCGGTCGTCCTGTTCGCCGGGCTGATGCTGCTCGGGTTTGGGATGGCGCTGATCGGGCCGTGAGGCGCCGATCACCGCCGCACCAGTCCACTTCACTGACTAACGCCGCGCCAGCGGGTGCGCGCCGTCGTAGACCTTGAGCAGCTGCTCGATCGACACGTGCGTGTAGCGCTGGGTGGTGGCCAGGCTCGCGTGCCCCAAGAGCTCTTGGATGGCTCTCAAGTCAGCGCCGCCCTCCAGCATGTGGGTGGCGCAGGTGTGGCGCAGGGTGTGGGGGTGCACCCGCGCCTGCCCAGTGGCCAGCGCGCCATAGCGCTGCACCACGTGCTGCACGCTGCGCACCCCGAGCCGCTGCCCCGAGCGGTTCAACAGCAGCGCGGTGGGGTGCAGCGCGCCCGTCTTGGGGTGCACGAAGTCTGGGCGCACCGTCAGGTAAGCGTCCAAGGCGCGGCGCGCGGCGCGCCCGAGCGGCACCACGCGCTCCTTGTTGCCCTTACCGAGCACCCGCACGCTGTCATCTTGCGGTCCTCGCGCGTCGAGCTGAAAGTCACCAAGCGACAGCCCTTGGAGCTCTGAGAGGCGCACCCCAGCGCCGTACAAGAGCTCCAAGATCAAGGTGTCGCGCAGCACCTCGCGCTCGGGGCGCGCGGCAGCGGAGGGCGCCTCCATCAGCTCACGCGCCGCGTCCACCCCCAGGAAATCTGGCAGCCTGCGGCGAGCCTTGGGTGAGGCCAAGAGCTGAGCGGGGTTGTTCGCGATCAAGCCGCGTCGCTCGAAGTAGTCGAAGGCGGTGCGCAGAGCGCTCAGCTGCCGCGCCAAGGTGACCGGCTTCACCCGCTTCGCGCGCTCCGCGAGCCAGCGCCGGAGCGTCAGCTTGTTCACCTGGGCCAGGGTGGGCTCCACGCCGGAGCACTCCTCAAGGTGCGCCGCCAGCTGCTCCAAATCGCGCGCGTACGCCGCCTGCGTGTGGCGAGACACGCGGCGCTCATGCGCGAGGTGCGCTTGAAACTCGGCGAGCAAGACTCTCAGGCTAGCCACACGGCGAGAGTCCAACACAACACGCCGACGAGGGCCAAGCTCCCGCCCACCGCGGAGGCGCGGCGGCGGAGCCTACCGCGCGCGTCCACCCCCGAGATGGTGAGCACCGCGAGCCCGATCGCGGTGAGCGCGAACCCGAAGCCGAGCACCAAGATCCAGCGCGGGCGCGGGCTGAGGTCCTTCGTGAGCTCCTCGAGCGCGCGCCGCTGCGCCTCAGGATCTTCAGCGCCCTGCGTCGCGAGCCGCGCCAAGGCGCGATCGGCGCGGGCCAGCTCCTCGGCGCGCGGCGTCCACACGCTCTTGGTCTCGAGCGCCGCCGAGCGCACGCTGCGCCAGGCCTCCGCGGCGAGCTCAGCATCGCCCTTAGACTCCGAGCCGAGGGCGATCGCCTGCAAGCGCGCGTACGCCTGCTCCACGTGGGGCGCGCCCGGCGCGTAGGCCGTCGCCGCGCGGCGCGCGAACAGCAGCGAGCGCCGCAGCTCCCCCTGGTGGAATGCCACGTCGCTCTCTTGGAGCGCCGCCTCACCCTCCGTGATGGTGCGCCTGGTGAGGAGCGCCATCCCCAGCACCGCGAGCATGAGCGAGAGCGCCACGCCACGCAGCACCCGGCTCCGCACCGCCACGCCGGGAGTTGGGGCCGCGTCGCGCGCGTCGCGAGGATCGAGGGGGGGCGCCATGTCTTAGAGCAAGCCTCGCTGAGAGCCGCGTGCCGGGGCCACGCCTCAGAGGAAGTCGCGCCGCCGGAAGATGAGGCTCGCCACCGCGAGCAGCCCCACGCTCCAAGCC
>CAYQAC010000222.1:0-7417 GCA_964415255.1 uncultured Polyangiaceae bacterium | reverse complement strand
CGATGCTCGTCACCTGCTCGCCCAGGTCCAGGAAGCGCTGCGCCACCCCGATGTCCACGTAAGCGAAGCTTGAGTCGTACTCGTACATGCCCGAGTAAAAGATGCCCGCCACGCGGAACTTGCGGGTGCGCGGCATCACACCCATGGGCCCGAGCTCACCCAGCGGGCCCACCAAGGTGATCTCGTCGCCCACCAGGGCGTTCAGCGTCTTGGAGAGCTCACGCCCGATGATGATGCCAGGGTACACGTCAGGCGCGCTGTCGCCCCCCAAGGCCACGTTGCGCTGCCAGTCAGCGATGGGGCCCTTGTAGTAGGGGCGCCCGCCAGGGCCGTAGCCGATGATCTCGTCCGGCGCGAGCTGCGTGAGCTTGCTCGGATCCACCAAGTACTCGAAGCGGCCGGCCTCGATGTTATCAATCAGGTCGATCACCTGACCAATGCTCGCCGTGTCGACGCCCTTCAGCATCACGCCGCCGGTGTTGGAGTGGCTTGAGGCCATCGCCTCGCCCGCGGCGATCGGGCTCGCCGCGTGAACACCGGGCACCCGGCGCGCGGCGTCGATGCTCTCACGCCAGCCACCAAACCCCCCGATCTCGGTGGCGGCGATGTGGATGTGCGCGTTGTTGCCGAGGATCTTGCGCTTCAGGTCCTGCCCGAAGCCGCCCATGATGCTGATCACCGCGCACAGGGCGAAGGTGCTGACCGCGACGCCGGAGATCGACAAAATGCTGATGACCGTCAGGAAGCCGCTCTTGCCCGAGCGCACGTGACGCGCGGCGATGTAGCCCTTGAAGCCAGAGCGCTCGACCAGATCCAGCAGGCGCGGGATGACCAGCCCCAGCGCGCCGATGGTGAGGCAAATCACCGACAGCGCGGCGCCGCCGCGCACCGCCTGATGCCACCACACGAAGACGCGCCCCTGCTGCTCCGGCAGCAGCCAGGCGACGACGCCAAAGCCCACGGTGCCAAGCAAGCCGAGCAGCGTCATCCCCACCAGCACCGCGCGGCGCCCGCGGGTGCTCATGCGGCGGATGGCGCGCACCAGCAGGTACAGCACGGCCGCCACCAGGACGACGACCAGGCCGATCCGACCGGCCAGACCCAGCGAGCCCAAGAGCCACGCCGTCAGGCGCTGGAACCACGACGGCTCTGCCGTCCCCAGCAATCCCAGCGGCTCCGCCGCTCCCAAGGAACCCAGCAGCCCTGACGGCCAAGCGAGCCCCACGTCCGACAGCGCCGCCAGCGGCGCCGCCAGCTCAGCGAGGCTCCCGGCGCTCATCCCGCCTCAGGGCGCAGCAGCGGGAAGGCGATCACGTCGCGGATGGAGGCCTGCCCCGTGAGCAGCATCACCAGCCTATCCACCCCGAGCCCGAAGCCAGCCGCCGGCGGCATGCCGTACTCCAGCGCGCGGATGTAGTCCGCGTCGTAGTCCATCGTCTCGTCCTGACCGCGCGCCTTCTTCTCCACCTGGGCGCGGAAGCGCGCCGCCTGATCGTCTGGATCGTTCAGCTCGCTGAAGGCGTTGCAGATCTCGCGGCCATCTACGAACAGCTCAAAGCGATCCGTGAGGCTTGGCTCGTCGTCATTGCGGCGCGCCAGCGGCGACACCTCAAACGGGTAGTCCGTGATCAAGACAGGCAGGCTGTGCTCACCGCTCTGTGAGCGGTAATCCTCCGTGAGGAACGGCTCCGCCAGGTACTCGTAGGCCGCGAACAGCCGCTCCCCGTCGCTGTCACAGCCGGACAGCCCCTGACGCAAGTTCTTCCAGTCCACGCGCCCGCTGCGCTCGTTCGACTTCGCGAAGCCGCGCACCCGCTCATCACCCGCTGCGCGCGCCGCCTCCGAGAGGCCCTCCGTCAGCGCGATGGACCCAAGCTCGCCCGCGACCCAAGCGTTCACCCGCGCTCGCAGCGCGACCGCGGCGCTCGTCCCCTCACCTGACGAGCCCTGCGAATCCCCCGCGCTGGGCGCCGCCACCAGCGGACCCAGCGCGCCCGCCTCCGGCTCCACCCCCATCTTCACGAGCGCGCGCGCCACCGCCAGGTGCATGGGCACGCGACAGAAGGGCTCGCTCAGGGTGAAGCGCCGCTCCGCGCACCACGCGGCGTAGGTGGCCGCTTGGCCGCGCCGCTTGAGCCCCTCCGCGAGCGCGGCGTCCACGTGGCGAAACAAAGCCTCCGCCATGTCCATCAGCACGCGGTAGTCCGCGTAGGCGCGGTAGAACTCCAGCATGGTGAACTCGGGGTTGTGCCGCGTGCTCACCCCTTCATTGCGGAAGCAGCGCGCGAACTCATACACCCGCTCAAAGCCGCCCACGAGCAGGCGCTTCAAGTAGAGCTCCGGCGCGATGC
The DNA here is from genome assembly GCA_964415255.1 of uncultured Polyangiaceae bacterium. Lineage (GTDB taxonomy): Bacteria > Myxococcota_A > Polyangia > Polyangiales > Polyangiaceae > JAHBVY01. Next base: position 5,066 of record CAYQAC010000222.1, on the reverse strand, counting down.
GGAGGTAAAGCTGCATGTCTAGCGTGTGGTGGTGCGTCTCGAACGGGCGCGCCGCCGCGCCGCCCACCAGGGGGTGCAGCGTGGGCGTCTCCACCTCGAGGAAATCTTCACCGTCCAAGTAGCTCCGCAGGCCTTGAATGATGAGCGTGCGCGCCACCATCACCTGCTTGGCCTCCTGGTTGACGGCGAAGTCCACGTAGCGGCGCCGATAACGCAAGTCCACGTCCGACAGGCCGTGCCACTTGTCCGGCGGCGGGCGCAGCGCCTTGGTGACCAGCTTCAGGCGCCGCGCCTCAATAGACAGCTCGCCTGTCTTGGTCACCATGGCCTCGCCCTCGGCCTCCAGGTGATCCGCGAGGTCCACCTCCCCCAGGAGCGCGAAATGCTCACCCAGGCTGTCAATCTTGGCGAAGATTTGGAGGCTGCCGCTCTCGTCCTCCAGTTGAAGGAAGCTCACCTTACCAAAACCACGCCGCGCCTTCAGGCGCCCCAGCACCACGATGGGCTGGCCCAGCTGCTGCTGCAGCGCCGCCACCTGCTCTGGGTCGTAGCGCAGCTCGCTCGGCTCGCCGACAAGCGCGGGCGCGAACGCCTCACGAACCGCCTGCACGCGCCGCCGCGCGGCGCGCTCCACCTGGTTCGTGAAGGGATCCACCCCGCGCGTTCGCAGCGCCGCGGCCTTCCCTCGCCGCACCTCAATCAAGGCCTCTTCGCCGGCTTCTCGCGGCCGCTCCTCGCTCATGGTTTGCCCTGCTCGCCTTCGCTCTGCTTCATCAAGTACGCCTCAATGAAGCCATCTATCTCGCCGTTCAGCACACCATCGACGTTGGTGTCCTCATGATCTGTCCGCAAGTCCTTCACCATTTGGTAAGGCTGCATGACATAACTGCGGATCTGGTTGCCGAAGTCGATTTTGCCCTTGGCCGCCTCGTAGCGATCTTTCTCGCCGCTGCGCCGCGCCTGCTCCATCTCATACAGGCGCGCCTTCAGCATCTTCAGCGCCATGCGCCGGTTCTGGTGCTGTGAGCGCTCAATACGGCACACCACCATGATGCCGGAGGGCAGGTGCCGCATGCGCACCGCGGACTCCACCTTGTTCACGTTCTGGCCACCCTTGCCGCCGGCGCGCATGGTGGTGATCTCCAGATCTGTCTCCGCCACATCGATCTGGATTTCGTCCTCGATGTCCGGCGTGACCTCCACCGCGGCGAAGCTGGTTTGGCGCCGCGCGTTGGCGTCGAACGGGCTGATGCGCACCAGGCGGTGCACGCCACGCTCTGCCTTCAGGTAGCCGTAGGCGTTTGAGCCGCTGACGGTGAACGAGGCGGCGTTGATACCCGCCTCTTGACCCTCTTCCTGGTCGACGATCTCCGTCTTGAAGCCCTTGGCCTCGCACCAGCGAAGGTACATTCGGAGCAGCATCTCCGCCCAGTCCTTCGCGTCCGTCCCGCCCGCGCCGCTGTTGATGCTGACGATGGCGCCGGCATGATCTGTCTCCCCGCTCAGCATGCGCTGCAGCTCAGCGCGCCGCAGCTCAGCGTCGATCGGGACCAGCAGCCCGTCTACCTCGGGGAGCGAGGCCTCGTCCCCCTCCTCCTCCACCAGCTGAAACAACTCGTCAGCGTCGCTGATGTCCTTCTCCAGGCGCGTGACCAGCTCAATCTTGTCGCTGGCGGCTGAGCGACGCCTGAGCAGCGCCTGCGCGCGCTCTTGATCGTCCCAAAACCCAGGAGCGCTCGAGACGGAGTCCAGCTCCGCGACGTCCCGTTTTAGCTGAGCGAGGTCAAAGATGCCCCCTTAGCGCCTCAAGGCGCCTTTGGAGGTCGGCGATTTTGCTACGCGTATCAGCAAGCATGGTGCGCGGGTTCTACACCTCAGGATCGTGGAACGCCAGCCCGATCGCCACCGCCTGGCGCGGTACGAGAGCGTGGGGTCATGAGCGCTCGCCGCTAGCAGATCGCGCTTATTTTTTGGGGGGTTGGACGGCACCGCTCCGTGCAGAGCACTGCAAGGCGCGCGGCACTGAGAGCCCCCGCGCGAAGCACCTCCAGGCGCAGCGCACTGAGAGCCTCGGCGCGAGGCACTTCAAGGCGCATGGCACTGAGAGCCTCTGCGCGAGGCACCTTCAGGCGCAGCGCACTGAGAGCCCCCAGGTGCCAGCGTGACCGCCCCCCACCCACCGCAGCGCTCATCAGCATCACTCACGCTTTGAACGCGACGGCGCGGCCACCAAGCGACTGAAGCCCCCGCGCGTCAGCACGTCGAGGCGCAGGCGCGCCTGCAACGCGTCCAAGCGGCTGCGCAGCTGCGCTGCGCTGTCCAAGGCCGGGTCGCGGCTCGCCAGCTCGGCGCGCTGCCACGCGAACAGCGCCGTGAGCAGCCGCTCCACCACCTGATCGCGCCGCGCCCGCTCGCTCTGGTGCTGGCGCGCCAGCACCACCTCCTCCTTCGCGAACAAGAGCCGATCGAGCTTCCACGCGGCGCGCGCCTCACCGTAAAGATCCGTGCCGTCCGACTGGGAGTAGCGGTAAGGATCACTGGCGGTCGGCGTGAGCCGCAGCGTCTGATCGGTGCGCCGGCCGCCGCGCAGGGTGAGTTCCGGCAGCCACGCTGATGACTTGGCGCGCGACGCCAAGCGGTTCAGGCGCCGCGCGCGTGAGGCCACGCGGTCAGCGCCCAAGGCGTACTGCACCAAGCGCTCCACGTCGGCGCTCGAGAGCCGCAGCGCGCGCGGCAGCTCAGCCGCGCGCTCCACACCGCCGTCCTTCCCTTCGCCGCCGCGCTCACCGTCACCCTCACGCAGCCCGCTCAGGCGCGCGCGGCGCGGCGCGCCTCTCGTCAGTGCATCGAACGGTAGCTTCAGCTCGAACAGCACGCGACCCTCGCGCCCAAGGGACGTCTGCTGCACCCCGGCGCGCACCCTGAAGCTCGACGCGCCCGCGCCGTCGCTCGCGACGGCGCGGGTGGCGACGCACAGACCAAGGAGCGCCGTGAGCACCGCTGCGGCACAGCGCGCGATGACGCGAGCGGCGCCTCCACGATAGGCCGAGGTGAGGCGCGACGCGCTCAGCGAGGCGCGTTGAGGTACCACGCTGGGCCGCGCGCTCAGCGATGCAGCGTGGTGCGGCGATAGAGCGCTCGATGGCGCGCTCAGCGATGCAGCGTGGTGCGGCGAATGAGCGCTCGGTGGCGACGCGATGGTGGCGACGGCGCGCCATCCAGCGCGCTGCGAGGGTGCAGCCTGAGACGTTGACATAGCGCGGTGAGTCGACGCGAAGGTGCGCGAGGTTTCCGGCTTTTCGTCGCCGCCCGCGGCCACTGGCGGCCATGCTGTGATGACGGCGCACAGCCACCCGCAGCTGGCTACACAGCGCGATGAAGTGCGCGGCGAGCAGGGCACCCAGTGGCTACCCAGCGCGATGAAGTGCGCTGCAGGCACGCAGCGAGGTGCCCAACCAGCTCTTCAACGCCCCAAAGGCGCCGCGCGATGTTCTTCAAGGCCGCCCGAAGACGCCCATGAGGCCTGCGACCGTGACCAAAGCAACGCGAGACGCATGAACAGCGTCTGTCAAAGACCACATCACGCACCAGGAGGGAGTGAACCCCCATCCCCCTAAGGAGCGCGTGCCAGGCGCGCTCAGGCGACGTGAGCCGCTCACGCGTAGCGTGAGGCGAGGCTTTGAGCGACGCTGCGTCGGGCGTCGAGGTCGCCGAGCTGCACCGCGGCGTGCGGCCGATAAACAGGCGCTGGCTCCGAGAGCGCGGTCACCACGGCCACCGCCACCAGCTGAAACGCGTCCCCCGCGCGCCAACCAATGGCCCCACGCACCACCGCCTGCGCCGTAGCGCCCTCAGCCTCAAGCACCAGCTCACCCTCCGACTGGGTGAGCGTGGTCTCACGCTCGATCCGCCGCGCCGGAGCACCTGGCTCCCACCACACCACGCGCGCCGCCGGCGCCCCCGTTGGATGACGCGCGAAGCAACGCTCGAAGGTTGCCTGCGAGAGCCGCCAAGTGAGCACCACGCGCGGCCCCTGCGTGAAGATGACCGCGCTGTCTGGGCTGACGGGCGACATGGCGACCAGCGGCGCCGTGGACGGAGCCGCGAACGGATCGGCAGGCGCCGGCGGCGACTCACTAGGCAGCTCGGGCGCCTCCGCAGCCGCTAGTTCGCTAAGCGTACTATCAGCGACGGGCTCAGCAGCGGGCGCCTCCGCAGCCGCTAGTTCGCTAAGCGTACTATCAGCGACGGGCTCGGCAGCGTCTGGCACCGTGACGAGCTCCACCTCGCTGGCGCTCGGCGCCGTGCGCTGCCGCAGGGCCTCAAGCGAGCGGCGCGCGTGCTCATGCTCCGGCTCCTTCTCCAGCACCTCTTCCAGCACGCCCAAGCTGCGCTCCAGGTGCCCCTGCGCGGCGTAGATCTCCGCCAGGGTGACGGTCGCGAGCGGCCTGCGCGGCGCGTCGTTCACCGCTGTTTCCCCGCGGATCACCTTCGCGGCGTCCGGCAGGTGCAGGCCCTGCTCCACCAACCCCGCGAGCAGATCGCGCGCCACCCCGAACCAGCCGCGCGCGCGGCGGCCCTCCGTGCCCTCACCGTAGGCGCGCCGCAGCGCCTCGTCCGTCAGCTCATCGCGCGTCATCACCTCCGGACGCGGGACGCCGAGCGCCCTGGCATGCTCGATCAACTCCTGACGCGAGAGGCGCGCTAGCAACGTGCGATCCACGCCGCGACGCTAGCACGACAAACGGTTCACCGTTTGTCGTCGTACCTTCCCCGTGGCAACGCGCCCCTAAACCCACGCCGCGCCAGGCGCTGGCCAGCGCCGCTCCGCGAGCCGCTCGCGCGCCGCCTCAGCGTCGCGCCCGATCTGCGCCACGAGCGCCGGAAGGCCATCGAAGCGCCGCTCCTCCCGCAGCCGATGCACGAGGTGCAGGCGCAGCTCTGCGCCGTATAGATCCGCCTGAAACGGCTGACCCCCTGCCCCGCTGAGCAGGTGCGCCTCCACGCTCACGCGCGCGCGGAGGCGCCCGTGAGCGTGGAGGCGCACCTGCTCAGCGGGGCAGGGG
>CAYQAC010000221.1:4909-7468 GCA_964415255.1 uncultured Polyangiaceae bacterium | reverse complement strand
GCCGCAGCGCCTGACGCTCGGCGCGCGGGTGCACCCGTGGCTCGATGGCCTCGGCTTCACCGCCGCGTTCGACATCGGCACCGGCGCCACCAGCAGCTTCCTGGAGGAGGTCGCGCCGGAGCTGCCCTGGGCGTTGTGGTTGGGCGTCGGCTACGCCTACGACGTGAACGAGGCGGAGCCCACCGTGAAGGTGGTGGAGATCGAGAAGCCCTCGGCGAGCGGGCCACAGCGCTATGTGATCGCCGGCACCGTGGTCGACGAAGCCACCAAGCACCCGATCCCAGGCGCCACCCTGACCTTCGAGGGGCGGCCGCTCACCGGCATGGTGGGGCGCGCCGACGGCAGCTTCATCAGCGCGGATCTGGACCCAGGCACCTACACCATGAAGGTCGCCGCGGAGGGCTACCGCACCGGGGAGTGCAGCGCGACGCTGGTGGTCGTCACGCCGGCCACGCCAGTGCCTGGTCAGGCGGCTCCGAACCTGCCGAGCGGCCCCAGCGTCACCCAGATCACCTGCGAGCTCTCAGCGCTCCCTAAGGTGGGCAACGTGGTGGGTCAGCTACAAGACTCCGAGGGCGGCGCGGTGGCGAGCGCCACCGTGAAGATCACGGATCCGCTGGGGCGCGAGCTGGAGCTGAGCGCCGACGCCACTGGGGCCTTCCGCTTCGAGAACGTGGTGCCCGGCACCGCGAAGATCACCGTCACGGCGCCTGACTACTTCGTCAGCGTGACTGAGTGGGACGTGCAGGCGCAGCAAGATGTGCAGGCGCGCATCTCGCTGAACAAGCGCCCCAAGACGGCGAACGTGGTGGCCACGGCGAAGGAGCTGCAGCTACGAAAGCAGGTGCACTTCGAGCACAACTCCTCGACCATTTCGCCTGACTCCATGGCGCTGCTCCAGGAGATTGCCGAGGTGCTGCGCGCCAAGCCGGAGATCACCTCCCTTGAGATCCAGGGGCACACGGACAACACCGGCTCCGCCGAGTACAACATGCGCCTCAGCAATGAGCGCGCGACGGCGGTGCGCGACGCCCTGATCAAGATGGGCATCAACGGCTCGCGCCTCAGCGCGAAGGGCTACGGCCAGACGAAGCCGCTCGTCCCGAACGTGTCCGACGCGAATCGCACCCGCAACCGCCGGGTGCAGCTGATGATCCAGTAGTGCGTTCCTGAAGGGGCGCAGCGCGCAGGGGCGCACGCACAGGGGCGCAGCGCACAGGGGCGCAGCATGCTGCGCCCCTACGTCACGCGTGGGTGCGGCGTGCGTCACACGTGAACGCAGCGTACGTCACGCGTGGGTGCGGCGTGCGTCACACGTGGGTGCGGCGTACGTCATGCGTGGACGCGGCGTACGTCACGCGTGGACACGGCGTACATCACGCGTGGGTGCGGCGTACGTCACGCGTGGACGCCTCAGGAACCCTCACGACTCGTCGCTCGGCGCCTCAGGCGCCTCAGGCGCCTCCTCACCCTGGCTCAGCTCGTCCAAGATGCGCGTCACCTGGCGCTCGTTGTCGACGCCCACGTCGTAATAGAAGCGCAGCTCTGGCAGGCGCTTCATCCGCACCTCACGGCCGAGCGCGCGCCGAAGGTGCCCCGCCATGCTCCCGAGTGAGCGCATCACGCGCCGGCGCGCCCGCTCGTCGTCCCCCGCCAGCAGGCGCACGTTCACCTTGGCGATGCCAAGATCGTCCGTCATGTGCACGGAGGTGATCACCAGCGCGGCGACGCGTGGATCATCCGCTTCTTTGCGGAGCAGCTCCGCGAGCCGCGCCTTGAGGCCCTCAGCCACGCGCTGAGGCCGCATCCCGTCACTCTTCATGAGGTGTCCTCCGACGCTCGCTCACCAATCAACAGTCAGGTTAGCTGCCACACATCAGGCAGGCGCTCACGCGGCAACACCTCGTGACGCCCGCCCTCGGCGAGCTCGCTCGTGTCGCCTGGCTCTGCGCTCTGCAGGGCCAGGCGACGGAGTGTTCAGAGCGTCTGCTTGACCTGCTCGAACTCGAACGCCTCCACCCGGTCCCCCACCTCGAGGCCGCTGAAGCCGTCGACCGAGAGACCACACTCGAAGCCGTTTTTCACCTCGCGCACGTCGTCCTTGAAACGCTTGAGGCTCGTGATCTTCCCTTCGTGGACCACCACGCCGTCACGCAGCACGCGGGCGCCCGCGTTACGACGCACGAGGCCATCTGTGATCATGCAGCCCGCGATGGTGCCGGCCTTGGAGACGCGGAACACCTGCAGCACCTCCGCCTTGCCCAGCGCGCGCTCGACCAAGGTGGGGGCCAAGAGGCCCTCCATGCTGGCCTTCACGTCGTCCACCACGGCGTAGATGATCTCGTAGCGGCGGATCTCGATGCTCTCTTGCTGCGCGAGCTGCGCGGCCTTGCCCGCCGGGCGCACGTTGAACCCGATGATCATGGCGTCCGCCGCGACCGCGAGGTTCACGTCGCTCTCGGTGATGCTGCCCGCCGCGGCGTGCACCACGGTGACCTTCACCTTCTCGGTGCTGAGCTGCTCAAGCGACGACCGGAGCGCCTCCACCGAGCCCTGGAC
>CAYQAC010000221.1:0-4899 GCA_964415255.1 uncultured Polyangiaceae bacterium | reverse complement strand
CACCGGGGCTGCCGCCGCTTCTGTCGGTCTCGCGGTCGTCGGCCTTGATGATGACCTTGAACTCCAGCGCCTGGTTCTGGCTCATCTGACGCGCCAGCTCCTCTAGCGACATCTTGTGGGGGCGAGGCGCGATGGTGCTGGAGCGGTTCTTGGACTTTCGCTGCGCCGCGATCTCCTGCGCCTTCTTCATGTCCTTCACGGCGTGAACCGAGTCACCCGCGAAGGGCACGTCGTCGAGCCCGATGACGGACACCGGCATGGAGGGGCCAGCTTCATTCACCTTACGACCGGTGTGGTCGTGCATCGCGCGGATCTTGCCGAAGGCGCGGCCCGCGAGGATGTAGTCGCCGCGGTGCAGGGTGCCGTCCGTCACGAGCACCGTGGCCAAGGCGCCCATGCCGCGATCGAGCTGCGCCTCCACCACCACGCCGTCCGCTGGGTTCTTTGGGTTGGCGCGCAGCTCGAGGACCTCCGCTTGCAAGATCACTTGCTCGAGCAGGTTCTCGATCCCCTGGCCCGTCGCCGCGGAGACCTCGGTGAACAGCGTCTGGCCACCCCACTCCTCTGGGACCAGCCCTTGCTCGCTCAGCTCACGCCGCACGCGCTCAGGCTGCGCCTGCTCCTTGTCGATCTTGTTGACGGCCACCACGATCGGCACGCCTGCAGCGCGCGCGTGGCTGATGGCCTCCTTCGTCTGCGGCATGACGCCGTCGTCCGCTGCCACCACCAGGATGACGAGATCGGTGCACTTCGCGCCGCGAGCGCGCATAGCAGAGAACGCCGCGTGACCTGGGGTATCCAGGAAGGTGATCTTGCCGTGCTTGGTCTTCACCGAGTAGGCGCCGATGTGCTGGGTGATGCCGCCGGCCTCACCCGTCGCGACGTCCGCCTTGCGGATCCGATCGAGCAGGCTCGTCTTGCCATGATCGACGTGACCCATCACCGCGACCACCGGGGGCCTGGGGATGGAGTCTAGATCCTCAACGCTGGCCGCCTCTTCTTCCTCGAAGCCGCGCGCCGCCTTGAGCGCCTCTTCCTCGCTCACCGCGACGTTCTCGACCTCCCAGCCGAACTCGTTAGCGACGATCTTGGCGGTGTCCGCGTCCAGCGTGCTGTTGATGTGCACGCCGCTCATCCCCAGCTGCATCAGCTTGGTGAGCAGCTGGTTCGCCTTGAGGCCCATGCGCTGACCGAGCTGCTGCAGCGTGATGGTGTCCTCGATGCGGACCACCTTCTTATGGGCGGAGCGCTCTTGAGTGAGGATCGCGCCGCCACCGCGCTTAGGCGCCAGCGGGAAGCGCCGATTGCCGGGGCGCCCGCCAGGACCAGGGCGCATCGAGCCGGGGCCCATCGGGCCACGACCGCGCGGCCCGCCACCCGGGCCACCCGCCTTGGCGTCGTACTGCACGCGCCGCGGCGTGGGGCCGCGCGGCGCCTGGGGCATGGGCACGCCGGGGCGCCCCTTCCACACGTCGATGCCCGTCTTGGGGGCGGTGCTCGGGCGCGCCGCGGGCGGCTCCGAGGCTTGGGCAGTCTGGCTGACAACCGGCTCGGGCGCTGGCTCACGCGCAGGTGGCGCTGAAACCGGCTGCTCCGGGGCCGGCGGTAGGGTCGCGAGGCGCGCGGGCTCCTCCCTCACCTCGGCGGAAGATTGAGCCTCTTCTGCCGCGCTGCTCGGGGGCACTGCGACAGGCTCGGCCTTGCTCTCAGCGGCCTGGCTCTCAGCGGCCCGGCTCTCAGCGGCCTGGCTCTCAGCGGCCTGGCTCTTAGCGGCCTCGCTCTCAACCGCCTTGCGCGTAGCTGCTGACGGCTCACGAGCAGCTGACTCAGCTGCGTTGGCGCTGGGTGGCTCAACCGCGGCGCGCTCAGGGGCAGCCTCCGTGACGGGCGCTGCCTTCGGCTCGGGCGCCGCGACGGGGGCCTCCACGACCACGACGGGCGGCGGCTCGGACTCCATGGGCGCCGCTGAGGCGACCGGCGAGGAGCGACCCGGTGGGGTGAGTGGCGCCGCCGAAGCCTGTGGCGATGAGACGTCGGCCGTGCCGCGACGCCGCCGCTTCACCACGGTGGCGTGGATGCGCTGCTCCTCCACCTTCTCACCGTTCTGCTTGTCGAGATGACGCCTCACTCGATCGATCACATCCGCGGGGACCGCGCTCATGTGATTCCGGACCTCGGGCACCCCAAGATCCCGCAACAAGGTCATGACCGCCTTGTTGTCGATGCCCAACTCACGGGCGACCTCGTACACACGCACCTTGCTCATCGAACCTCCGTGGATTCATCCACGCTCTGCACACCACCTGCCCCGCTCGATCCGGGGGTAGGCCTCACCACACAAGCGATCGCTACGGCGGTCCTTACCGCCGAAGCGAGTCGCGCATCAAGCACCGCGACAATCGCGGCCTCAGCCCGCCCCAACGCGGCACCGAGCTGCGCCTTCGTCCCCCACTCGACCAGCTCATCAGCTTGCCGCGCGAGCCCCACGGCGCTCAGCCGGCTCGCCGCCGCGGCGTCCTCTGCGAGCCACACGAGCTGAGCCTCTCCGCGCTGAACGGCGTCCGTCACCGCGTCCGCCCCCACGGCCAACTTCCGGCTGCGGTGCGCCGCGAGCAAGAGCCCCGTGAGCCGCCGCCCGCCCGCCACCGCCAGCTGCGCGACCAGCGCCTCTGGCTGCACCTTCACCTGCGCCTTGAAGCTCCGCGCGAGGCCGCGCTTGGCGGCGCCCGCGAGGCAGCTTGGCGCCGGGTGAACCCAAGCGCCGCGGCCGAAGGCCTTACCCACCAGATCCACCGCCACGGGGTACTCAGCGTCCTCTGTGAGGACGAGCCGCACGAGCGACGCCTGAGTGGCCTCCTCGCCACAACCGACGCAGGTGCGCACCGGGGGCGCCGCTCCGCCCGCAGCGTGAACGCGGAGCGCGTCGCGCACCGGGCGCGGTGGCCCCTCTGGACGCAGCTTCGCCGGGCGGCGCCGGGGCGCAGCCTGGCGAGGCTTTCGGGGTTGGGGGTGAGACATCATCAATCGTCAGCTCATTCTTCGCTCGGCGCCTGCGCGGCGCGCGCCTGCGCGGCGCGTCGCGCGACGTCGATCTCCGGGAGGTCGTGCGCCAGGAAGTGCTGCGCGCCGTGCTGCACGAAGCGCGCCTTCTTGATGCCGAGGCCGCTCTTGATCGCGAGCCGGTCTGGATCTTCCCGCGCGAGGTCTTGCACCGTGCGGTAACCCGACTCCTCCAAGAGGTGCAGCGTGCGCAGCCCCACGCCGCGTACGAAGCGCAGCATGTCCCGATCCGTCAGGCCATCTGCGCTCGACACGGCCGCGGCGAGGCGCTCCTGGCGCATGCGCTCCATGGTGCCATCAGCGCGCGCCTTCAAATCTTCAGCGGCCTCGTTGCTCTCGATGCCAGGGATGGTGACGAGCTCCTCCACCGCCGCCTCTGCGACCTCCTCAAGCGCGCGGAACCCGAGGCGGTACATCTGCTTGGCGAGCTCGTCGTCGATGCCGTCGATCTCACGCAGCGCCTGCAGCGCCTCCTCCTCCATCTGCTTGAACTTGGACTCGGAGATGATGTCGAGCTTCCACGCGGTGAGCTGCGAAGCGAGCCGCACGTTCTGGCCCTTGCGCCCGATGGCGAGCGACAGCTTCTCGTCAGGGACCACCAGCTCCATGCGATGGTCAGCCTCATCGACGATCACCTTGTTCACCTCGGCCGGCTGGATCGCGGCGATGACGTAGCGCGCCGGATCGCGATCGTAAGGGACGATGTCGATCTTCTCCCCACGCAGCTCCTGGACCACCGCCTGCACGCGCGAGCCCTTGATGCCCACGCAAGCGCCCACCGGATCGACGTCGCTGTCCCGCGTGCTCACCGCGATCTTGCTGCGCGAGCCGGCCTCGCGCGCCACGCCCACGATCTTGACGATGCCCTCGTCGATCTCGGGGACCTCCGCCTCGAACAGCTTCTCCACCAGGCTCGGGGCGCTGCGGCTGAGGATCACGAGCGGCCCGCGCGCCTCACGATCGATGTCCTTGACGAAGGCCACGATGCGATCCCCGGGGCGATACGTCTCGCGCGGGGTCTGCTCCCGGTAGGGCAGCACGCCCTCCGTGCGCCCCAGGTCTACGATCACGTTGTGGCCCTTCTCGAAGCGCCGGATGATGCCGCGGATGAGCTCGCCCTTACGGTCCTTGTACTCGTTGTAGATGAGGTCTCGCTCGGCGTCGCGCACGCGCTGGAGCAGCACCTGCTTGGCGCTCTGCGCCGCGATGCGCCCGAACTGGCTCCGCGCCTGCTTCATCTTGAGCAGGTCCCCGAACTCTTTGTCTTGCTGGCGCGCGCGCTCGGCGTCCTTCGGGTGCCAGAACACCTGGAAGCCGAGCTCCTCACCCAGCTCAGCGTCCAGCCCATGACGCTTGGCGTCGGTGACGGCGATCTCCCGCTCGGGCTCCTCCACCTCCTCCACCACGGTCATGTATTGGAAGAGATCGATCTGCCCTGTCTCGGGGCTGAACCGCGCCTCAAGCTCGCGCACCTGACCGAAGGCAGCCTGAGCTGCCTTCAAGATCGCCTGCTCGATCGTCTCGATCAGGATCTGTGTGTCGATGCCCTTCTCCTGCGCCACTTGCTCGACGATGAGGCCCAGATCTTCGCCAACTGATGTTGCTTGTGCCATGGCGTTTCCGCTCCGTTTGACGCTCACTTGCGTCGGTTCCTCGTGGGGCGACCCTTCGCTTGTGGCTCAGCCACTGACCGCCCCGGCTTCGCTGCCTGCCAGTCGAGCACCAGGTGCGCTGACTGGATGTTCGAGAGCTCAATGATGAGCTCGCCTGCGTCTGTGTGGATGAGCACGTCCCCCGCCTCACTGAGGCCACCCAGCGCACCTCGGTGAGTGTACTGAC
>CAYQAC010000220.1:0-7595 GCA_964415255.1 uncultured Polyangiaceae bacterium | reverse complement strand
TTCGGTGGGGTGGGGCTGCCGCTCACGCTCTCGTCGGATATTGGCAACCTCCAAGCGGGCAAGCTGCTCCTCAACCTCAACAACGGGATCTGCGCCGCCACGGGGCTCACCATCCGGGCCTCGCTCTTGAGCCGCCCGGCGCGTCGCGCGTTCTCGGCCTGCATCTTGGAGGGTCATGAGGTGCTGCTGCGCTCCGGCAGGCGACCTGCCCGGGTGATGGCGCTCCCGCCCACCGCCATCGCGCGCCTGCTCACCCTGCCAGACGCCGTGTTCGTCCGCGCCGCGCGCCCGCTGTTCACCGCGCACCCGAGCGCCAAGTCGAGCACCCTGGTTGATCTTGAGCGCGGCCGCGCCACTGAGATCGACGAGCTGAGCGGCGAAATAGTACGCCTAGCTGACGCAGCCGGCCTCTCAGCGCCTGCTAACGCCGAGGTGTGCCGCGCGGTCACCGCGCTCACCCGGCGCGCGGCGCGCGCGCCGCTCACCCCTGAAGACTACCTGAGCCCCGAGGCGCTCTTTGAGCGCATCCAGCGCGGGCAGCGCCGCGGATAAGTCAGTAACACTGACTTGAGCCGCCCAGCGCCCACGCTAGTCAGCTGAACTGACTTGAGCCGCCCAGCATCCAGCGCGGGCAGCGCCGCTGACCTCAGAACGCGTAGCGCAGCGACACCAAGCCGAGCCAGGCCAGCTCCGTCTCGCTTGCGCGCTGGCGGCTGAGGCCCGCGTCGTAGTTACGGACGCCGCCGGAGACGGCGAGCGCGAGGTGAGGGCTCACCTGGTACCACTCGGCGCCGAGCAGGGCGCCGTAGTAAGGGTTCAGCTCATCGGCGCTGCGGTAGCCGTAGACGATGAGCACATCGTCTGAGACTTGCGCCGCGCCGATGCTGCCTTGCAGGTACAAGCCGAAGCGCTCCGTGGGCCGCACCGTGAAGCGCACACCCCCGCCGAAGCCATAGAACGAGTAAGCGCGCGGCTGCGGAGGCGGGTTAGCGTAGCTGGTGCTGCCGTAGGCGAGATCCCCCTCAGCGAACACCATCGCCCAATCGAACACCTCATACCCCAGCTGGAGGTGGAGCAGCGGTGAGGTGGGCGAGACGTGCTTCAAGGTGCCGAGGTAGCCCATGGCGCCGAGGCCCGCCTCGACCACCAAGCCGCGCGCGTGCGGCGGCGGTGGCGGCGCCTCCTCTGAGCCCGTCACCTCGTCGCGTGTGTCAGGCAGCGCGCGCGCCTTCAGCCAGGCCTCGATCTCCGCCTGAGTGGGCTCGCGCTCAGCCTCCGCTGCGGGCGGTGTTTCCGCGCGGAGAACGCCAGGCGCGAGCAGGACGAAGGGCAGCGCGAGCAGGGCGAGCCCGGCGCACGGCGTGTGGGGGCGCTGCTCGCTGGGCCCCCACGCAGGCGTCTTGATGCGCTGTCCCAAGGTTCGCCTCACAGCCCAGTACGGTACCCTGGATCGCACCGGTTATCACGATTCATCGCGCGAGCAGCCCCCGCGGCGCGGTGCCAAACTCCCAAAACCCACGGACACAGCCGCTCCGGCAGCTCCCGGTTCGGGCGCTTCACCCCGGAGCAAGGGCTCCCTTTTTGGGGGTTAGACGGCACCGCGCTGAGACCGCAGCGAGACTACTCCGGGAGGAAATCCAAGCGGGTGTAGAGGCTCTGGAAGGGGAGGCCGGCTGCGACCATCGAGTCTGCGCCGCCCTCTAGCCTGTCCACCAGCGCGGCGACGCCGACCACCTGGGCCCCCGCCTCGTTCAGGGCCTCCACCGCGCGCAGCGAGGAGCCGCCGGTGGTGACGACGTCCTCCAACATCACCACGCGGAGCCCTGGGACGAGCGCGCGATCCCCCTCCACCAGCTTGGTGGTGCCGTGATCTTTGCGCGCCTTGCGGATGTAGAGCGCGGGTAAGTCGCGGCCACGGTGGTGGCTCACGAGCGACACCGCGCTGGCCAAGGGGCAGCCGCCGAGCTCCACCCCGCCCACGGCGTCGCACATCGGCAGTGAGCTCAAGAGGTCGAACATCAGCTCACCGACCAGGGCGTGACCCTCCGCGGTGAGCACCGTCTGCTTGCAGTCGATGAAGAAGTCGCTCTCGCGTCCGCTCGCCAGCACCACCCGCCGATTCGCGAAGCTGCGCTCGCGGAGCAACGTGAGCAGGCGCTGATGGCGCTCGCCGGCGGGGACCACCTCAGGCCTTCCGCTTCTTCTTGGCGGCGCCGCGCTTCACCACGGGCACCACGGGCGCGGGGGGCCGCTTCGAGCGCGCGGGCGCCTTGACAGGCTCCCTGACGGACTCCTTCGCGGCGTCCTTCGCCTTAGGCTTCGTGAGGTCTGCCGCCTCTGGGCTGGCCTTGGTGCGCGGCGCTGCGCTTGGCTTCGCGCGCTCGGTGGGTGAGCTGGCGTCAACCCGAGTGGCGGACGGCCGCGCCACCGGCGCTGAGCGACCCGCCGCAGGCCGAGCCGTGGGTGCAGGGCGCTCTGCTGCTACCGAGCGCTCTGCTGCAGGCTGCGCCGCTACAGGACGCTGCGCTACCGAACGCTGCGCTGCCACCGGACGCTGCGCTGCCACCGAACGCTGCGCTGCGGGACGATGCTGCGCGGACGCTGACAAGCTCACTCCCGCCGTGGCTTCGGCGCCGGTCTGCACCAGGCCGCGGACCAAGGCGCCCTCCGCGATGCCGATGCGTGCGCCGGTGAGATCACCCACCACGCGCGCGCCAGCCTCGAGGAAGATGCCGTCTTCTGCGTGGAGGTTGCCCTGAACCTGCCCCGCGATGTGGAGGCTCGCGCCCCGGATGTCGCCGCGCACGCGCGCTGTGCTGCTGAGGACCACGTCCCCATCCACTTGGATGTTGCCCTCCACGCTGCCGTCCACCTGGAGCGAGCCGCTGCCGCTCAGGTGACCGCGAACGCGGGTGGTTTCACTGATGATCGACTGGCTTACCATGACCCCTCCGTCACGCGTCCATGTCGACGTTGCCCTTGAACGAGGCGCCGTCCGCGATCGTCAGCCGAGCTGCCTTCACGTCGCCCACCAGGCGACCACCGGCTTGGATGTCCACGCGGTCAGCTGCGCTGACGTTGCCCGTCACGCGGCCGGCCACGCTGAGCGACGCCGCTTCGACGTCGGCCTCCACCGTGCCCTCCGTGCCCACCGAGACCACGCCCGCGGTGGTCAAGGTGCCGCGCAGCGACCCGTGCACCACCACCTCATCTTCGCTCGCCAGCTCACCGTCGACGCTGAGCCCTTCGCCTATCACCGTGCCTGCCATTTGGAGATCCTCCGTAGTCTTGCTCTGCTGCCCAGCGCGTCGCGCCCGAGCTCACCTCAGGGCGCGGGCTGAAGGGCGCCTCACCAATCCAGCTCGAACTCCGTCCCGAGTCGCACCGCGACGCTCGCGCCGGGCTCAATGGTGACCTGGGAGCCGCTCAGCTCACCCTGCACCACGGCCCCCGCTTGGACGCGGATGGGGCCGCTCGTGTGCGCGTCCCCGTTCAGGGTGCCCGCGACGTCCAGCTCGCCAGCCTCCACGTTGCCCTCAAGGCTGCCGCCCGCGGTGACCTCAAGCGGCCCGCTGATGGCGACGTCGCCGCGCAGGCTGCCCTCAAGGCGCAGCCCGCCGTTGCCACTCACGCGACCCACGAGCTTGGTTGAGGCGCTGATAGTACTGGGTTCTGAGGTCACGCTTGCCATCTGAGAGCCACCATCACCGGAAGCTAGTCTTTAGCTCGCCGAGTTGAAATCTCGAACTTGAGCCCGCAGGGAGCGCGGGCTAGGCCGCCGCTGCAGGTATCACAAAGCGCGCCGTTCGGGGCGACAAACGGCCAGCTGTGGGCCAGCCCGGGAGAACCATGCGGTTTCTTGGCGCCTCGTTTGGGCTCTGGTTGGCTCTGGTTGGCTCTGCGCCGCTCGGGACAGGCCATGGGTGGCTTGCTTGGGCTGCTGCTGGATGCTGCTCCTGGGCGGTGCTTCTGGGTGCTAGCGCGGCTCTGCGCTGGCTAAGATTTCCCCGGCGCGGTGGACGGAGCGGAACAGCCCGCGGGCGTACAGCCGCTCGCGATCGGCGGCGGGGAGGTCCCCAGGCCGGCCGCGCGTGGCGGCCTCCAGCAAGATCCCGGCGGAGACGCTCACGTTGAGGCTCTCGGCGAAGCCGCGCATGGGGACGCGCACGCTGAGCGGCGCCGCGCGGGACAGCTCTTCACCGATGCCATCATGCTCGTTGCCGAACACCAGGCACACCCGCTCCACGCGCGCGAGCGCCTCAGGGAGCAGCTCACCCTCAGGGTGGGTGGTGACCAAGGTGAAGCCGAGCGCGTCCAGGTGGTGCGCGGCCTCCTGCGCCGTGGGGTGGACGATGACATCGACCCAGCGCTCTGACCCACGCGCCACCCCGGTGGCGACGGCGAAGCGCTCTTCTCGCGGCACCACGTGGACCTGCTGCACGCCAAACGCGTCTGCGCTGCGGACGATGGCCGCGCCGTTGTGAGGATCGTTCGGCTCGTCCATCACCAAGGTGACGCTCGACAGGCGCTGGCTGATAGCCTCTCGGATCCGCAGCTGCCGCGCGGGGAGGGTGAGCGGCTCAAGTTTTGCGATCACGCCCTCCGGTGTCCAGCCAGCGGCCCACGGCGGCGCGGTGCCGTACAGCTCCCCGAGCTGCACGACCTCGGGATCGTCGTCATCACTCATGACGAGCGCAGCCTAGCACGACATGCGGCTCACCTGGTCAGTCGTGCGGCAAACTGATCGCCGCTCGAGCATGTGGAAGGTCCCTGCGCGTGATGAGCAGGGCAGTCATCCATGCGTCGTCGCTCATCGTGACGGAGCGTGTCGCGATGGAGCTGCGAGCAGGGCAGGGGGGGATGGGGGTTGGACGGCACCGCGGTGTGAGCCTCCGCGAGCGAGCGCTTCACGCGTCACACGGTGCGCCGTGATGCGGTGTGAGCCTCCGCGAGCGAGCGCTGAGCGCGTCACACGGTGCGCCGTGATGCGGTGTGAGCTCGCGCGCCGGATGCGGCGAATGAGCTTCAAGCGGGGCGCTTATGAGAGGTTCAGCTCACGGCTCAGGGTGCGCGTGACCAGGCGATCGCGCACCGCCTCCGGGCTGAGCAGCGCGCGCAGCTGCTCGATGACCTCGGCGCGCTGCTCCGCCGCGTTCGCGGCGAGCAGGATCGCGTTGTAGGCGGTCCACACGTCAGTCTTCGTGACTTCATAGGGGCCCGCGTCGAGCATCGCCGTGAGCGCGGTGAGCCCCGCCTGAAGCGCGAAGTGCGGCTCGCGCTCGGCGAAATCGCGCGCCGCGCGCAGCAAGGTGCGGGTGTCGGCGTCCCCGCTCTGCGCGAGGGCGATCGCCTCTTGATAGAGCTCAGCCTCCTTGGCCGCAGCGAACCACTTGCCGCGGACTGCCTCGCCGTGCTGTAAGACAGTGAAGCTGACCAAGTCGCTCAACAGCTGCTTCGGATCGCGCCGCGGGTACCTTTGCCTCAGCGCGCGGAACCACGCGACGTAGCGCGTCTCCTGGGCGGCGAGCAGCGCGTGCTCTCGGTAGGCCTGCTCCTCGCGCCCAGCGGCTAACAGCGCCGCCTCACAGGCGCGGGCGTGCTCCGTCGGTGTAGTCAGGTGAGCGTACTGGTGCGCGGTGCTGAGCGCCGCGTCCACCTGACCCAGGGCGGCGAGCGCCTTCACGCCGAGCGCCGCCTCCGCCCAGCTGTGCGCGCCCGGCGTGAGCGCGCTCTGGAGCTCTTCATGGCGCTCGGCCGCGCTCAGCGCGCTGAGGTACGGCAGGCGCAGCGGGTGCGCCTCGCCTGCCACTGGCAGCTTCGCTGACTTGAGTGGCTGCCTTGGTTTGGTCGCTTGAGTCAGCTTGGATGATGTCTTCGCTGGTGTGGCTTGAGCTGGCTGCGCGGCGTACAATTCCGTTTGGAAAACGTCAGCCCAGCGTGAGGCGATGGCGGGCGAGCCGCACAGGGCACCGAAGCGGGCGCCGAGCGAGGCGAGGCGCGCGGGCTGGGCGCGGTAGGCCTTGGCGAGGCGCTCGAGCCAATCCATGAGCTCGGGCTCAGGGGGTTTGGCGCGGCGCATGGGCGCGCCGAGCCAGTCGATGATCTCGCGCAGCACGTCGTCCAGCGCGCCGTCCTTGGCCTTGAGCCCGGTGAGCAGGCGGATGCAGCCCTCCACCGCGAGCCGCGGCTCACGACGACCGACCTGCTTCAGCTCCTTGAGCGCCGCGGCGACTTGCTTGGGGGTGGGCATGACGAGCGCGAGCTCGGGTCATAGCAGACCCACGCCGCGGAGCGGACCGCCCGTCGCCCGCCACCCTGTGGGTCTCACCCCGGGAGGCAGTGCTCCACCTGTGCGGGCCGTGCTAGGCAGGCGGGATGAAGCCTGCCCACTTGCTCATCCCCGCGGTCGCGCTCGCGGCGGTCATTGGCTTCTGGCTCAAGCCAGACCCTGCTGAGGAGTCACCGCGGTCCACCGCGGCGCGCGCGGAGGCGCTCCCCGCTGAGGCGCCGCTCGGGGAGCCCGGCGCGCTGCCTGCGGACCACCCGCCTGTGGGTCAGTCGCCCGGGCAGGCGCCGCCGGCTGCCACGCATGGGGCGCCGGGCGCTTCGGGTCTCGCTGGGGTGGTGCTCGAGCGGCTCGAGGTGGCGGAGTACACCTACTTGAGGCTCCAAACCCCGAGCGGCGAAGTGTGGGCGGCGGTGAAGAAGGCCCCCGTCTCGGTGGGGCAGTCGGTGACGATCCCGAGCACCACCCTGATGGAAGACTTCGACAGCCCCACCCTCGGGCGACGCTTCGAGCGCATCTACTTCGGTGTGCTGGGTGACGTGGGCCCCGCGGGCTCCGCCGCAGCAGCACCTGGTCAGGCTCCCGCCGCATCAGGCGCAGCCGCCGCAGCAGGCGCAGCCGCAGCGGCGTCCGGCGCTCCTCACGCGGCGGGTCCCCACGCGCCCGCGCCGGCAGGCAGCGTGCTCTCGCGCGCGCCGGGCGGCAGCGGGGTGCTGCTGGCCGAGCTGGCGGGCGACGCCGCGCGCTACCACGGGAAGACCGTCAGGATCCATGTCGAGGTGACCAAGCTCACCACCGGCATCTTCGGCAAGAGCTTCCTCCACGTGAAGGACGGCAGCACAAGCGGCGGTCGCGCGGTGGATCTCGCCGTGACCACGACGCTTGAGCCGAAGGTCGGCACCCAGCTGGTGCTCGAGGGCACCTTCAAGACCGACGTCGACTTCGGCTCAGGCTACCGCTACCCCATGCTGCTCGAAGACGCGAAGGCTGTGCCCTAGCCTGTGAGGGTTGAGGCAGCGGCCTGCGCGGTCGCACAGCGAAAGTTGTCGGAGTTGAGGACGACAAGCGGTAAGCGTTCAGCGCGCTAGCCGGGGGTGGCCATCGGGGCTAGGTACCTCGTCATGGAGCGACTCCTGATCTTGCTCGCTGGTGTGTTCGGGTGCCTGGGGGTGGGGCTGGGTGCGTTCGGTGCGCATGGGCTCACCAAGGCCTTGGCGGGTCTCGAGGATGCCACCACCCGCCTGGGGTGGTGGGAGACGGCGGCGCGGTACCATTTGATCCACGCGCTCGGCATCGCCTTCGCGGCGTG
>CAYQAC010000219.1:0-7753 GCA_964415255.1 uncultured Polyangiaceae bacterium | reverse complement strand
CTACCCCTTCGTGATGGAGTGCGCCGAGTGGGGCGGTTGGACGGTGCAGGAGCTGGCTTGCTCGAACCCTTATGACTCCTGCCCCGGCACCTCCATCGTCTGTCGGGGGGGCACTTGGGGCGTTTGGGGAGGCACCAACCCCCCGCCTCCCTGCCCAGACGTCCAGCCCCAGCCTTCAAGCGCCTGTGACAGGTGGGGGATGGGGCCGGCGACCTGCGGCTACCCCTGCAGCGATGGCTCCGGGTGGACGGTGGGCACCTGCGAGTACTACCCGAACCCGGTGTGGGTGTTCGACGGCGCCTGCGCGGGTGATTGCTCCCCGCAGGAGGGCAACCTGCTCAGGGCGATCGCGGGGACTAAGAGCTGCGAGAAGGATGAGGACTGCCAGATCGTGATGACGAGCAACTGTTCGCTCGCCGCAGAGCACTGCTCAGGGGCCTTCTACGTGAACCAGCACGCTGAGCTCGACACCCTCGCCGCCCTCGATCGCGCACACACGGAGTGCCTGGGCAGCGCCTGCGCCTCTTGCTTCTCCTTGCCTCCGGCTCCCGCCTGCGTCTTCGGGCTGTGCGCCCCCGGGGGAGGGCTGCCCGAGCCCTGAGCGCGGCGATCCATGAGTCACGTGTCCTGACGATGACACGCCCTGCGCGTGGTGTATAAGTCAGGGCACCTGATGAATGGACTGCACCTCCAGGCTAAGCGCGCGCCACCAGGCCGTACGCCCTACTGACCGAGCTGGCGGTCAGTAGTGGCGTGACGCGGGGCTCGGCTCGAGGCTCATCGGGTGCAGCAGGTCGTACAGCTCGCGGCGCAGCTCCGTGGCTTGGCTGTGCTCCAGGCGGAGCGCGTCGATCAGCGCGGGGCGCGCCTCCAGCTCACGACACAGCACCACGTTCTGATCCAAGAGCTGCCCCTTGTGGCGCTGCTTCAGGCTCGTCAGGCAGGTGATGGGGAAGGCGAGGGCGTCCGTGATGCGCTGAGCTAGGTTGCGCCGCGGGAGGTCGAGCTCGGCGGGCGGCGCCGGGGGCAGGCTGGCCCGCTCCATGGTGGCCCAGGGCGGCTCCTCACCGTCACGAAAGTCAGGGTAGCTCCAGCCAAGCAGCCCGAGGCGCACGCTGGCCGCGTAGGTGATGGCGTCTTGCGTGAAGCGCCCGTTGGTCGCAAGCCAGAACTGGTGTGGGCTCTCCTTAAGATCCCCCAGGAGGTCGCGAGCGCGGGCGGAGACATAAAGCGCCGTCTTCACGTCCACCTTGGCGTCCGCCTGGCTGCGGTGCTTGCACTCCACGAGCAGCTGACGCTCCTCTCCTAAGTGCTCGCGCCGCGCGGCGACATCAATCTCGTGAGTGACGGAGCCTGTCATGCGCGCGCTGATGCGCACCTGCCAACCATCCCCCTCGAGCAGCGCGCCGACCAAGCGCTCAAAGGGGTACCCCGTGGGGCCCAGCTGCATGACGGAGCGTTTCAGGCTGTAGCGCGCCGCGATGTGCCGGCGCTCCTTGCGCAGCTGCCGGAAGGCGATGCCGTAGAGCGTATCCGTGGGGATACCGCTGTCCACCCGCGCGGTGACGCGCTCGATCACCCGCTCCACCAGCGCCTCCCCGGCGCCCGAGCGCGCGAGGGAGCGCCGGAGCTTGTTGAGGTCGAGGGGCTCTTGTTCGCCGTCGCCCTTGGTGACGAGGATAGGACCTGCCATTTCACGAGCCTAGAACACCGGTCAGGTCGCCGCTAGAACGACAAACGGTCTACCGTTTGTCGTTCTCAAATCAGAGAGCTAGAGCGGCGCGAGGAGAAGCAGCAGCGCGTGGAGAGCCCGGAAAAACGCGCCCTCGCCCCGCATGGGGGCGTTTTTTCGGGCTCGCGTGGCGGCAAACGGATCGGCGCTCTAGATGGGCGGAGCCCTTCAGCGCCTGGGCAGCGTGCTTGCCAGCAACGTCGCTCACCGAGGGGCGCCGCTCACCGAGCAATAGCGCTCACCGAGGGGCGTCGCTCACCGAGGAGGCAGCGTGTGGACGACGCCTTCAGTCGCGATGTCGAGCTCACACGTCACGGCCTGATCTTTGAGCCAGCTCCGGCCCGCGTCGCGGATCGCGTCGAGCTCGCTGTCGGTCCGATCTGGATCATGATGAAACAAGAGCAGCTTCGTCGGCCGCGCTCGCCGCGCCAGCTCGAGCACGTCGTCCACCACGGAGTGCCCCCAGCCCACCTTGGCCGGCATGTCTGCGGGGAGGTACTGCGCGTCGTGGATCAGGAGATCTACATCGTCAGTGAAGCGTACCAACTCGTCGTCCGAGCCGGCGCCGGGGGCTGGCAGCGCGAGCTCATTGTCCGTCACGTAGGCGAGCGAGCTGCCGTCGGCGTCCACGACGCGGAAGCCCTGCGAGCCGCCGGGGTGGTTCAGCTTGATGCGCGAGACCTGCGCCGAGCCAATCTGCCAGACTGAGCCCTCCGGCTTCACGAAGTCGAAGCTCGCGGGGATGTCGTTGACGCCCACGGGGAAGTGGATCTCGTCGAACAGCGTGATGGTCTTGCGGAACCGCTCCTGCGCCTCGCTGGCCAGCGGGTAGACGACGATTTCGGTCTCCTTGCGCCAGAGCGGCATGAAGAACGGCAAGCCGAGCACGTGGTCCCAGTGCGTGTGAGAGAGCAGCAGGTGGACCTTGGTGGGCCCGGGCGCCATCTGCTTGCCGAGCTCACGTAGCCCTGTGCCAGCGTCCAGCACCAGGCGGGTGCCGTCCATCAGGTTGACCTCCACGCACGAGGTGTTGCCTCCGTAACGTGCGGTGTCTGGCCCGGGCGCGGGGACGGAGCCGCGGACTCCATGAGCGATGACGCGCATCCAGCTCACTTTAGCAACCGAGCGCGCCCAACACGACAAACGGGTGACCAGGGCGCTGCTTGAGGTGGGAGCGGCTGCTGCTGGTCGCTCCTGAGTGACGAGTTAGCGGGCCACGGAGCGGCCGGGGGGCTGCGAGGGCGCCACCCCAGGGCCGCGGGGGTGGGGTGCCAAACCCCCAAAACAAGCACCGAGCGCGGCTACATTCATCAATGATTTCAAGTAATTACAATCTTACGGTCCGGGTTCGGGGGTCGGGGGTTGGGGAGCCCTGGGGCGCGCCGTGCGTACGCCACCAGCCCGCTACGTGACGCGGTGAGTCTTCGGCGGGCGAGCCGTGAGGCGGCTGGGGGTGGCGCGTGAGGGTGTCGATTGGGGTGCGCTCGCGCGTGGTGGGCGGTAGCGTCTCTCGGCGTGAGCTCGCTTGCCCCAGGTTTTTTGATCGCGGCGCCGCCGCTCGGCGATCCGCATTTCGATCGCTCGGTGGTGCTCTTGGCGCAGCACGGCCCGGAGGGCGCCTTCGGGTGGATCCTCAACGGGCGCGACGTCATGACCTTGGAAGATTTGCTGGTGCGGACCGACGTCGTAAGCTCATCTGTCGATGTCGACGGCGCGGTGCGCGTGGGCGGCCCCGTGTCACGCGAGCAGGTGTGGCTGATGTACCGCACGGAGGAGCGCCTGGCGGATCTCGAGGGGCAGTTTGAGGTGTGCGAGGGCGTCACCGCCACCGCCTCGCGTCGCGCCCTGGAGGCTATTGCCGCGGGGAACCACCCGCCGAGCCTGTTCGGCTTGGCGGGGTACGCAGGCTGGGCGCCGCTGCAGCTGGAGGAGGAGATCAAGCGCGGCTCCTGGCTGCCTACGGACGTGGAGGCGCGCCTGGTGTTCGACGTGCCGCGGCCGGATCTTTGGACCAAGGCCTATGAGCGCATCGGCACCTCGCCCATCGCGTTCACGACGCGCACGGTGGGCTTGGCCTGAGCCGAGATGGGCGCCTTGGTTCGCGCTAGAGCAACAAACGGTTTACCGTTTGTTGCTCTCAAATCACAGGCTAGAGCGGCACGAAGGGAAGCAGCACCGAGCAGAGGACCCGGGAAACCGGGCCCTCGCCCCGCATGGGGCCGGTTTCCCGGGTCCGTCTGGTGGCAAACTGATCGGCGCTCTAGATGGTTCGGAGCGCTGACGGTGGCGCTCGTGGGGTTCGCGCTGGGCGCGGCCCCGCCGCCCAAGGAGGTGCGGCGCTTGCCTGCGGGCGCTGCGTCGTCGGGAGCCAGCGCGCCGGCTGTGCCTACCGCGCCTGGGTCCGCTGCGCCTGGCGCTGATGGGGCGACGCCGAACATGGCCGCGCGGCGCGGCTGCCCGCCGGAGATGCAGCAGGTGGGCCGGAGCTGCGTGGACCGCTGGGAGCTGGCCACGGTAGACCGTGAGGGGCGCCCGCTCTCTCCATATTACCCGCCGGATTTTCGGCGCCTGCTCCAGATCCGCAAGATCTGGGAGGTGGAGCTGCCGCGCACCGGCCCCGCGCGCGCGCGGGCGCTGCCGCTCCCCGCCTTGCCGCCGTGGCAGCGTGAGCCCTTTGAGGCGGTGGCCGTCTCGCGCCCGGGCGTGGTTCCGCAGGGATACATGACCTACTTCATGGCCAAGGGCGCCTGTGAGCGCGCCGGCAAGCGCCTGTGCCGTGAGGAGGAGTGGGACGCGGCCTGCCGCGGCGCCGCGCGCACACAATTCCCATATGGAGAAAACTACGTCGCCGGCGCCTGCAACGTGTTCCGCAGCTTCCACCCCGCGGCGGCGCTGCACGGGGACGCCTCGAGCGGGCACCGCGACCCGCGCCTCAACCTCTTGATGGAAGCCGGAGCTGACCCCGGCCTGCGCGACACCGGGGCCACGCCCGCCTGCGTCAGCCGCTTCCCGAGCGGCGCGCTGTACGACGTCGTCGGCAACCTAGACGAGTGGGTGGAGGACCCCAAAGGCCAGTTCCGCGGCGGCTTCTACGCCAGGAACACCCGCCAAGGCTGCGACGCCAAGGTGAAGAGCCACCCGCCAGGCTACTTTGACTACTCGACGGGCGCGCGCTGTTGCCAAGACATGCGGTGACTCATGAGCGCGGTGGCACCGCCCGCCAGGTGATCGCGAGGTTACCTGCAGGGACCGAGCAGATCGCGGTTTGGAGCGGCTACCGCGGGCGCGGCCCGCGGCTGTAGCCGGGCATGGACGGAGGGGGCGCTTGAGCTGGGCAACTCATGGCGCAGAACGCTAACATCGCAGTGATGCGAGGCGTGGCGCGCGATGTGTTCGATCTGCTGACGTTTCGCATCTCGGCGGAGCGGATGGAGCGGTTTGGGAGCCGGCACCTCTTGCTGGGGCTCGGCGCGACTTGGCTCGTGGGCGTCGGGCGCTGGTGGGACGATCCGAGCGCGGTGCCGCTGCAGAAGACGGGCGCTGGGTCCGTCGCCTACGTGTTCCTGCTCGCGCTTACGCTGTTCGCCGTGGGGTGGCCGCTCAGGCCGAGGCGCTGGTCTTACCGCCACGTGCTCACCTTCATCACCCTGACCGCGCCGCCCGCCGCGCTGTACGCCATCCCGGTGGAGCGGCTGGTGTCGATGTCCACAGCCACGCAGATGAACCTGTGGTTCTTGCTCCTGGTGGCGAGCTGGCGGGTGGCCCTGCTCTGCTTCTACCTGAGCCGCTACGCAGAGTTTTCCTGGTGGAAAACTACCACGGCCACCCTGCTGCCGCTGGCGGCCATCGTGGTGAGCCTCACGATCTTGGACATCGCGCGCGGCGTGCTTCAGTTCATGGGGGGTCTACGGGATGACAACGCCTCGCGCCTCGCGAGCAACGTGGTGTATTGGCTCGGGTTCCTGTCTATTGTGGCTATCATCCCGCTCTCGCTGATCTACATCGGCGCTGTGGTGGCCGCCTGGGTGCGGCCACGGAAGGCCGCCGCCGCGGGGAGCGAGGAGACGACAGGCGCCGAGGCAGAGCCAGGCGACGGGGAGGCGCCGAGCGCTGACGCCGAGACCTCACCGCGCGCGTCGACGGCGCCCGGCGCCGAGGACGGGCGCTGAGCCTCACATCAGTCGCGTGCCGAGCGTCACATCGATGGTGTGCCGCGCCTCGCGCCGGTTGTGCGCTGAGCCTCGCCTCGCTCGCGTGCTGAGGGCGCCTGCCTTCAGAGCCACGTGCTCTGGGTGCGGCGGCGCGTCACGCGCAGCGCACGCTTGCGATCGCCGCTGTGGGCGGTATGACGAAGCACGAAAGGGACGTGTCATGAAGATTGATATTGGGATCGGCGAGGCTGAGCGTAAGGAGATCGCTCAGGGGCTCTCACGGGTGTTAGCTGACAGCTACACGCTCTACCTGAAGACCCACAACTTCCAC
Organism: uncultured Polyangiaceae bacterium; assembly: GCA_964415255.1. Taxonomy (GTDB): domain Bacteria; phylum Myxococcota_A; class Polyangia; order Polyangiales; family Polyangiaceae; genus JAHBVY01. The sequence goes on along the minus strand of CAYQAC010000219.1, from coordinate 1,539 downwards.
TGGAACGTGACTGGCCCCATGTTCCAGACGCTGCACCTGATGTTCGAGACGCAGTACACAGAGCTGGCGCAGGCGGTGGATCTGATCGCCGAGCGCATCCGCGCCCTCGGCTTCCCAGCGCCCGGCACCTACGCACAGTTCAGTGAGCTGTCTGCCATCAAGGAGAACACGGGCGTCCCCAAGGCTGAGGACATGATCCGCCATTTGGTGGAGGGCCACGAGACGGTGGCGCGCACCTCACGGGAGATCTTCGGCACTGCGGAGGGCGCTGGCGATCAACCGACGTGCGATCTCTTGACCCAGCGCCTCCAAGTGCACGAGAAGACCGCGTGGATGCTGCGCAGCCTACTGGAGTAGGCAGGCCGTATAGTCATAGAGGCTAACTATACGGCGCTGGGGCCGCCAAGCGCCGGCTACGCGCGGCCCGTGTGCTGCACTAAGTGAGCGAGCCGCTTGAGCGAGCCCGCAAGCTCGCCGCGCAGCGCGCGCCCCTCCGCTTGGATCTGCTCCGCGTCGGCGAGCACCGGGTGCCAACGCGACCACACCAGGGCGACGATGCGCTCGTCGCTCACGCCAGGTGAAGGCAGCGTGCGCACCGTGAGCGTGGAGGCGCCGTGCTCGTCCCAGCACACCGACACGTCGCGCCCCGGCGTGTGACACAGCACGCGGCCGCTCACGGCGCGGCCAGCGTAAGCCAGCTCCGCTTGGCTCCCCTCGTCACCGAGCTGCCCTGTCCACAGCCAGCGCGCCGCGAGCTCAGGCACCACCATCAGGCTGTGCACTTGCGCCGCCGACACCGGCAGCGAGCAGCTCACCCACTCGCTGTGGCGCACGCAACCGGGGTGACGCTCCAGGCTGTGGGCGAGCTGGCTCAGGGCCAAGCGCCAGGAGGCGTGCATGCCCTCGATGTCGTCAGGCGGCGCCATGAGCTCATGGGTGAGGCGCACGCCCCCCGTCATGAGCTCCAGGGTGAGCTTGGAGCTGGGATCTTGCAGCGCGATCCTACGACCGGGCACCAGCTCCGCCACCTCCAGGTGCAGCTCGGCGCCGAGCTGGGGCCACGCCAGCGTGACGACCTCACCGCGGGCGACGGAGCCGCGCACCTCATCGGCTTGCCACAACGCGAGCCCCGCGCGCGAGCTCAGGGCGCGCCAAACAGCGGCGCTGGGGGCGATGACGCGGCGTTCGATTTGGATCGGATACATGACGGTTAGCGAGCTGAAGTAGGCGGCAGGTTGGGGGGTTGGACAGTTCTGCGCCACGAGGCATCGCTCGGCCGCACTGGCGCCGAGCACACGGTAGCCCAGCTTAGGTGCCATGGCGTGGCGTGCGGAAGATCCGAGGATCCCAGCAGGTGATCCGCGTTGGCCATTGCTTTGCATGGGTTGGTGGCGCTGCGCTGTCGCCCCGGCGCGGCCCAGCGCCCGCGTGATCCACATGACCTCAATTCGCCTCCCGTCGCGCTCTTCGAAGCTCTCCCGCTGGGCTCGCCCCTGTGCGCTGGACGCTCGCCCCTGTGCGCTGGACGCTCGCCCCTGT
>CAYQAC010000218.1:0-7780 GCA_964415255.1 uncultured Polyangiaceae bacterium | reverse complement strand
GGCTACCGCATCCACCGCCCGCGCCAGATCTACACCGGCGCCACCCTGCGCGAGTTCGAGGACCGCGGCACGCTGCTGCTCTAGGGCTGCTTGAGAGCCGCGCGGCCGTAGACGCTGAGCGGCTCTGAGCAGCGCTCCCTTGAGCAACGGCGAGCGGCGCTCACAGCGACTTTGGGCCCCTGCGCTTCGAGAGAGCCGGGGGCCTCAAGCGTTTTGGTTCTTTTTTTGGGGGGGGTTGGGTAACCACGCGCGGCGCTGCGAGGCAAGATCAAAGCGCCGCGCGGCGCTCGAAGGCTGCGCCGTGAGGCGCCTAGCTAGTCCACTCAACTGACGAATGCTTCAGTAAGTCGCGGCCCAGCTCAGGGCCGAGGTAGAGCGCCGAAAACTGGGCCAGGCGCGCCCTGGCTGGCTATGCGGCTGCCATGCGCCGAGCGCACTCGCATGTGTTGGCCGCGGCCGCGGTCTGTTTGGGGGTTGGTCTGGTGGCTTGCCAGGGCGGCGACGTCTCGGGCGCTGCGCCGGAGCCGAGCAGCGCGGCGCCTAAGACAGCGCGGGCTGGGGCCCATGAGCGCGGCGTGAAGCGCGCTGCCAAACCCAAAAAGAAGAAGCCTAACAGCGACGCGAAGCCGACGCTCGCACCGAACCCCGAGTTAGTCAGTGACACTGACGTAGGCGCGCCCGCGAGCGACGCGGTGCTGACGGCCCAAGGAGCCGCTGCGCCAGGGACCCAAGGCCTCGAGCCCGCGAATGATGAGGCTGCCTGCCCAAGTGACATGCAGCTCGTGAGCGGCGGCTACTGCCGCAACGTGGCGCCGCGCTGCCTCGAGTACGTCAATGACGTGGAGGGGTCGCCGGATCTGAGCCGCTGCAAGCGCTTCGCCTCACCCGTCCAGTGCACTGACAGTCAGCCGAGGCGACCGATGCGATTTTGTATGGATCGCTACGAGTGGCCGAACAAACAAGGTGAGCTGCCGCACACCTTGGTGGACTGGGAGGAGGCGGCGCGCCGGTGTAACGGCGTCGGTAAGCGCCTCTGCACCGAGAGCGAGTTCAACTTCGCCTGCGAGGGCGAGCAGATGTACCCGCACGCGACGGGCTACGAGCGCGACGCAGAGAAGTGCAACATCGACCGCGAGTTCAAGAAGCGGCGCCGCGAGTTCTTGTCGCGCGAGGCCTGTGAGGCGAGCCCGTCGTGCAAGGCGGAGTTCGACCGCCTGGATGGCCGCGAGCCAGCCGGCTCACGGCCGGAGTGCGTGTCGCCGTTCGGCATCCACGATCTGAACGGCAACGTGAACGAGTGGGTGAGCATGCCCTGGCAAGCGCCGGGCAAGCGCTCAGCGATCAAGGGGGGCTGGTGGGGCCCCGTGCGCAATCGTTGCCGACCCATCGTCCAGAGCCATGGGGAGACCTACGTGGGGTACGAGGTGGGCTTCCGGTGCTGCGCCGCGGCGGACGCGAGTGACGGCGCCAGCAGCAGCGCGCCTGACGAGTCGGCTGGTAGCGCCAAGACAGCGGGCGCAGGGGGTGAAGCGGCGGGCGCCGTGTCGCTGGCGCCAGCGCCCTAGCTCGGGCTTCAGCTGAGCCTTGAGTGCCTGCTAACCGCGGGCTTCACGAGTCAGCTGCGCGGCGCCTGGTCGCGCCGCGCCAAACCCCCCAATAACCCGAGCTCTTGGGCTGGACACGCGGAGGGTATGGGGTCAGGCTGTGCGCGCTCGTGATCCGACGGCTGCTCACCACCGCCTCGCTCTGCGCTGGCCTCGCCTTGGCTCAGCTCGCCACCCCCGCGCGCGCGGAGGCGAAGCAGCGTGAGCACACGGTGATGGCGGGGCAGCGCCTGGGCAGCATCGCCAAGCGCTACCAAATCACGGTGGAGGCGCTGTGCGCTGCCAACGGGATCCGCCCTCGCGACATCATCCGCCCGGGCCAGCAGCTGATCATCCCCCCGCGCGGCGAGACCCCAGAGGAGGCTCAGAAGCGCGCGCCGAAGGCGACCAAGGCCCCAGAGAAGGCGGCGGCCAAGCCCTCAGAGAAGGCCCCTGCCGCTGAGAAGGTGCCAGAGAGCGCGCCAGAGAAGGCCCCCGCCAAGGCCCCAGAGAAGGCGGCGCCGGTCAAGCGCGCTGGGGCGCCCCAGGCGGTGCACAGCGTGGTGTCAGGGCAGCGCCTGGGCAGCATCGCCAAGCGCTACCGCGTCACCATCGCGGCCATCGCCTACGCGAATGATCTGGACGCCGCCGCCACCATCAAGCCAGGGCAGAAGCTGGTGATACCCGCTTCAAGCGATGAGGATGGTGCCGCAGCCCGCGCCGCTCGCGATGCGGGCCGTGTGGCGGGGCTCGCCCCGCCGAAGCCTGCGCCCGCCAAGGCGGGCGCGAAGGGCACGAAGGTCAGCTGGACACAGTACCAGCAGCGACCCGCCAAGCGCGGCTACCTCACCCTGATCGGCTTCAATAGCTCGTGGAAGGGCTACGTCACCGCGCCGGGCGGCAAGCTCAACCCTGGCGCGCGCATCGCGATCTCGAAGGTGCTGGACGCCGCAGGGCTCGAAGGCGGCGTCCACCCACGGCTGATCCAGCTGCTGGTGGAGGTGAGCGACACCTTCGGCGGCCGCCCCATTCGCATCGTCAGCGGGCACCGCACCGCAAGCTACGCGCGCGCCTCTCGCCACACCTTGGGGCACGCCGTGGACTTCAGCGTGCCGGGGGTGCCCAACGAGGCGCTGCGCGACTTCCTGCTGCGAAATGACCAAGTGGGCGTCGGGTACTACCCGAACTCAAGCTTCGTTCACCTGGATGTGCGCGGCAGCAAGACCTACTGGGTGGACCACTCAGGCCCTGGTGAGGCGCCGCGCTACTCGTACATCGGGCGCGGGCCCGAAGTTAAGAAGTAGCCCAGGCGGCCCATAGGCGAAGCAGGCACGCCTGCGGCGGATCAGGGAGCGACCCTTGTACCTAGCGAGGTAAGCACGCTGGTCCCCCTGCCAGCACCGCGGCGTCGCTGGGCAACCTCGCGCCCTCCGGACAGTGGCTTGATGACGTCGCACTGGCGGTCGCTGCGTCACCACGCCCACTTGACCCCCCATGAGATAACGCGAATAGTTCTCACTATCACCGCTCTTGGGGGGCGCCTGCCATCCCGGGTGGAGGCTTTGATGGCGACTTCGGGCTCGGTAATCTCAGCGCAGGGGCAGCGTGACACCCTGCTCGTCGGTGCGTTTCGCCTCGCGTTGGCAGCGTGCACAGCTGGCGCGCTGTACTGCGTGGCACGCTTCTTCGACGGGGTACGGCTGCCCGAGGCCATACTTGGCTTGCTCTTGGGCGCTGGACTCTTCGCATCCCTGGAGCTGGCCTATGGAGGCCGCGCGGCCCGCGCGGAGGAGCGCCGGCTACGACGCGCGCTGCTCGCGCGGCAGCTGGAGCTGGCGTCCACTAAGGGGCGGCGCCTCGCGGAGGACGCCCCTGCTCGGCTCATCCAGCGCATGACGGACAACGCCGAGCGGGTCACGGAGTTTAGGCAGGCGTACCTTGGCGCGACCATCGCCGCCATGCTCGTGCCCTTCTTGACGCTGGGCTTCATCGCCCTCGCCATCGACGCGGTCGTCGGCGGCGTCGTGATGCTGCTCTGCCCGCTCGTGCCCATCTTGATTTGGGGCTTCATGCGCCTGTTCCGCAAGGCGTCGGCGGACTCGCGCCGGCAGCGCGGCATCTTGGCCAACCGCTACCTTGACGCCATCCGCAACCTCACGACCATCCGCCTGCTCGGCGCGGGCGCGCGCGTGGAGCAAGAACTTGCCGTAGCGGGAGAGGCCAACCGTGGCACCATCATGAGGCTGCTCGCCGGCAATCAGCTGGTCATCATCGTGATGGACGGGCTGTTCGGGCTGCTGCTCGTCTCAGCCACGGCGGTGCTAGTAGTGCTGCGCTCCGAGCTGCTCACGGTGGGAGACATGGTGGCCATCTCCTTGCTCACGGTGCTGCTGCTCGAGCCCCTGCAGCAGGTGGCCGGCTTCTTCTACATTGGGATGGGTGGCATCGCCTCGCAGCGGGCCATCCGTGCTCACCTGGAGGCCAGCGCCGTGGAGGCCAGGCATCCCATGCCCACGGCGAGCGTCCCGCCCGCCGCGCGCTCGCCACGCCCAGAACTCGCGGTGGAGCTGCAGGGGCTGCGCTTCGACCACGGCCGCGGCATGGTCCTGCGCGGTGTGGACCTTGAGATCGCCACCGGCACGCGCGTGGCGATCGTCGGCCGCAGCGGGGCGGGCAAGTCAACGCTACTTGGGCTGCTCCGTGGCACCCTCAGCCCCCAAGAGGGCACGCTCTGCGTCGGTGGGGTGCCCGCCCAAGAGCAGGCTCCCCAGGACCTTCGCGGGCGGAGCGCCACCGTCTCCCAAGCCACCTGGATGTTCACCGGCACCATCGCCGAGAACCTCCGCCTCGCCCAGCCGGACGCCACCGAAGCCCAGCTGTGGGAGGCGCTGGAGCGCGCCGAGGTGGCCGATGAGATCCGGCGCATGCCGCACGGCCTCAACACCTACCTCGGGGAGGGCGCCGTCCTGGTCTCGGGAGGGCAGGCCCAGCGCCTCTCCCTGGCGCGCGCGCTGCTCTCCCGCCGGCCGCTGCTGCTGCTGGACGAGCCCACCAGCCATGTAGACATCGAGTCCGAGGGGCGGATCGTCGACGCGCTCGCCGCGCTGCCCAGGGAGCTGACGCTGGTGATGGTGACCCACCGGCTCTCCATGCTCAAGCTCGCGGACCAGGCCTACGAGCTCATCGATGGCAGGCTCCGGCCCACTTCGCTTGTCCTTCAGGAGGCCAGTGCCCATGGCTGAGCACGCCCTACCCGCGCGGCAAGCCAAGCTCTTCGGCGAGACCACCGCAGTCACCACGGACGAGCCGTCACCGCTAGAGCACAAGGAGGGCCGCCCCGAGCCCTCGCTCGGCAACCTGCTACGCTGGCTGCTCGGCATCACCCGTCCGGTGCATCCGCCCTTGCTCGCGTCGCTCGCCTTTCGCGTCGGCAACCTCTCCCAGGACAGCGCGCTGTTTGCCACGGGCGCCAGCGGCGTCGTCCGACTGGCCACGACGGGCGGCAGCCCATGGCCACTCGTGGGGGCGCTCGGTGCGCTGTCTCTGGTCAAGGCCACCGCGGCATATTTCGAGCAGTTTACGGGGCACTACGTCGCCTTCAAGGCGCTGGAGCTGCTGCGCAGCTTCGTGTTTGCCAAGCTATGGCCGAAGGCGCCAGGCCTCGTCGCCTCCTCACGCTCGGGGGATCTGCTCGCCAGCTTGACGCGGGATGTGGACCGGATCGAGGTCGTGTACGCGCACACCTTCGCGCTGGTTGTGTCGGCCTACATCGTGGCACCGCTGGCCTTCGCCTTCGCCGTGTACCAAGTGGGGCTCTCAAGCGTGTGGGTGGCTGGCGTCGCCCTGGGGCTGTCGCTGTTCGTCGTGCCCTACCTGGGGATGCGGCACGCCTTCCAGGACACCGCGCAGACCCTGTCACGGCGTCGAGACCTCGCGCAGCACATCACGGATTCTGTGTACGGACTGGACGAGGTCGTCGGCTACGGGCGGGAGGCTGCGCGCCTGTCGGAGATGGACGCGCTCGGCGCGGCGGTCGGCGCGAGCGCCAGCGTGCCCCGCGGCATCGCGGCCCTGCGTCGCGGCGCCAACGTGGTGCTGATGCTCATCGCCACGGCGTCGGTGGTCTGGTTCGGGGTCGGGCAAGAATCGCTTGTGGTGGTGGCCGCGCTGGCGGCCGGCACGCTGCGGGTCTTCGAGGCGCCGCGCGGGGTGGAGGACTCCACCGGCTACCTGGATCACTCCCTGTCGGCAGCCCGACGCCTCTACGAGATCAGCCACGCCCCGGCGCGCGTCGTGGACGGCCCGGAGCAGCTCGATCTGCAGCGCGCCCCGGAGCTGCGGCTTGAGGGTGTGAGCTACGCGTACCCCAGCGCGGACGGCCGCGCGCTGGAGGACGCCGTGTCGGACGTGGAGCTGCGCATCCCCGCAGGCGGGAGGGCGGCGCTGGTCGGGCGCTCTGGGTCCGGCAAGTCCACGCTGGTGCAGCTGCTGCTGCGCTACGACAACCCTCGGCGCGGGCGAGTGCTGCTGGACGGCATCCCCACTAGCCGCTACACGCTCGACAGCCTGCGGCGCCACGTGGTCGCGGTCTCCCAGCACAACCAGCTGCTAGCCAGCTCCATCGCGGACAACCTTCGGCTCGGCACCCCCACCGCCCCCGAACAGGAGCTATGGCGAGTGCTTGAGGTGGTGGGTCTGCTGGCGGAGGTCCAGGCCATGCCCGCGGGGCTGGATACCTTCGTGGGCACGAACGGCGCGGCCCTCTCCGGCGGGCAGGCGCAGCGGTTGTGCCTGGCGCGCGCGTTGCTGATGCGCCCCAAGGTGCTCATCCTAGATGAGTTTGCTGCGCACCTCAACCTGGCGCTCGAAGCGGAGATCCGTCAGGCGATCGCCCGATGGGACCGTGACCTCACCATCCTGGAGGTCACGCATCGACTGGAGGCGAGCCAGGACGCGGACGTGGTGTACGTGATGGATCGCGGCCGCGTCATCCTCTCCGGACCACCCTCCGAGGTGAGCACCCAGGAGATCGCCGCGCGCTTCAACGCCGCGCCGCGCGCCTGATCGCCACGCACCGCTTGGACTTGAAGCGCACCGCGCAGCTTGAGGCGCACAAAAAAGCGCCCTGAGCGGCGACCTCCCCAGATTGCCGCTCAGGGCTAGGTGACGGGGTCACCCATAGCCTCGCCCGCTGGGGGCTCGTCTTGGTACCCCACGGCGGGGGAAAGCTTCCTTCACTTTTTAACACCTTCACGGGGCGCAGCATGCTGAGCCCCCCCAGCGACTGTGGTGCCGCACACCTTCACCCCGGGGCTACCAACCCCCAAACCCCCGTGGGTGAACGGCTAGAGACCTTCCAAGCTCACCAGCGCCTCATCGCACCGCGACGGGCAGGCAGGGGGTGTCAACGACGTGCACACCCGCTTCCATGCCGCGCACTTGGTTCACCCCCAGGCTGGTGGCGGCGAGGGTGAGCGGGCTGTTGGTGAAGGCGAGGAAGACGCACATCTCCTGGTCGCCGATCCCGTAGCCGACGGCCTCGCTGCGCGGGTTGTCATACTCACACGTGAGGCGGAGCCCTTCAGCCCCTTTGAAGCGGACAGGGGGGTTGAGCGTGGCGCCGAGTGGATCCCCCACCCCGCCGCGCGTCTCGAAGATGGTGACGTTGTCACGCGTGCCGCCCACCATGGACAGCCGGAGCCCCGCGCCAAGCTCGTGGTAATGCGGCAACACATAGAACAAGTCGAAGTCTGGAGCCGCGCCGAGCTGCTCTTGGTAACTCGGCGCGATGGGGCAGCTCATCTCAAAGCGCGAGCGACTCTGCGGCGGGATATCGAGCAGCATGTTGGTCATGCTGATCGGCCGCAGCACCTCCGTGACCTGCTCGGCGCTCAGGGTGCGCACCTCGAAGTGAAACCCTGACTCAACCGCTCGGGGCGTGGTGTTGAAGAGGTGAGCTTGCCCGACGACCCGAGAGCGCGGCGGGACCCTGAAGGCGGCGCCTTGAGGGAACTGTTGGATGTCGTGGGTGGCCTGGGTGCTCTGCGCGAAGAACACACCACCCTTGAGCCCCGCCCGCACCACATCGAAGCCACGCGCCTCGCAGTCCCAAGCGCCGTCCTCCCCTGGGTAGTCTTCCTCCGCCACGAAGAACCAGTTGGAGTGGTGCCAACCCCCGTCGTTGAAGCCGTCCACCC
>CAYQAC010000217.1:0-7806 GCA_964415255.1 uncultured Polyangiaceae bacterium | reverse complement strand
CAGCGGCGAGGGGGCGATCAGCCAGCTCACGCTGCCGATGCTCGCACCAGTGAGCATTCAAGCGGGCATCTACCGGCCTCCGCGCTGAGCCCGGTGTGCTGACGATCACGGCTCAGCTTGGCCTCAGCTACGCTGAGGCGAAGCGCTGAAGCGTGAGGCCGTGAGGGTGACTCCCTCGCGCCCTGCGAGCGCCGCTGATCGTCCGCCACACCGCCCTTGACTGAAGCTCACTTGAAGCGTCGCCGCGCGGCGACGCCCACGCGAGCCTCACACGTCGTGGGGCCGCGACCACCCATCACGCGGCGCGCTGAGCGCCGCTCAACTCGTCCGGAGACAGTCCGGCGGATCTAAGGAGACTAAGAGACATGAATAAAGGAACAGCCATCATTGGCTTCTTCCTCTGCTTTTTAGCGGGGATGGGGCTGATGTACTCCGTCGATCGGAGTCGTGGTGTGTCGATCGCGAGTGAGGGGGCCAAGGGGGCTCCTGGGAGTGCCATCCCCTCTCACGCGAACCTCGTCATCCCCGTCACAAACGACGACCCCAGCTGGGGTAACCCCGACGCGCTCGTGACCATCGTTGAGTTCAGCGACTTCGAGTGCCCCTTCTGTGGCCGCGTCGGGCCAACGCTCGATCAGGTCAAGTCGACCTACACCAAGGACCAGGTCCGCATCGTCTGGAAGAACCAGCCGCTGTCCTTCCACAAGGCGGCGCGCCCCGCGGCCGAGGCCGCGCTGACGGTCTTCGCGCTCGGCGGCAATGACGCGTTCTGGAAGTTCCACGACAAGGCCTTCGCCAACATGAAGGCGCTGAACGACGCGAACTTCGAGGCCTGGGCAGGTGAGGTCGGCGTCGACGTCGCCAAGTTCAAGGCGGACTACGCGGCGAAGAAGCACGCCGCCAAGGTCGAGGCCGACATCAAGGTGGCGATGGCGGTCGGCGCCAACGGCACCCCCGCGTTCCGCATCAACGGCGTGGAGCTGAGCGGCGCGCAGCCGTTCGAGAAGTTCAAGGAGGTCATCGACGCGCAGCTGAAGGAGGCCGAGGCCCTCTTGGCGACCAAGGTCGCGCGCAGCGAGATCTACCCGCAGCTCTTGCAGAAGAACCAGAAGGCCGCCCCCGCACCGGAGAAGGCGCCCGCGCCGCAGCCCGAGGCGGAGGACACCACGGTGTGGCGCGTTCCGGTCGAGGCGCACAACCCCATCAAGGGTCCGAAGGACGCCCTCGTCACCATCATCGAGTTCAGCGACTACCAGTGCCCCTTCTGCCAGCGGGTGGAGGCGACGATGAAGCAAATCACCGACGCCTACCCGAGCGACGTGCGAGTCGTGTGGAAGGACAACGCGCTCCCGTTCCACCCCCGCGCCAAGCCCGCGGCGGCGCTGGCCCGCGTGGCGCGTGAGAAGAAGGGCGACGCCGGCTACTGGACCGCGCACGCGGCGCTGTTCGAGAGCCACCCGAAGTTCGAGGACCAAGACCTTGAGGCCATCTCGAGCAAGGTGGGCGTCCCCTGGGCCGAGGTGAAGAAGGCGATCGACAGTGGCAAGTACGACAAAGTCATCCAGGCTGACATGGACCTGGCGGCCGACACCGCCGCCCGCGGCACCCCACACTTCTTCATCAACGGTCGGCGCCTGAGCGGCGCGCAGCCGTTCGAGAAGTTCAAGTCGCTGATCGACGAGGAGCTCACCAAGGCCAAGGCCCTGGTCGCCGCCGGCACGCCGAAGGCGAAGGTCTACGACACGCTGATGAAGGACGCGAAGGGCCCGCCCCCGCCGGAGCGCAAGGAAGTGGGGCCCGCCCCCGCGACCGCTCCCTTCAAGGGGAAGAAGGACGCGAAGGTCGTGATCCACGAGTTCAGCGACTTCGAGTGCCCCTTCTGCGGCCGCGTGAACCCCACGCTGAAGCAGGTCATCGACGAGTACGGGGACCGCGTGAAGATCGTGTGGCGCAACCTCCCGCTCCCGTTCCACAAGAACGCAGAGCTGGCGGCTCAAGCGGCGCTCGAGGCGCAGGCTCAGAAGGGCAACGACGCCTTCTGGCAGTACCACGACAAGCTGTTCGAGAATCAGCAGAAGGGCCTGACGCGTGACACCCTTGAGGCGATCGCGCAGGAGATGCAGCTCGACATGACCAAGTTCAAGGCGGCGCTCGACCAGGGCACGCACAAGAAGAAGGTCGACGATGACAAGGCGGAGGCGGAGAAGGCGGGCGTGCGTGGCACCCCTGGCTTCGTCGTGAACGGCTACTTCATCAGCGGCGCGCAGCCCTTCAGCGCGTTCAAGAAGACCATCGACTTGGCGCTGAAAGAGGTAAAGTAAAGTCACCTGACTACACGATAGCCGCTGCCTGACAGCGGCTTGCAGGGACTGAACGATGAGCCGCGTGGCCTCGCCGCGCGGCTCTCGTCTTTTTGTTCGCCGCTTAGTGGGGTGCGCTCGGTGCAGCGCTACCCAGCGCCGTCCTGCAGTTCGCGGCTTTTTATTTTGGGGGTTGGGCACCGCGCCGCGCGGCGCTGGGCTAGCGCCGGCGCGCCGTGAAGCGCCGCGCGCCACGTACGCTCACCGCGAGGATCATGCCGCCACCGCGCGGCTTTCCCCTGCACGCCTCGCCATCCCATGCGAGGCTCCACGCATGCACCTCGCGCCGCTCGTGCCGTCACCCCGATCCCCGCACGCGCGCCTCGCGCGGCGTGCGGCGATCCGCCCGTCACGCTCGCTCGCTTGGCTCCTCGCGCTCGCCCTCGTCGGCTGCGGCGGTGCTCAGCGCGCTGAGCCGAAGGTCAGTAACCCCGACGATGATGCCGCCACCGGCGCCTCGGCGGCGGCGCCTGGCGCGCGCCCAGCGCAGGCCAGCTCCCCGCAGCTCCCAGTGGCGCCGGACGACCCGGTGTGGGGCGATCCGAACGCGCCCGTCACCATCGTTCAGTTCAGCGACTTCGAGTGCGGGTTCTGTGCCATGGCAGAGCCAACGCTTGAGGCGCTCCGCGCACGCTACGGTGAGTCGCGGCTGCGCATCGTCTACAAGCACCTCCCGCTCCCAAGGCACCCGAACGCGCTCCCAGCGGCGATGGTGAGCCACGCGGTGTGGCTCGAGCTGGGGGACGCCGCGTTCTTCCGCTTCGCCCAGCGGCTCTTCGAGATCCAGCCGCAGCTGAGCAGCGACGCCTTGGTGTTCGCCGCCGCCGAGGCGGGCCTCGACCCGCGCCGCTTGCAAGCGCTCATCAGCGCGGGCGAGCTGGAGCGCAAAGTCGGTCGCGACAGGGCGCAGGCAGAAGCGCTCGGCGTCCGCGCCACCCCGTCGTTCTTCGTCAACGGCGTCTTAGTCGAGGGCGCCGTGACGGAGGAGCGCTTCAGCCAAGTCATCGAAGCGGAGCTCCGCGAGGGCGCTGAGTTGGCGCAGCGCGGCACCCCCGCGAGCGCCATCTACGCCGCGCGCGTGGCGGCCAACCTGCAAGCGCCCGCGCCGCGCTCCGCCCGTGAGGCGCGTGAACCTGAGGCCCCCGACACCGAGGTGTGGCGGGTGGCTCTCGGCGACTCGCCCGCGCGAGGCCCCAAGGACGCGCTCGTCACCATCGTTGAGTTTGCTGATTTTCAATGTGGTTATTGCCGGCGCGTGACGCCGACGCTCGCGCGGCTCCGCGCGGAGTACCCAAACGAGGTGCGCGTGGTGTTCAAGCACTACCCGCTGCCGAACCATGAGCGCGCCGAGCCGGCCGCTGTCCTCGCCATCGAGGCCAAGCGGCAGCGCGGCGACGACGCCTTCTGGCAGGTGCACGATCGCTTGATGGAAGGCGACGGGCAGCTAGACGACGCCTCGCTCTTGCGCGTCGCCGCCGACGCCAAGCTGAACGTCGCCGCCGTGCGGCTCGCGCTGAGCCGCAAGAGCCACCAAGAGCGGATCTTGGTGGATAAAGATCAGGCAGCGGATCTTCGAGTGAGCGGCACACCGCAGTTCTTCATCAATGGGCAGCGCCTGGGCGGCGCGAGGCCGTTTGAAGAATTCGACGCGCTGGTGCGCGAAGAGCTGAAGAAGGCTGAAGAGGCGGTCGCGAGCGGCGTGCCGCGCGCCGAGTACTACCAGCGCCGCATGCAGACGGCGCGCGGCCTGCCCGCGCTCGAGCTGCTCCAAGTGGCTCCGCCCAGCGCCGAGCACGCGTCGCGCGGGCCAGCCAAGGCGCCGGTGACCGTGCAGATGTTCATGGATCTAGAGTGTCGGTTCTGCGCGCGCGTGCAGAGCACCCTAGGCCGCATCGACAAGAAGTACCCAGGGCAGCTCCGCTGGGTGTGGCGCGACCTCCCCTTGGACTCCCATCGCCAGGCGCCGGCGGCCGCCGCCGCGGCGCGCGAGGTGTTCAAGCAGCGCGGCGGCCAGGCCTTCTTCCGCTACACCGATCAGCTGTTCCAGGCGCAGCGGGATCCTCAGTTTGGTCGTGACCTGTTCGAGCAGCTGGCGGTCGCGGCCAAGGTCGACATTCAGCGCTTCAACCAGGCGCTGGATCGCGGCGCGCACGGCGCCTTCATCCAAGCCGACGTGAAGGCAGCGAAGGACGCGGGCATCGTCAGTACACCGAACTTTATCATCAACGGCTACGTCATCCGCGGCGCCCAGGGGTACAACCAGTTCCGCCGCGTGATCGATCGCGCGCTGGAGGACGCGCGGCGCGGACGCGCTGCGAGCGTTGAGTAACTCCCTGGCGCTTAGTCAGCGCAGCTGCCAATTGGGCCCGGTGCTTCAACGTGGCGCTCAGCGCTTCAAAGGCGCGGCGCCCAGCGCTTCGACAGTGCGGTGCCGTCCAACCCCCTTCAAAACGAACGTTGGACGCGGCGTTCGTCAGGGTAACTCATGACCTGGCAGGGAAGCTCGCGTCACTTGACGCGCTGTTCGATGGCTTCAATCGCGGTCTTCAGGGCGTCCCCCGAGCGCAGGCACGGGTTGCAGTCCCGGCGGCCACCCGCCCCGCAGCCGGTGGGCGTGGTGAACCGGTGCAGGTACACGAGGGCGCGTTGATCTCCCACGTTCTTCGCGCGCATCAAGAGGCCCGCGCGCTGCTGGCAGCTCTTCGCCTGGCGGAGCGCGACCGCGACGTTGAGCGCGGGCGAGGAGTTCTTTTGAAACTCCGGCGTCGTGAGCCACTTCTCTGCCCGCGTGACGACGGACCGCTTCACGCCTTGAGTGGTGACAAGATCGTAGAGGATGTCTGCGCCCTTAGCGCCCATCTGTCCTTGCAAGAGCGCGAAGGCGGCGTCCTGACTGGACTCATCTTGGGCCGCCACCCACAGCGTGCTCGCGACGCTCGGGTTCGACACCAGCTCCGGTGAGCGCTTCAGCGCGCGCTCAGTCACCTCCACCGCCTTCGAGTACTCCTTCTTCAACCCGTGCGCGCGCGCCAGCTCGATCAGCACCCGCGCGTCCTCAGGGTACAGCTCGCTCAGCTTGGTGAGCGCCTCTAAGCCCTCACGCCGCGCCGCCTCAAGCTCCTCCCCGCTGGCTGCGTCGCTCGGCGTCACCACGGGCGCGCTCGTGGTGGCGCTCGGCTGCGCTGCCTCCGGCGCCTCAGCCTCGCGGCCCACCGCGAGCGTCAAGGTGATCACCACCAGCAGCAAGCCGAACAGCAGCACGCCCGCTGGCACCGCGACGAGCAGCGCAGCGGGCAAGGCGCTGAGCCGCGGCGGCAGCTGACGCCGGAGCGGGCTCAGCCAATCCTGCGGGGCGACCACGAGCGCGCCTCCTGAAGCGCCACTGTGAGGATCACTGACGAGCCCTTGGGTCACCTCTGGGGAGCTCACAGGCTGCACCCCCACACCTCGCAGCGTGGAGGCGCCCAGCGGCTCTGAGCTGGGATCAGCGGGCGCGCTGTCAGCCGGGAGCTGCACGTAGGACGCGAGGCTCGGGTAAGAGGCTGTTCCTGGGATGGAGCCGGGCGTCACCGTCAACAGCTCGGGCGCGTACTGCGCGAGCAGCCCGTCCAAGGCGCGCACCACCTCCAGCGCCGAGCCAGGGCGCTCAGAGACCTCGCGCTTCAACAGGCGGTGCGCCAGCGCCTCCACCGGCTCAGGCACCACCACGCCCGGCGCCCGATCGGCGATGCGCGGGACGGAGCGCGACAGCTGCTGCCCCAAGACCCCCAGCTCATGACGCTCGTCGAAGGGCCGCACCCCAGACAAGAGCTCATACAAGATCACGCCCAGCGCGTAAATATCCGCGCGGCAATCTACCTCTTTACCGAGCGCCTGCTCGGGCGCCATGTACTCCGGCGTCCCGAACACCATCCCCACCCGCGTGATGGGTGCGCCGGGCTGGCTCATGGGGCCCGCGGTGGCGCTGACCGGCACCTTGGCGATGCCAAAATCCAGCACCTTCACGAAGTCTGGGTCGTGCGCCTTGTGCACCAAGAGCACGTTCTCCGGCTTCAAATCCCGATGCACGATGTCGAGGGCGTGCGCCGCGACCAGGGCGGAGGCCATCTGCCGCACGACGTGCAGCGCCCGCGGCACGCTGAGCGGCCCCGGCTGGAGCTCCTGGCGCAGGCTGCGCCCCTCCACGAACTCCAGCACCAGGTAGATGGAGCCGTCCTCCACCTTGCCGAAGTCCGTCGCCGCCGCGACGTTGGCGTGGTCGATGTTCGCGGCCGCCATCGCCTCACGCTCGAAGCGTGAGACCACCTCCGGCACCCGCGTGAGCTCCGCGTGGAGGATCTTCACCGCCACGCGCTTGCGCATCATCACGTGCTCGGCGTCGTAGACGCGGCCCATCGCGCCCTCGCCGAGCAGCGAGCTCAACCGGTAGCGCTCCGAGAGCACGCGACCCAGCCACAGATCGGTGGCTTCAGGTTGTGAGTCGTCGCTCGTGGACATGCCGGCGTCGGGGCGCGATGCGTCGCGCCCCACCCAACTCTAGCTCAGTAGGGGTTGTCGCTGCCCGGATCGGGCGCCGGCGCAGGCTTGGGAGCAGGCGCTGGCTCTGGGGCGGGCGCTGGCTCTGGAGCGGGCTCTGGCGCCGCCGCGGCCGCCGCGTCGGGCGCCTCCGCCGCTGCGTCGGGCTTGGCCTCCTCCGGAGCCTCGGTCGCGGTGGCCGCGGGGGTGGGCTCAGGCGTGGGCGCCGGGGCCGCCGTCTCGGTCACGGTCGCCGCGGGGGCTGGAGCAGGGGTGTCCTTGCTCTGGGTCAGGTAGTAAACCACCCCGACCACCGCCGCCAAACCGAGCAGCAGGGCGATCACCTTCCCGCCGCCGCCGCTCTCTTGCACGGGGAACACGCTGGAGGGCGCGGCCGCTGCGGCCTTGGGCTCCTCCTTCGCTGCGGGCTTGGGCTCCGCCTTCGCGGCGGGCTTGGGCTCCGCCTTCGCAGGCTTGGGCTCCTCCTTCGCCGCCTTCGGCTCCTCCTTCGCGGGCTCTGCCTTCGCGGCCTTAGGCTCCTCTTCCTCGGCAGCCTTCGGCGCTTCCTTCGCGGCCTTCGGCTCCTCTTTCTCGGCGACCGGCGGCGCCTTCGTCGTCTCTTCCTCAGGCTTGGGCTCTGGGCTGCCGATGTCCTCCAGCGAACCACCCGCCTCGCGCAGCGCGTCTTGAAGCAGCTCCGCGGCCTGCTTCATCACCGTGCGATCCTCCGGCGGCGGCTGCTCCGGCTCACCCTCGCTCTTGGGGAAGAAGCTGCTCTCCTCCTCGGCTGGCGCGGGCTCCGGCTTCTTCCCGACGGCCCCGAGGCCAATCATCGTGGCCTTGCGTGCGAACGCCGCGGGAGCTGGCTTCTCGGCTGCCGGCGCCTCAGGGGATGAGCGGCCAGCCGCCAAGGCGGACAGCCCCGCGCCGG
>CAYQAC010000216.1:0-7825 GCA_964415255.1 uncultured Polyangiaceae bacterium | reverse complement strand
AGTCTTCACGACGACAGTTTTTGCAGCAATCAGCGGCATTGAGCGCCGCGGTTTCCAGCATGGCGAGGAACGCCGTGCGCTTGTTGCCGTCGAGGAACGGGTGGTTGAGGACGATCCGGGAGCAGATCACGCCGAGCCGCTGCCAGGTCTCCGGGTACAGGTCGACGTCGCCGAACCCGGCGAGCGGCGCCTGGAGGGCCGAGCCGAGCAGGCCGACCTTCACCGACCGGCGCACCGTCTGGGCGTCCATTCCGAGCGTGTCGGCGTTGATGTAGATGACGACGTCGAGGCTCGGCGCCCGCCGGATCACGCCAGGTGGTCCATGATCGTCCGATACTTCTCGCGGTGCTCGGCGGAGCGGGCGCTAGACAGCCTGCATTACGTCTTGGGTGGTGAGGTGCCGCACCCCACGGGCAGCGCCGAGAACCTGCATGTGCGGCGGCGCATCGAGCGGGAGCTGCGGCGGCTCGGTTATGAGCCCGAGCTCCAAGTGGCGGTGAGCTGCCGACCTGGCGTGTGCGCGCGGGTGGAGAACCTGTTCGTGAAGGTGCCGGGCACCGCGCCCGAGCAGGACCACGTCATGGTGGCTGCCCACTACGACTCGGTGCCCGCCGGGCCAGGCGCCGCCGACGATGGCCTGGGCATCGCCACCCTGCTGGAGGTGGCGCGCGCCGCGCGGGAGGCGCCGCCCCGTCGCCCCTTGCTCTTGCTGTTCACCGACGGTGAAGAGCTCGGCATGCTGGGGATGAGCGCTTTCGTCAATCACCCTGCCTATCACGACGTGGCGCTCGTGATCAACGTGGAGGCGCGCGGCACGGAGGGGCCCGCGCTCCTGTTTCAAACCGGCCCGAAGGACGGCGCGTTGATCCGCGCCTTCGCCTCGCGCGCCACCTCGCCGCGCATGAGCTCGGTGTACCAGTCGGTGTATGAGCGGCTGCCGAATGACACCGACTTCAGCGTGGTGAAGGGCACCGGCCGGGGTGGCTTCAACTACGCCCTCATCGGCGGCTTCGCCCGCTACCACACGCCGCTCGATTCGCTCGCGCACTTGGACCCGCGGAGCCTCCAGCACACCCTCGATCAAACCGCGCAGGCGCTGGCCGCCGCGAATTCAATCAGTGACGCTGAGTATCAGGCGGGCGCCGCGGGGCTCACCTACTTCGACCTGCTGGGTAAGCAGCTGGTGGTGCTGCCGGGGTGGCTCACGCCCGTCATGCTCGGCGCTTGTGCGCTGTGCCTGCTGATTGTTTCCGTGCGGTATCGAGCGCGCGCGAACGGGCGCCAGGTGGCCCTGTGGCTCCTACTCGCGCTGCTCGGGCTCGGCGTGGCGGCGGGTTTGGCCTATGGCGTGGAGCGCTGGCTGAAGGCAGCAGGTCGGCTGCCTGACGTGTTCGTCGCGCACCCCACCTCGCTCGCGCTGGGCGCCTTGGCGCTGGGGGCCGCTTCGGCGACGCTGCCCGCCTCCTCGCGTGGGCTGCTCGCGCGTCAGCTGGGCCTCGGTTACCTGTACGTGATGCTGGGCTCGGTCTTGGCGCGGGTGCTGCCCGGCGCGGCCTACCTCGGCTACGTGCCCGCCGTCACGGCGACGCTCGGGGTCTTGCTCACCGTCAGATTGGTTGACGGTCTCGGGAGTGAGGGTTCGCGCGCTTGGATTTTGGGGTTGGGAGCGCTGTCGTCGTTCATCACGGCGCTCCTCTGGCTCCCGCTCCTGCTCGCGCTGCCCACCGCCATCGGCTTCGCCTCACTGGCCGCCCTGGCGGCGCTGTGGGCGCTGTTCTGGCTCCAGCTCGCTCCGTGGCTGCCCCGGCCGCGCCGCGGCGCGCTGCGTGCGCTGTGGCCCGCAGTGGCCTCTTTCGTGGCGGCGCTGCTCAGCTTCGGCGCCGCGCGGCTCCAAGAGCCGTTCAGCGCCGACGCGCCTCAGCGCGCCAGCGTGGGCGTGGTGTACGACATCGACGAGCGGCGGAGCGTCAGTCAGCTCGACGTGAGTCACGGCCCGGCGCCGGAGCCGCTCGCGCGGCTCTTGAAGCTGAGCGGCGCGCCCGAGCCGAGCTTCCCGTGGCTCGGCGGCTGGTACGACCGCACCCTGACGGGTGAGTCGAGCTGGGTGAGCCCGCAGCGCTCGCACCTGACCTTGGTGCGACGGGAGACGCACCCCGGTGGGCGCGTCCTCGAGCTCAGCTGGCGTCGCGAGCTCTGGGCGCAGGCGGTGAGCTTCAGCGTGCCGATCGCCACCGAGCTGAAGCTCGCGTTTCGCGATGGTGAGATCCAGGGTGCAGACGTAGCCCCCATGTTGGTCCAGGCGCCTCGCGCGCGCTTCGCGGAGAGCGAGTGGCAGCGCTTCGCTTACCTCGGCGGCGGTAACGAGGTGCTGCGCCTGAGCCTGCGCGTGGCTGGTGAACAGCCGCTCCAGGCGCTGGTGTGCGAGCACCGCTTCGAGCTGCCCGACGAGCTGAAGCGCGAGGTGGAGCTGCGGCGCCCGGAGGAGGCCACGGCCTCTCAGTTCGGCGACAACGCCGCGGTGTGCCGCCGCGAGACCTGGTAGCTGCCGGCGCCCGCTCCCGCCGCGAGGCGCCCGCTCCCGCCGTGACGCGCCCTGCGCTGATTCGTCAGCCATGCTGACCGGCGTGAGCATCAGGGGTGCTGACATACGCCGGGCGCTGATTCATCAGCTATGCTGACCGGTGTGTACGTCAGTCATGCTGACGTACACACCGGCTGGAGCTGAGTGGGCCTACAGGCCCTTCTCGGCGATGTACTGGTTGGTGAACCGCGCGCCGATCTCGTAGCTCTTCTTCATGTCCTCAATCGTCTTGTTCTCCAGCATGCCGCCGACCGCGAAGATTTTAGCGGTGACGTTGCAGGTGAACACGCGCTTGCACTTGTCGTCCCCGAGCGGCTCCATCCACATCTCCCCGGTGATGGTCACCTTGTCTGGCATCTTGTTGGGGGTGATGGTGATCTTGTAGCGCTTGGTCGCCTTGTTGAAGACGCCGTCTTCGCGGTAGCCGAGGCCATCGCCGATCAGCTTCTTCAAGGGGCCGGGCATCGGGCCAAGCTCGGGGGTGACCTCCACGCTGCGCCGGATCTCGCTGCCGGTGTCGTTGTAGGAGGTCTGCTCGTAAGCTGGGAACTTCAAGGCCTCCTTGAACAGGCGGTCGTTGTAGTCAGCCTCGAAGAAGATCTTCTCCCACAAGGTGTCCACGCTACAGTTATAGGTGTGCTCAATGCGTACGTCTGCCATGGGGAGCGGATGGTAGCGGCTTCACGCGCTGGGTAAAGGCGAACTTCGCGAGGTGCTGCTCGTGCACACGCTGGAGGAAGCGCTCGGCGGCGCGCACGGCGTAGGTGCCGCGGATCGAGCGGAAGATATCGAACGCGTGCTGCGCGTCCGGGATCGCGGCGTACAGCACGGGGCGCTCGGAGACGGCGCTGAGCGCCTCCGCGAAGTAGCGAGACTCGCCGCTCGGCACCAGGCTGTCCACGTCGCCGTGGATGATAAAAAATGGCGGCGCGTCGCGGCGCAGGTGGGTGATGGGGCTCATCAGCTCGTACTGATCGCGCGCCTCAGCGACGCTCTTCTTGATCACCAGGTAGCGCATCAGGCGCTCGAACCAGCGGTGCCGCCACTGGCGGTTCTGGTTCAGGAGGTCGAACACGCCATAGAACACCACGCAGGCGTCCACCTGGGTGTCAGCCTCCTCAAAGCCGGGCTGCAGCGCCGGGGAGTCCCAGGTGAGCGCGGCCAGGGCCGCCAAGTGACCGCCGGCCGAGTTGCCGGAGAGCGCCACGAAGCGCGCGTCACCCCCGAAGCGCGTCGCGTTCTCCTTGGCCCAGGCGAGGCCGCGCTTCACGTCGATGAGGGGCTCGGGGAAGGTGGCGCGCGGCGCCAGCCGATAATCCAGGCTCATGCACACCCAGCCTTGCGCCGCCAGCTGGTGCAGCATGGGGATCGCCTGGAACTGCTTGAAGCCGGTGACCCAGCCGCCGCCGTGCACGAACACCAGCACCGGCGCGCCCGGCGTTTTATCCTTATGGAAATAAACATGGGCGTGGAGCTTGGAGCGACCGACGACGCCGGACAGGTGCCGCTCCACGCGCACGTCGGGGTGGCGCGCCGGCAGCGGGTTCAGCACGTCCAGGAAGCGGAGCGGCTCCAAGGCGCTCGCCGCGCGCTGGGCTCGCCGCTCAGCGGGTGACGCCTGCTCAACGCTGGGGATGGCGCTGCCCGGCTCGAACCCAACCCCCAAACCCCCCTCACTCGTCAGCGCCCCGCGCTGCACTAAAAGATTGTCCGGCGCTCCGCCCTGCTCCGCTTCGTCAGGCTCCAAGCCTTCCTGCTCTAAGCCCGCGAGCGCGTCATCCAGCACCTGGGCGGCCAGCTGCGCCCGCGCGTGCAAGTTAGACAGTATCACGAACGAAATAGCCAACAGGCTGAGCCCGAGCCAACCGAGCGGCGCCCCCAGCGCCCCGAGCAGCACGAGCCCCAGCCCGAGGGCCGCTTGGAGCGCCACGTGGTGCAGCGCGAGCTCAGTCGTGAGCCACCCGGCGAAGAAGCTCACCAAGGACAGCACCCCGAAGCGCCCGCTGGGGGCGCGCGCATTCAGGCTAAAAAGCAGGCTGAGCGCGCCGAGGGCGAGCAGAGCCAGCGGCGCATTGAGGGGCGCGACGGAGGGCATGAGCCGGCGTGAACCTAAGCCTTTGGCGCGGTGCGTCAAGGGGGCGCTTTGAGGGTGTTCACGAGCGCGCTGGGCTCTAGGATGCCGCGCCATGCCAAACGGTCGCCGTCCTCCCCCGAGCTGGTGGGGCCAGGCGTGGCTCTTACTCAAGAAAGATCTGCGGGTGGAGGCGCGCACCGGCGAGGTGGTGACCACCAGCGGCTTCTTCGCGGTGCTGGTGGTGGTGCTGGCGAGCATGGCCTTCTATGGCGGCGCCACCACGCGGCAGCTGGTGGCGAGCGGCGCGCTGTGGCTGAGCGTCGCCTTCGCGGCGATCCTCGCGATTGGGCGCACGTGGCAGCGCGAGCGTGAGGAGGCGGCCCTGGTGGGTCTGTTAAGCTCACCGCTTTACCCAAGCGCGCTCTTCGCGGGCAAGGGCCTCGGGGTGCTGTTCTTCTTGGCGCTGGTGGAGCTCTTGGTGATCCCGCTGACGGCGCTGTTCTTCTCGCTCGACCTCTGGGAGGTGGGCGCCGGCGTGGTGGTGGTGGCGCTGTTCGCGACGCCGGGCATCGCCGCCAGCGGCACGCTGTTCGGCGCGATGACGGCGCGCACCCGCGCGCGCGATCTGGTGCTGGCCACGGTGCTGTTCCCGCTGCTCTCGCCGTGCCTCATCACCGCCGTGGTGGCGACGCGCGAGCTGCTCGATGGCGCCAGCGTCAGCGAGCTGCAAGATCACCTGACCCTGCTCTTCGTGTTCGACGTGGTGTTCATCGCCGGCGGCCTCGGCCTGTTCCGCGCCTTGATCTACGACTGAGCCAAGCACCTCAATACACGGTCAGTGATACTGACTGATGTCTCGCGGTGCGCCACCAGCACGCTGTGCTCAGCGCGAGCACGCGGGGCTGAGGCCTCCCGCCGACCTTCGCGGGCCGTGGGGCTCCTCAGGTCCGGGTTTTGGGGGTTGGTAGCGACGTCAGGAACCCTGACGTCAACGCAGTCACTCTCGAGGCGCTCAGCGTCCGCCCCCTCCACGACGAAGGCGCCGCGCGCTCCGTCGTAGCGTACCGCGAGCCCAGCCTGCGCCGCGAGCTCGAAGGCAGGTGCCCCCTGCCCACCCACCACCAAAGCATCGCAGCCCACCGTCTCCACAGCCTCACCGCGCTGGAAGCTCACCCCGCGCACCTCAAGCGCGCCCACCGCGCCCTTCAGCTCGCTCAGGCTGAGCTGCGCCGCGACCTCAAAGCCGCCGGCGTCGATGAGCGCAGCGAGCTCCTCTCCGCCGCCCGCCAGTACCAAGCGCTGCCCGACCAACACCCCCGCGCGCCGCGCGAGCAGCGCCGCGCGCGCTGTGTAGATGCCTGGTAAGTCATTGTTACCAAATAGGTGCGCCGGGGGGTGATGCCCCACCGCCAACACGATGGCGCGCGGCGCGATGATGGAGGCGCCGCTCGGCGCGCCGTTCAGGGCGCGGCGCGTGAGCAGGGCGATGGGGGCGTCACCTGAGCGGCTGTCGTCAGGGCTCGGGTAGAGCCCGATCACGGTGCTGGCGAGCTCAAGCGCCGTGGGGAGGCTCTGAGCGACGTCGGCGGCGTGAGGCTCAGCGGCGTGAGGCTCTGCGGCGTGAGGCTCTGCGGCGTGAGCTCCGTCAGTGCCCTGGGCGTCAGCTCCCGCCGTGACCCCAGCGCTGAGCGCGCTGGCCTCCGTCGTGAGCCCCACAGCGCTCAGCTCGCCTTGGAGCGCGCGCCAGGCGCCCGGCTGGCTCAGCGCTAGGCGACCGCCGGCGCTGAGCGCGCGATCGACCCACACCAGGGTGAGCTCAGGCACCCTCCGGCGCAGCTCGAGCGCGACGCGAGCGCCCGCCTCCCCAGCGCCCACGATCAGCACGTCAGGACTCCGTACTGTATGCACGGGGTGGCTCCCTGCGCTGCCTCGCTGAGGGAGCGGCGTGGCCAGCTCGCCGATGCCGCTCAGCTGCCGGGCGCCCTTGGGGAACGCGGCGCCCAAGAGCGGCACCCCCGCCAGCAGGCGGTGGTGGTCAAAGCGTCGTGGGAATAGATAGTCCGTGGCCTGGAGTGGATCCAGCGTGCGTGAGCCGAGGCTGTTCTGGGTCTCTATGTGGTCGCCGTCTTGAGCCGGCGTGAGGCACGTCATGACGTTGGGCTCCCCGTTCACGCGGCACAGGCAGCCGTCGCAGCTGCCTGCGAGGCAGCTGGGCCCGCGGGGCCGGTGGAGCTTGGGGCTGCGCGCCAAGGTGCGCCTCCCCGCCGCGAGCAGGGCGAGCGCGAGCGGCTCACCGCGCTCCGCTGGGAGCCGCTCGCCGTCGTGGAACACCCAGATGGGATCGAGCAGGCGGCGCGGGGACATGACGCTCAGAACCGTCCACCGTTTGGCGGCGCCGGACAAGCAAACAGTTGCTCGCCCGAGCCAGGGCGAGCGCCGCTGACGCACCCTGCTGGCGCGCTCTGCTGACGCAACCTGCTATTGTCAGTAGAGATGACTGAAGCGCGCCGCCACCCGAACGGCGTGAGGCGACGCGCGTCGCGGGCTGGCGGCTCAGGGCCCGCCCGGGGGGCTCTCTGGTGCTGGGGTGGGCGCGGAGGGTGCAGCGGGTGGTTCGGGGGGCTTCGCTGGCACCTGGGGCCTTGGGGGCTGCTTCGCGAAGCGCGCGAGCGGATCGTGAAAGGTGATGGGCTCGCGGCTCAGGTAGCGGGTGACGTCGGAGGCCGCCTCGGGGGCGTCGGGGGTGCCCGCCTCGCGCAGGCACACGGCGCGCTGGGTGAGGAAGGTGAGCTCCCAGCGGGGGCTGGTGCGTTCGTCGCCGAGGCGCCGCACGCACTCCTGAGGGTCGCTGCTCGTCAGCGACAGCGAGAACAGCGAGTAGCGGCGGGTGTCCTCGTCCAGGTAAGCGACGAAGGGCCCGGCATCCAGCGCGGCGGTCAGCGCGGCGCGCTCGGACTCGCTCTGGCGCGCGAGGGTGGTCGTGAGATCGACGGCGCGCGACAGCGCGTCGCACAGCCCGAACGGGGCGCGGCGGGAGATGTCGAGGGCGCTCACGAGGTGAGGGGTGGCGCGCGCGGGCTCGCCGCGGGTGATCGCGAGCGCGGCGCGCACCACCGCCGCCTCGGCGCGGAAGCCTCGCTGCTCGAGGCGGTCGGCTAGGGGCTCCGCAC
>CAYQAC010000215.1:0-7840 GCA_964415255.1 uncultured Polyangiaceae bacterium | reverse complement strand
CTTCTGCGCGATGTGCGGGCACGATTGGTGCAGCGTGCGCATCAGCAAGGAAATAGCGGAGTTCGCCTCGGGCAAGGCGGAGGGCTACGAGCGCGCTCGCGTGATGAAGTCACCTGCCCTGACGCCCGAGCAGCGCACCATCCTCGAGCAGCGCGGCGTGCTCAGCCCGGAGGAGATCCACAAGCTCGCGTCGAAGACGAAGCGCGTGGTAGCGGGCCCGCAGACAAGCGATGATCAAGCGAGCCGCGCAGCGTGCCACTCGGACTACGTGGACCCAGACACCGCGCTAAAAATCCAAGAAGAGCGCCTGGTGACGCTGAGCCGCAAGCCAGTGGTGACCAGCCCGTAGCGCGCTCTTCATCATTTCCATGAGGGTAAGGGGGTTTGCCTGCACCGCATAAGCGCCCACCGCGCACAGGCTGTGCTCCGTAAGCCCCCGAGATCGCTACAGAAAACAGGTTTGCTGTCCTCCAGGCGGCACGAGGCTCCAAACGCGAGTCGTGTCGCCGCGCCGAATGTGCCAGCCTGCAGGAGCGGGGGTTGACCCTGTCAAGCACGCGTGAGAGCCTGCCACGATGACCCCAAGGAAGTTGCTCTGGTCCGGCTTCGGCCTGGTTTGCTTCATCTGCGCCGCCGGAAACTCCACGGCAGCCGGCTCAGCTGATGGGCACCGCGCCGATCAACACGTAAGCTCGCTGGAGCACGCCTCACCTCATGACGAGCGCGAGGAGGCGGGGAGCTGTGGCTGGGGAAGCGCCCCGCCGGGCCCAGCGTTCGACTCGGACGTACAGCCTCGCATCGATCGAGGCGATCTCGTCCTCATGCTGGAGGACGCCAAAGTCATCACGTCCACCCCCGAGCTCAAGGTGAGCTTCCTACAGCGAGAGAGCCTGGAGCTGCATGAGCTGGGCACCTCGGGCGCCGTGGTCGAGCGGGAGGTTCGGATCCCCCTCGATTCATTCCTGGAGCGCGAAGGCGGCACCGCCACGCTGTCAGTGTACGTCGGCGTGGGGAACCTCGCGACCTGGAGCGACTCGTTTCAGGTCGCCTACCGAGGATCGGGTTGGGAAATATTGCCCTACGACCCTAGCGCGACGGTCCGCATGTCAGCACCGACCGAAGGCGCCAGCGGCGAATTTCCTTGGGATCACGACACGCGCGCCTTGGATTTCTCCGGGAGGACGCACGAAGATCTGATCGAGGCAGCCAAGGCCGGGATCATGCTGCAGCCATCAGAGCCTCGCTCTGAGCCCCAAAGCCCGAGGGCGCTCACCACCTTGTGCTTCAAGCAGCATGTCCAGCAGGTGGGTGCTGGAGTCGGCGAAGACGTCTTCGATTCGAACAACGCACACTACCGCTCAGCTGGTATGTGGATCGTCGTTGGCAGCGCCTTCAGTGGCCTGCTCGATGCCAACGGTTGCACCCCACCGCTGAACATGTCAGCTGGGTTCAAGACCATATCGGCGCTCCCGCTGTACCAGATCAACGGCCGGACAGTCATGGCCAAGACCTTGGGCGAATCGTCATCGCCATGGCTTTCGTTCAACATACTTTTTTATCCGAGTGGAGGAACAGTCGAGTACACCTTCTCGCCAGCGCCCTACCAAGCTCACTTCAACATTGGCTTATTTGCCATCAGCGGGCTACGACGGTGGCCCGGAAACTACACTGGCGTGTACCTATTCTGGGCAGAGGGCGACCACAACCGCTATCATTGGTGGGACCCCGATAAGTACATTGAAGTTCAGAGCCACCTCAGCAAAACCATGGTTGGGCACGAACTCGGGCACGCGTTCTTTGACCATAATACGTCGTCTAACTTTCAGTCTTACGACTTCTCGGTCCACTGGACCCCACCGTGCGATGCAGGTGAGGATTGGGGCCATGACATCGACAGCGTCGAATACGCGCAGCCCACGTTCAGTGAGGCTGCAGCAACATACTATGCAGCCGTGTCTTGGAATTTTCGCGACGTGAATGGCAACTGTTGGTTGTACCATCCAAGATATCCAACAGGTGTCAACTGTGACAATGGGCAGACAGCACTTCCCTTGTCTTTCGCAATCCAGGAGTGCTCCATAACTTGGTATGCCTACGGTGTTGAGATCGACTGGCTTAGGGTACTCTGGAATGTACGCACGAGTGGGACCCAGCCAGGCGACGATGACCTACTAGATTGGATCGATGCTTCTCCCTTCTCGTACAATCTCATAAACACCTATGACAACCTCAACATAGCAGCATTCATAATGGGTGGCCCTATCAAGACGAACTGGGATATCGCGAAAGTAGCAAACGGTTTGGTCCCATGAAAGTCCATATACTAATACCAATGCCAAAGCAATGGCTGCTCGGACTGGTATGGCTGAGTCTTGCTTCCGGGTGCTCAACAACTGACAGCGGGATCGATACCCGCGACGCTGGCGAGCTTCCTGACGGCTCGACCGATGTCACCGACGGATCCGTCGACGCCCCGGGTGGTCCGTCAGGCTTACCTGGTGAGTGCACCGTCCCCGTCTTCTTCGACCCCTATGATGTCCAGGGGCCAAGGACTCCCACCCAGCTGGTCGCTTGCTTCGGAGACAATCGTCTCCAGGCGGTGCGCGTCGACCTGCTAGGGAGCCCCGTCTCAGGGAGGCTCGACGAGCCCTGCACCCCAGGGTACCGGCAAAGCGAATGTCAGGATGAGTGCGAGTCTGACGCTGATTGTGGTCAGGGAAGGCTGTGCACCGGGGTGGGGCGCGTATCCCTCTCAGGCTCAGGGAGCTCCCGTCACGGCACCCAGTGCCTCCCTGCGGAGTGCACCTCCCCCGCCGACTGCGGCGGCTACGCCTGCGGTGTCAGCTTTGAGAGCTGCGGCGTGATCGACGGTTACCACTGCCGCTCAGCGCAAGACGAGTGCTACTCGGATCTCGACTGTGATGAGATCATGACCGGCTGCCGCTACGTGGACGGGCGCTTTCGTTGCGCCCTCAAGACGACCGGCTGTGAGTAGCTGTCCCGCTAGACTCGGTCGGGAGCCGCTGGCAGGATGACAGGCGCCATGCGCTGCTCCCTGCTCCTCTTCTGCCTCGCCTTAGGGTGCGGTTCGGAGACGCCCCCCAAGGGCGCCGTGAAGGACGCAGCTGCGGACAGCGCTCACGACAGCGCAGTGGACAGCAGCGCTGACGCTAACTTAGACAGCTCAACTGACAGTGCGCCTCCGGCGGACTGCCCTAGCTTCGAGGAGCCTCGGGTCGTGGGGCAGGTAGCGAGCGCTGCCTTGACCGAGGCCTCGGGGCTGGTGGCGAGCCGCGCGCGCCCGGGCGTGCTCTGGGCGCACAACGACTCGGGCGATGAGCCGCGGGTGTTCGCGCTCGGAGCTCAGGGGGAGGATCTCGGTGTCTTCCGCTTGAACGGCGCCGCGGCCGTCGACTGGGAGGGGGTCGCCCTCGGCCCGGGCCCGGAGCCAGGGCGCGATTACCTGTACCTGGGCGACATCGGCGACAACCTCGCGCGCCGTGAGCACGTCACCGTTTACCGCGTGGCGGAGCCGGCGGCCGATTCGTCCAGTACACTGACAGAATTCGCCGCGCTGACGTTCAGCTACCCTGACGGGGCGCACAACGCGGAGGCGCTGCTCAGCGATCCCATCACGGGGGATTTGCTGATCCTCACCAAGGGCGTGCTCAGCTCACGCATCTACCGCGCCGCAGCGCCGCACGGCGCAAGCGCTGAGCCGCGCGAGCTGAGCTACGAGGGGGACGTGACGGGAGTGGCGATGCAGCTCGTCACCGCGGGGGACGTCAGCCCAGCTGGCGATGAGGTGCTGGTCCGCACTTACAGCGCCATCAAGCGCTACCGGCGCGGCCCCGGGGTGACGGTGGCAGCGGCGCTGATGACTGAGCCCTGCGAGCTGCCCGTCGCGCGCGAACGCCAGGGCGAGACGGTGACGTTCAGCGCCGATGGGCAGGCCTACTTCACGGTGAGCGAGGGGGAGCAGCCGCCGCTCTACCGCTACGATCGCCGCGCCAATCCTTGAAGCGACTCCATGCGCGGCTCGCGGGGGACCGCAACGCGGTGCCGTCCAACCCCCAAAAACGAGCCCCGCTCCAGGCGAGTGAAGGCGCTCATCCTCTCAAGTGACCGGCGTCACACAAGGCGGGAATGAACCCCCAAAACCAGTCATGCCCGGGGCACCTTTGCGCCAGCCCGGCGTTCACGGCTACACTCTCGGGCGTGACACGAAGTGCGTTGGGTGCCGCGCTCGCTGGGCTCTTGTTGCTCGCGGCGCCGGTGGGTTGTTCTGGAGACGACGACGGTGAGGGCGGCGGCTCGGGTGCGAGCGGCGGCTCCGGTGCCAACGGGGGCACGCATTCGGGCGAGAGTTGCCTCGGTTACTTCTGCACCCAATGCGACACGGGGGAGATCGTGCCGGCCATCTGTGAGACAGGGCAGTTCTGTCCTGATGGCTACTCCCGCCACTGCCAGGGGAGCGGCGGCTCGGGTGGCGACGGTGGCAGCGGCGCGTCGGGTGGCTCCGGGGCGACCGGTGCGTCGGGCGGCAGCAGCGGCTCCAGCGGCAGCGGCGGCTCCAGCGGCAGCTCGGGGAGCGGCGGCGCGGGCGGCGCAGGCGGCAGCGCGGGTGTGGGAAGCACCGGCGGGACGGGCGGCGCCGGTGGGAGCACAGGAGGCGTAGGCGGCGCGGGCGGCGCAGGCGGCGCGGGTGGCAGCGCAGGCGTGGGAGGCACCAGCGGCAGCGCAGGCGTGGCGGGCACCGCGGGCGCGGGCGGGTAGTGCGCTCCCTGGCGGCGCTCCTGTTCGTCGGGATCCCGTTCGTGGGGCTGACGGGTTGCGGGGGTGAGCAGCCCTCGCCTGATGGGGCGCCCGATGCCGCACCGGAGGCGGGCGCGCTGGCGCCTGCCTGGGAGCTTAGCTTGGAGTCTCAGGTGGGCGCGGGGGAAGAGGACACCCTGTGCCAGTACTTCGTGGTGCCGCCGGGTGGGCTCTGGGTGCAGCGCTTCGAGCACGCGCTGAGCGACCGCTCCCATCACCTGCTCTTGCTCCCCACCGCGCTGAGCGCCGAGCAGATCCCAGCGCCCGGGGTGATCCACGCTTGTGGTGCCGGCTCGCCCCTCAAGCAAACGATGGGCGGCGTCTTGTACGGGGGGCAGCCTGGTGGTGCTAACGTCAGCTTCCCTGACGGTGCCGCGCTGCGCTTGGAGGCAGGGCACGTGGTGCTGCTGGAGCACCACGTGGTGAACACCGGGAGCGCGCCCATCGCCACTCGCGCCAGCCTGAAGCTGGTCTCTGCCGCCTCGGAGCCCGAGCGCGAGGCGGGGATCATGCATTTTTATAACTGGGCCATCTTCGTGCCGCCGCGCGGGGAGGGCCGCGCGGAGATGACCTGCGAAATAGGCGAGGACGTGGAGCTCAGCTTCGGGCATGGCCACATGCACGAACGCGGCACATTATTCCATGCGGAAATTATCACTGGGGGTGAGCGCGCACCGCTGTTCGAGACGCGCGAGTGGGACGCGGAGACGGTGAGCCTCGGGCAGGCGACGGTGCGCGCGGGCTCTCACATCCGCTTCGGCTGTAGCTACCGGAACCCGGGAGACGCGCCCTATTTCCAAGGCCAGAGCGCGACGACGGACGAGATGTGCTCGCTCACGCTGGGTTACGTGGGCCACAGCGGGCGGCGGCTCGCGAGCGCCTACGAGTGGTGCACCACGCACGCGTCGGGGGTGGTGGGCGTGGGGCAGCTCTCGTGTCAGGCGGTGGATAGGTGCTCAGAGGACGCGTGGCTCTCCCACACTAGTCAGGGGGACACCAGCGAGGCCGCGCTGCAGATCTGCTTCAACCAGGGCTGTGATAGCGCGCCGCGGCGCTTCCGCTCCCTGGCGCTGTGCCGCGCGGCGCGCTGTGAGGCGGCGTGCGGCGTGGCGCCCGGCTCAGGCGGGCTCGCGCTCTCAGCGCGTGATGACGCCGCCTGCGTAGCTTGCCTCACCCAGAGCTGCGCGGCCGAGCAGGCCGCCTGCGACGACGCTTGCTAAGAGCGCCTCGCGCGCACTGGGGACACCCCGCACCACACCTGGAAGGACGTCGTCTCCGTGAGCAGCTGCACCTGCTTGAAGTGCGGCTCGAGCAGCGCGCCGAAGCCCACGCTCTTCTGACACACCACCACCAGCATGCCGCCGGCGGTGAGGTGACCCGGCGCTTGCGCAGCCAGCTCGTGGAGCAGCGTCATGTCCTCCTCCGCCCCGCGGTGGATCGGCGGGTTGCTCAAGATGGCGTCGAAGCGCTCCCCCGAGCCCAGCTTCCGGAAGCCGTCGCTCAGCACGGTGCGCGCGCCGGGCAGGTTCTCAGCGGCGGCATGCAGGCTCACCGCGTCCACGTCGAGCAGCGTGAGCTCCGCCTCAGGCCAGCGCGCCTTGGCCCACACCCCGACCACCCCGATCCCACAGCAAAAATCCAGCACGCGCCGCCGCGGCTTGATGCTGGTGGCCCCCTTGAGCAGCGCCGCGGTGCCGCCGTCAAGCGCGCCCGTAGCGAAGGCCCCGGGGTAGCTCGCGAGCGTCACCTGGAGCGGCTCCGAGAGCCCCGGCAAGCTCAACATTGTTTCCGTGCGGAAACTTTCGATGCCCGTGGCCAGCCCCTCCGTGAGCTCACCGCGCGCGCACTCGAGCACCCTGGCGCGCCGCTTGAGGAGCCGCGTCTCCACCTCACCGAAGTAGCGCGCCGTCATCCGGCGCGGCGCCGAGCGGATCCCCTCCGCGTTGCCGCCGTACACCCAGAGCGGCGCGCCCGGCGCGAGCCGCCCAGCCACCGCGTTCAAGCTGAGCTCGAAGCTCGCCCAGTCCTTGGGGAGCCGCACCATGGCGGCGGCGACGGGCTCCTGCTTCGGCCACACGCGCGCCCCGCGCCCGCCGTAGGCCCGCCTATCCCAACGCGACACCCGCCCCCCGGACTCGGCGATCGCCTGCGCCAAGAGCTCGGTGTCGTCGTCCACCAGCAAGATGGGGCCCTCCTGCGGGAGCTCTTCCCCCAGCAAGAACTCCGCCGCCACCTGGGCGATGACCGCGCCTCGCCCCGCGCGATTCTCCAGCCGCTTCTTGGCCATCCGCTGCTCTCAAACGCGATCGTCGTCGCGCTTGGGGCGCCGGTTACAAACGAGCTGGCGCTTGCGCACGCGCACCGCCGCTGGGGTGATCTCCACCAGCTCATCGCGATCCACCCACTCGAGCGCGTCCTCGATGCCGAGCGTCCGCGGCGGCGAGAGCACCACGTTCTCGTCACGCCCCGAGGCGCGGATGTTGGTGAGCTTCTTCTCCCGCGTGACGTTCACGTCGAGGTCATTGCTGCGGTTGTGCTCGCCGATGATCATCCCCTCATAAACCTCGGTCCCCGCGGGGACGAACAGCACGCCGCGCGGCTCCAGGTGGAACAAGGCGTAGGGCGTCGCCACGCCAGCGCGATCCGCCACCAAGGCGCCGCACGGGCGACGCAGCATGGCGCCCGAGTACGGCGCCCAACCGTCGAACAGTGTGTTGAGCAGCCCGGTGCCGCGAGTTTCCGTGAGGAAAGCTGAGCGGAAGCCGATGAGGCCGCGTGACGGGATGCGGTACTCGATGCGCGCGCGGCCGTGACCCAGGTTCGCCATCTTGGTCATCACGCCCTTGCGCTCGCCGAGCCGCGTGGTCACCGCGCCGACGTACTCCTCCGGCACGTCCACCACCACGCGCTCCATCGGCTCCGAGCGCACGCCGTCCACCTCGCGCACCACCACCTCGGGCATGCCCATGCAGAACTCGAAGCCCTCGCGCCGCATCGTCTCGGCCAGCACCGCCAACATCAGCTC
>CAYQAC010000214.1:0-7865 GCA_964415255.1 uncultured Polyangiaceae bacterium | reverse complement strand
CCCGCGACCACGTGGGGGTCGCGGGGAAAGATCCGATGCTCGCGCCGAGCCAGCGCATCTGGGGCTACGAGACCAACTGGGGGAGTTTTGCCCAGTTCACCAAGGTGCAAGATCACCAGTGCCTGCCGAAGCCGCCGCAGCTGACCTGGGAGGCGGCCGCCGCCTACATGCTGGTGGGCGCCACGGCCTACCGCATGCTCCACGGCTGGCTGGGCAACCAGGTCACGGCCGGCGATCCCGTGCTCATCTGGGGTGGCGCCGGCGGGCTCGGCTCCATGGCCATCCAGATCGTGGCTGCCGCTTCGGGCCGCGCCGTGGCGGTGGTGAGCGACGACAGCAAGACTGACTACTGCAAGCAGCTCGGCGCCGTGGGGGTGATGAACCGCAAGCAGTTCACCCACTTCGGCATGCTGCCGCACTGGACTGACGACGCCGCCTACGGCCGCTGGGTGAAGGGGGCTCGGGGGTTTGGTAAGGCGTTCTGGGAGGCGCTCGGGGAGCGCCGAAACCCTGCCATCGTGTTCGAGCACCCTGGCGAGTCCACGCTCCCCACGTCCATCTTCGTGTGCGACACGGGCGGCATGGTGGTGATCTGCGCGGGCACCACCGGCTACAACGCGACGCTGGATCTGCGGTACCACTGGATGCGGCAGAAGCGGCTCCAAGGCTCCCACTTCGCCAACGACGCGCAGGCGGCGGGCGTCAACGATCTGGTCATCCAGGGCAAGGTCGATCCTTGCCTGTCGCGTGTGTTCGAGTTCAGTCAGACGGGCGAAAGTCACCAGCTGATGCGCGACAACCAGCACCCGAACGGCAACATGAGCATCCTGGTGAACGCCAAGCGTCCCGGCCTCCACAGCCTGGCCGAAGCGCGCGGCTAACCCGCTCGTCCGCGACCAGAACATCCAGGCGCCGCTTGGCTTCAGTCAGCTTCACATACTAAGCCTGGCGCTGGCCGCACCGTCCGAGCGCTCGCGCGAGAGGGCCTGGGGCCGAGGCGTGACAGTGCGATCGGCCCCATTGAGCGGGGGGGCCGGGCTCGTTGGGGGTTGGGGAACGCTCGGCGTCAGTCGGCGGCACAACCCAGCGCCAAGCAGGCGCTGAGCGCTCAGCTGCCTTCAGTCGCCGCGCGCGTGAAGCGGAGCTTCACCTCGCCCGCTTCGACGTCCACCTCCACGTGGCCACCCTCCGCGAGCTCACCGAACAGCAGCTCATCGCCCAGGCGCGACTTGATCTCGTCCTGGAGCACGCGACTGAGCGGGCGCGCGCCGAAGTCGCGATCGTAGCCCTTCTCCGCGAAGTAGTCCCTGGCCGCTGTGGTGAGCGAGAGCGTCACCGCGCGCTCGCTGAGCTGCTCCTTCAGCTCAAGCAGGAACTTGTCCACGATGTGGACCATGACGTCCATGCTCAAAGGATCGAAGGTGATGCGCGCGTCCAGGCGGTTGCGAAATTCAGGGCTGAAGGTGTTCTTGAACGCGTGATCGCCGTCCCCGCGCGTCTCCGCCTGGCCGAAGCCGAGCTTGCGCCGCGCCAAATCCGCCGCGCCGACGTTGCTCGTCATGATCAAGATGACGTTGCTGAAGTCAGACTGCTTGCCGTTATTGTCAGTTAGCCGCCCATTGTCCATCACCTGCAAGAGCACGTTGAACACGTCGGGGTGCGCCTTCTCGATCTCATCGAGCAGGAGCACCGCGTGCGGCGTCTTGGCGATCGCCTCCGTCAGGAGGCCGCCCCGATCGTAGCCCACGTAGCCAGGCGGCGCGCCGATCAGGCGGCTCACCGTGTGGCGCTCCATGTACTCGCTCATGTCGAAGCGGATGAGCTCAATGCCCATGACGCGAGCGAGCGTCTTGGCGACCTCGGTCTTGCCCACGCCGGTTGGCCCCGTGAAGAGGTAGGAGCCGATCGGCTTGTTCGGCGGCCGGAGCCCAGCGCGCGCCAGCTTGATCGCGGTGGCGACCTCGCGCAGGGCGCGCTCCTGCCCGAACACGGCGCGGCCGAGCTCTGCCTCCAGATCTTTCAGCGCGCTGCGATCGTTGGCTGACACCTGACGCGGGGGGATCTGCGCCATGCGCGCGACCACCTCCTCAATGCGCGCGACGTTCACCACCGCTCCGGCGCCCTCCTCCAGCTTGGCGTCGGCGCCCGCCTCATCCATCAGGTCGATCGCCTTGTCCGGCAGCTTGCGCTCGTGAAGGTGCCGCTGCGCTAGCCGCGCGGCGGCGATCAGCGCCTCCTCCTCGTAGCTTACCTGGTGAAACTCCTCGTAGCGCGGCTGAAGCCCCCTCAGGATTTGCACCGTCTCTGCCTCGCTCGGCTCCAGCACCTCGATCTTCTGGAAGCGCCGCGCGAGCGCGCGGTCGCGCTCGAGGTGCGAGCGGTACTCCTCGAAGGTGGTGGCGCCGATGCAGCGCAGCTTGCCGCTCGAGAGCGCCGGCTTCAGCAGGTTGGAGGCGTCCACCGTGCCGCCGCTGGTGGCGCCAGCGCCGACCACGGTGTGCAGCTCGTCCACGAACAAAATCGCGTCCTTGATCGCGCCGAGCTCCTTCAGCACCGCCTTGATCCGCTCCTCGAAGTCACCCCGAAATTTGGTGCCAGCGAGCAGCGCGCCCATGTCGAGCGCCCACACGCTCGAGCCGCGCAGCGGCTCAGGGAGGTCGTCCGTGGCCATGCGTGCCGCCAATCCCTCCACCAGGGCGGTCTTGCCGACGCCAGCGTCACCGACGAACAGCGGGTTGTTCTTGCGCCGTCGCGCGAGCACCTGGACGGCTCGCCGGATCTCCTTCTCGCGCCCGATCAGCGGCTCCACCTCGCCCTCGCGCGCCTTCTCAGTCAGGTTGACTGCGTATTTATCCAGGGCGCGGCCAGGCGCCTTCTCCTGGGGCTCCTCGTCGTCCGAGTGAGCGATGTCATCGTCCTCCTCCTGGCCCCGCACCACCCCATGGGAGATGAAGTTCACGACGTCGTAGCGGGTGACGCCGTGCTCCTCGAGCACCTGCGCCGCGTGGGTGTCTGGCTCACTGAAGATGGCGATCAAGAGGTTGTGTCCCTTGAGCTCCTCTTTGCCGCTGCTCTCCACGTGGATCGCCGCGCGCTGCAGGACGCGGTGGAAGCCGCGTGACGGCTCGCTCGAGACGTACCCTTGACCAGGCACCGCGCGCAGCTCTTGCTCGAACACCTGCTCCAGGCTCTGCTTGAGGCTCGCCACGTCGCCGCCGCTCTGGCGCACCACGTTCGCGGTGTGATCGTCGTGGAGCAACGCGTAGAGCAGGTGCTCCACCGTGGTGAGATCGTGGCGGCGCCGCTCCGCCTCACGGATGGCGAGTGAGCAGGCGATCTCTACCTCAGGGCTGAGCTTCATGAGTCCTCTCCACCTTGGTCAAAGCCCTCAGGCTCCGCGGTGCAGCGCAGTGGGTGCCCGTGCTCGCGGGCGTAGTTCATCACCTGGGTCACCTTCGTCTCGGCGATGTCGCGCGTGAAGACGCCGACGATGCCATAACCCTTGTGGTGGATCTGGAGCATGATCTGCGTGGCCTCGGTCTCGCTCTTGTGAAAGAAGCGGGTGAGCACCTGCACCACGAACTCCATCGTGGTGTAGTCATCGTTGTGGAACACCACGTGGAAGCGCCGAGGCTTCTTCACCTTGGGGCGCTCAGCGAGCTCGAGCCCGCCGTCTTCCTCTGACTGTTTTCGTGTGGCCATGGGCGACTGAAGGGGGACTACCAGGTGGCTCAGTTCGGCGCGCCGGGCCAGCTCGGGGTTGGACAGGTGCACTGACGTGGCAGGGACGGGCAGCGAGCCAGGGAAGGAGAGAGAGCTAGGGACGGACAGAGGCTAGGGATGCAGGGGACGGGCAGAGAGCAGCGCGCCGACTCAACTTAGCCATCTTGGGAACGCGCTCGGCTGAGTCAAGCGGCAGGCCTCCCAGGGCATCATCAAGCTGAGTGGGTGTGGTTCGGTGTTGGGCGGCGCTTCAGAGCGCTCGCGGGCTCACACGCCACCTCGAGAGCCTACGCGCTGAGCGCCTAGCCGAGCGCCGCTCGGCGCGGTTCAGGCAAACCCCCAAAATAAACAAATGCAGGATCAGCTGAAGCGAGCGCCGCGTGGGTCGCCGCAGCGGTTCGGCTTGAACGGAGCGCCGCGGGGGCGATGACAAAAACGCGCGCGCCGACCGATGAGGTCGGCCGGCGATGCTCCGCGTTTGCGCTGGTCCCCGAGCTGGAGAGCCGAGGGCGATCAGGTCGCGGTCTTGGCGGGGGCCTTGGGCTTGTCCGCCTCAGCGTTTTCTTGTGCGCGGCTCTGCAGCCACTCGTTGTTCTTCTTCGCGCGGCGGACCTTCTGGCGGCGCCGGGCGCGTGCGTCTTGCGGGGTTCCCATAGTGGCGCGGACGCTAGCGCACCCCCTTGAGCTGAGCATTCAAAAAGTGCTCGGCTCGACCTGAACTCGCCTCTGCGCGTGAGGGCGGCTCAAAAGGCGCTCCCACGGCTCAAGGAGCGAGGGGAAGCTCCCCCGCCGCCTCGTTGCTCAAGCCGACCGGTCGTGATAAGCGCCGGCCGGATATGGCTACGCTGAAGGAGCTTTTGGGGGTTGGGGAGCGCCGTACGGCGGTGATCGATGACGCCTTGACGGTGCTCGACGCCGAAGTTCGCGACAAAGGCGGTGTCAGCGGCTTGGCGATCAAGGCTGCCTACGCCACCGTCAAGGGGATCCAACCGGGCTTCGTGCGCAAGGTGGTGAGCCACCTGCTGGACGATTTCCTCGACCGTCTCGATCCGGTCTATCAGGAGGCGCTGGCGTCGGGGAAGCCGCCGGGGGAGCACCTGCTCGCCCAGCGCGCTCGGGTGGCCTCCGCGCTGCTCGAGGTGACGGACGCGCGCGCCGAGTCGAGCGACAAGCCCGTCATCAAGAAGGCGTACCAGCGGCTCCGCTCGAGCGCCGCCCGCCACGTCGAAGACGCCGCGCCGCGGCTGGCCGCGATGCTCGAGCGCCACACCGCCTGATCGTCGCCCGCAGCGCTTTGCTGTAACGCGTCAAACCGTGGTGCTACAGGCGCTGCTCGCCGAGGCGACTCTTGGCGCTCGGGCTGCTTGACGCGCGGGTCGAAGGGGCCGCTAATCAGGGTGGAGGCGAGGGCGGGGGCTTGGTCTTACGCGAGACGAAGGCGAGTGACGACGGATGAACTGACTCCTGGCAAGTGGCTCGGCCGCTACGAGCTGCTGCAGCGGATTGGCCGCGGCGGGATGGCCACGGTGTGGGTCGCGCGTGATCACGCCCCGCGCGCTGAGGATGAGCGCCTGGTCGCGCTCAAGGCGATCCTCCATGACCTCGCAGCGGACCAAGAGTTCGTCGACATGTTCATCGACGAGGGCCGCCTGGTCGGAGCCATCCGTCACAAGAACGTGGTGGAGGTGTATGAGGTCGGTGAGGCCGATGGCGTGATGTTCCTCGCCATGGAGTGGGTCGAGGGGGACTCACTGCACGCGCTGATCGCCGAGTCGGGCAAGCGCAGGCCCATCCCTCCCGAGATGGCGGTGCGCATCATCGCCGACGCCGCGCATGGGCTGCACGCGGCGCACGAGCTGTGCGACGCGAACGGGCAGCACCTCGGCGTCGTCCACCGTGACGTCTCCCCACACAACATCCTGATCGGCACGGACGGCGCGATCAAGCTGGTGGATTTCGGCGTCGCGAAGGCGATGGGCAGGCTGGGTGAGGCGACCCAGGCGGGGCAGCTGAAGGGCAAGTTCGGCTACATGTCACCGGAGCAGGCGCGTGGTCAGCCGGTAGACAGGCGCGCTGACATCTTTGCCCTGGGCATCGTGCTGTTCGAGCTCACCACCGCTCGGCGCTTGTTCCGCGGGGAGCACGACGCCGAGACGCTGCACCTGGTGGTGAACGGCAAGATCCCAGAGCCCTGCAGCATGGATCCGGAGTACCCCGAAGCGCTCCAGCGCATCGTGCTGCGCGCGCTCGAGCGGGATGTGGAGCGCCGCTACCAGACGGCGGAGGAGTTCAGCTCCGATCTTGAGCGCTACCTCTTAGACCACCGCATCGTGGTGCCGCGGGGCGGCGTCGGCTCGCTGCTGCGGCGCGTGCTGGGTGAGCGCATCGAGCAGCGGCGGCAAGGGATCCGCGCGGCGCTCAAGGCGGGCGGGACGCCGCTCGCCGTGGCGAACTGGGACGCTGGGCCGCTCTCGGGGACTGGCACTGGCTCTGGCATTGGTTCAGCGCCCAGCCAGACGAGCGGCCCTGGCTTCGCGGGTGGCTCCACGAACGCGGGGGTGCCGCACTCAGTCAGCGTGCGGACGCCAGCGCGGAGCAATGCCTGGCTGTGGGCGGCGCTCGCAGGGGTCCTCGTCATCGCGCTCTTGGTGAGCGTCGCGCTGGTGCTGCGCCGCGGGCCAGCCACCACGGTAGTGACCCTGCAGTCGCCCGAGCCCGCCGTGGCGGCCCCAGCGCCTGAGCCGCCGCCCGCCCCAGCGACGGCCACCGCGCTGCCGAGCGGCGAGTCCATCGATGGCTTCGAGGTGGAGGTGGACGCGGGAGCTCCTCTGCAGCGCCCGCGCCCCGCCTCAGGGCCCCGGGTCGCGCCGGGCCCGGCGCCCACACCGAGCCCCACGCCCACCCCAGCGCCGCAGCCCGCCAGCACGCTGCCGCGCGATAACCCTTACCGCTGACACGCTGCTGCGCTGCCGCGCGATAACCCTACCGCTGGTCAGCTTCACGAACCATCAGGTGCCGTCAGGTATCCTGGCGATGGTGCCGTTTGCGGTGCGGTAAACGAGGCGCGGCCCGCTGTGACGCAGCAACAGCGCGTTGACGCTCGCGGGCGCGACCTGCTCCACCACCTGCGCGTCCAAGTCGTAGCTGAACACGCCGCCCTGCCCGAGCTCGGAGCCGCTTGCGATGAAGGCCAGCCGCCGCGCGTAGGACACGAGCTCGGTCGCGCCGGTGAACCCGCTCAAGAGGCGCTGCTCTGCTGGCCCGCTGCCGTCGCAGCTCGCCCCCTGGAGGGGCCGCTGCCAGATGCCACCATCGGCGCGGGCGATGAACAGCCGGGTGCCGTCGCTGGCGAGGCCCGTGGCGTCGCTCACCTGGGCGGCGAGCGCCGCCGCGCGATCGCCGCCAGCGTAGGGGACGGTGTACACCCCGCCATTGGTGATCCAGTAGACGCAGCCACGCTGCGCGACGAGCGCGCCGCCGGTTCGGTTGCCAGTGGGGTCGGTGTAAATGGCCTCAAGCTGGCTGCCACCGCCGGACATCTCAGCGCGCAGGATGTGAGGCTGACCTGGGCCTGAGGTCTTGGTGACGGCGAAGACGTAAAACGGCGCGGACGTGGTCGAGGCCATCGCCGTGACGCGGCCCATGCGCTGGGCGTGAGTGAGCTCTACCGCGGGGTTGGGGCCGTCAGGTTCCTTGAAGAAGCGCACGACGCGCCCGTCCTCCGTCGCCTGGTCCCCCACGCCCAAGTAGAGGAAGAGGCTCTGCGGCGGGCTCAGGATGGCTGAGGCGTTGTCGAGCGCCGCACCACCCGCTGCGGTGCCGGCGCCCCCTGCGAGTGGGACCTTGGTGGGCGTCTGGGTCGAGGTGTCGGCGAGGATGTAGTAGGCGTAGCTGCCGTCGACGCTGATGAGGGAGTTGCCGGTGGCGCCGGCGATGGACGTGGCGGGGAAGCGGGCCGGGTCGTGGGGCAGCACCTGGACGGGCGTTTCGGCGTCGCTGGCGTCGCTGGCGTCAACCCCGGCGTCCTCGAAGGTACCGCCGGCGCCGCTGGCGCCGCCGGTGCCGCTGGTGCCGCCAGTGCCGCCGGCGCTGCCGCCCACCCCCGCGCTGCCCGCCACCGGGGGCCTCGGCGCGGCGGCGGG
>CAYQAC010000213.1:0-8004 GCA_964415255.1 uncultured Polyangiaceae bacterium | reverse complement strand
GGTGCCCCTCCGCGCTGCACTCGAGGCGCTCGACCTCACTGGGCAGCGCCACGCTGCAGCCTAGGCTGAGCAGGCAAGCTAGGAGCGCGAGCCTCAAAACCGCCCCCGGTAGCTAATACCGTACGGTAATACACCGAGCGAGCCCGCCTGCGCGGCCGGCGCGGGCGCCTCCCGGCCGAAGTAGAGCCCAGCAGCCGCCGCGGAGCTGAGCAGCGCCACCCCAAACGAGATGTCGGCCACCACCGCGAACTGGTGCGCGCGCCGCGCGTCGGCGTGCGCCTCGGCGCTGCTCTGGCTAGGCCCCGTGCGCGGCGAGCTCCCCGGGTGCACGGCCCAGGCCCGCACCCCAAACACCGCCCCGAGCGTCAACGCCGCCAGCGCGACCCCTCCGGTGCCGAGCACCCACGCGTCCAGCCGACCAGTGCGCCGCTCAGGCGCCGGCGCCACGATCGCAGGGTTCGGGGTGCTGGGCGCCTCAGCCACCGCGGCGGCCTGCGCGCCCTCCACGCGCTCGATCAACGCGCTGATCCGCGCGCGCTCCATGGCGTCCGTCTCCTTCGCGAGCAGCGCTCGGTAGTACTCAAGCGCTGGCTCAAACTCGCCCAAGCGCTCATGCACGAGCCCCAGGTTGTAGAGCAAATCCTTGCCTTCAGGATCGAGCGCCAACGCCTGCTCAAGCTCCTGGATGGCGCGGCGGTACTGGCCCTGACGGTAGGCCTCCACCGCCTCGCTGAAGTGCACTGAGGCGCGCTCGACCTTCAGCTCCTCCGGCTCAGCGCCGTGCGCGGGCCAGCTCACGCAGGTGGCGCACCACAGGCTGAGCACAGCCAGCCGTCCCCACACGCGCATCCGTGTGCTGGGTACCGCTGTGCATGAACGCCTCGCGCGCATCCTGCCCCCTATAGCGTAAGGTGCCGCGAGCGGGGGCCGTTGTTCGCGCCGCTCCGCTCCTGGAGCACTCGCACATGGAGCCGCTCATGCTTGCCCCCCACTTGAATGTCACGCGCGCCCTGAAGGTCGCCCCGCTCGCTCTGGCCGCTTTCCTCCTCACCCCGAGCATCGCCAGCGCCCAGTACGCCGACCCCCCCTACGCTGAGCCGCCGCGCGAACAAGCCGTGGCGTACCCCAACGACTACAACCCGCCGCCCCCGCCTGAACCCCCGTTTTATTACCCCAGCTCCAGCGTGCGTGTGAGCATCGGCCCCGTCCTGCGCGTCGCCGAGCCGGGCGTCGATGGAGGCCTGGGCGCCGCCCTCGACATTGGCCGCCACGCCGCGGGCCTGCGGCTGAACGGCAGCTGGATCCGCAGCGGCGTCGACGGGGGGCTCGCTCAATACGGCGCTGAGCTGTGGCTCGATTTCGGCCACGACCGCCCGCTGCACCCGATCCTCGCGGCGGGCGCTGGCCTGGCCCGAGTGCAGCGCGCCGATGAGGACGATGAGGGGAGCATCACCGAGACGATCGGCGTGGCGTCGCTGCGCGGCAGCCTCCAGTACCTGCTGCCCATCAGCAATACAGACGCGCGAGCGAGCCTCGATGTGACGGGCAGCCTGCCCGCGATCGGTGGCGACGACGGGCCCCGGCTCGACCCCTGGCTCACCTTGGGCGCCTCCGTCGTGGTTGGCTTCTGAGCGTGCCCCACGGATTTTCTTTTGGGGGGGTTAGACGGCACCGCCCCGTGGCGCGCCTTTAGAGAGTTTTACTGACGATACCGGCGCGCGCAAAACCGCGGCTATACTGGGGAGATGCCCGACCCTGGCGCGCCCCGCCCTGACCCATGGCTCGCCGAGGAAGCAGCCAAGCCGAGCCGCCACGGCCTCGCCGTGGCGGCGCTCTTGATGAGCACCCTCGGCGCGCTGTGCCTGCCAGGGGTGAGCGGCATCGTCGCGGTGTTCCTCGGCATCGGCGCGCGCTACGCGATCGAGCGCTCCGAAGGCAAAAAGACAGGCGCCCTGATGGCCTGGGCGGCGATCGTGCTGGGCGTGCTCCAATTCATCAGCGCCGGGCTCATGCTCTGACTGGTGGTGAGGCCCAAGCCGCCTGAGGAGCCTGAGCCGCTCGTCGCGGCGCCCGCAGTGAGCGCGCCGCCACCAGCGTCCGGCGCGCCGGGGCGCGCGCCGACGCCAGGGGGCAGGCCGGGGCTCGCGGCGCGACCGCCTAACCAAGCGGTGGATCGCAGCCTGGACGAGGGGATCCTGGAGGCGCGCATTGGTCAGCTCACCTTGGTTGATTTGGGCGCCGACGCGGTGCCGCTTGAGTCAGAGCTCGAGCGGCAGCGGCGCCTCGCGCAAGAGGCTGGCGAGCGCCTGGTGCTTTGGACGGTGGTCCCTCGCTGTCAGCCATGCTTGGGGGTGGCCGCGGCGCTACCTGATCCCAAGCTGCAGCGCGCCCTCGGCCCCACGCGCCTCGTGCGCGTCAACGTGCACGAGCACTTGATTGAGCTCGAGCGGCTCAAGATCCCCACGGATAAAATCCCTGGCTTCGCGCTGCTCGGGCCGCGCAGCCGCGCCATGGACTACGTGAACGGCGGCGAGTGGGATGAAGACGTGGTCGACAACATCGCGCCAGTATTGGAAAAGTTTATCCGAGGTGAACTCAAGGAGCGCCGTGAGCGCTGGCGGGGGGGCCACCGAGACGACGAGACGCCGATTTAGTAGCCGTTAAGGCGGGTCCGCTGCGGGTCAGCCAGCGCGGCGGCGCGGTTCGGCGAAGCCCCTGCCGCAACTATCGAAGCGGAGCGCGCGGTGAGCTACACTCGCGCCGCCCCTATGATGACGAGCGTCGAAACCGCCGGAACCGCAGCGCCCACTCCGGGTGCCGAGCCAAAGACCTTACGCGCCGCGCTGGAGGCGCAGCGCGCCCTGGGCACGCCCTACAGCTTGAAGGCGGCTGTCGGTTGGGTCGTGCCCCTCGCCGTGAGGCTCGCTGAGTTTCATGAAGCGGGCCAGGTGGCCTATGTCCACCCGTCCGCGCTCAGCTTGAGCTCAGGGGAGGTCCAGCTCGATCCAAGCAAGGCCGCCAGCTTACCGACGCTCGGCGCCGACACGAGCTACCTCGCGCCTGAGCTGCAGGGGGGTGGCGCAGGCGGCGCCTGCGCCAGCGTCTACGCCATGGGCGCGCTGCTGTACGAGCTCACCACGCTGCGCAGCGTGGGGCCGACCATGCCGCGCCCGAGCGAGGTGGTCCCCACGCTGCCACCTGATCTTGAGCTGATCTTAGGTAAGGCGCTGGTCGCCGATCCCGCGCACCGCCCGGACGATCTGCGCGCCTTGGCCCAAGCCATCCATCACCTGGCGCCCACCGGCAGCATCGCACCGCCGCCCGCCGACGAGTCGCACCTGGATCATGACGGGGTGATGGATGTCGATGTCTCACTCTCCATGCTCCCACCCCCGCCAAGCTTCGCCGCCTCACCTTATGAGGTGGCTGTGCGTGAAGCCGAGCCCGTGCGCGGCCCCGACTCTCACGATGAGCTGAGCGCGCTCAAGGCGCGCCTCGAGGCGGATCGGCGGCCACGTTGGGTGGTCGTGAAAGAGGGGATGGATCATGGCCCCTTCAGCGCCGTGGAGCTGCTGCAACAGATCGCCACTCACAGCTTCGTGGAGGCGGACCTTTTGAAGGACGCCGTCAGCAAGCAGGAGCGGCCCATCAAAGACTGGGAGGACTTCGCCGTGTTCGCC
Source organism: uncultured Polyangiaceae bacterium (assembly GCA_964415255.1). Classification (GTDB taxonomy): domain Bacteria; phylum Myxococcota_A; class Polyangia; order Polyangiales; family Polyangiaceae; genus JAHBVY01. The sequence goes on along the minus strand of CAYQAC010000213.1, from coordinate 4,324 downwards.
CAGCACGCGCGCCGCCATCGCGATATCCAGGCGGAAAAAGTCGCCATCGAGCAGGTGGTGGTGAGCGAGAAGAAATCCACCCGAAGCAAGGCGATCATCGGCGCGGCGGTGGTCTCCGTGCTGGTCGCCGTCATGGGCGTGTGGCTCTTCACGCAACAGGGGTCGAAGGATGACACGGTCGCGGTGCAGGGGGAGAGCGTCACCAACATCGAGACCCAGGGCGGGATCCACATTGACCCGAAGAAGGTGCGGCCAGGCGGCGGCAAGGGTGTAGTCAGTACAACTGCCGATGGCACGCCCATCCTGTCGGGTGGCGGTAGCTGCGAGAGCGCGGTCGCCGCTTACAACGAGGTGATCTCGCTCGGCCAGAAGGGCCAAGCGGACATCACGCGAGGCCAGTATGCCGCGGTGCTCAACAACGGCAGCTACGTCGCGGCCTGCGGCGCGCCATCGAACATGTCGGTCAACGTGTGCGCTGCGGTGCAGAACGGTCGCGCGGTGGGCGTGACCGTCACCACCAACCCGAGCAACCCCGGAATTTCGAGCTGCATCGCCGGTCGCGTGCGCGGCATGTCCTTCCCCTCGAACCCGAAGCTCGACGTGGCCCGCACCACCTTCGCCGCTGAGTGAGGTGACCGGGCACAGCCCCACCCGGGCCAAGCTCCCGTCAGCCTCACGGTCGGGGCGGCTGCCGATGCGTCAAACTCGCCACCTGACGAGCGGCCTTGCGGCGCGGTCCGGCTTTCGGCAGCCTAGCGGTCGTTCGTCGATGGTAGGGGCGGGTTTCAAACCCGCCCATTCTCCCGCTGCCTCGCCGACGAGCAGAGCCTGCCAACCGAGTGAAGCCATGATGAACAGGAGAGCTGACCGCGCCTGGCGCACCGTGTGGCTCGCGCCGCTCTTGTTGCTTGGCTGCGCAGTGCCCGTCGCTGCGGATCTGGATGAGCCAGGGGCCAACCGGGTCGTGGTGGTGCTGGAGTCGCGCGGGGTGGTGTCAGACAAAGAGGCGGACCCCACCGCGGAGGGGCGCTGGCGCGTGATGGTGGCGCGCGATGACGCCAGCGCGGCGATCACCGCGCTCACCCAAGAGAGCCTGCCCACACCCGAGAGCCCAGGGGTGCTCGAGTCGATTGGGCAAGGTGGCTTGGTCCCCAGCCGCAGCTCAGAGCACGCGCGGCTGGTGGCGGGCACCGCCGGTGAGCTGGAGCGCTCCCTTCGGCAAGTCGACGGGGTGCTCGGGGTGCGCGTGCACCTCGCCGTGACCAGCGCGGATCCGCTCGACATCGGGGGCACGCCGGAGCCCCCCTCCGCTAGCGTGCTCCTCCGTCACCGCGGGGCGACACCGCCCATCGCCCCCGAGGAGGTGCAGCGCCTGGTCGCTGGCGCGGTGCCCAAGCTGGAGGTGGCGCGCGTCGCGGTCGTGGCCACCAGCGTGCCGGCCCCGCCGCAGTCACCCGAGCGGGAGCTCGCGCGCTTCGGCCCTGTCACCACCACCCGCTCCTCACTGCTGCCGCTCCGCGCCGGGGTGGGAGTCGCCATCTTGCTCAACCTCTCGCTGTTCGCCTTACTGTGGTTCGTGGCGATGCAGCTCCGGCGCACCCGCGCCGAGCTCGAACAAGCGCGCGCGCAGGGTCCTGCTGAGTGAGCGCCGCGTGATCGAGCTCACAGGCATCCAGAAGGCCTTCGACCGCCCTGTGCTGAAGGGGGTCAACCTTCACATCCCGGAGGGCTGCCTCTACGGGCTGGTCGGCCCCGGCGCGAGCGGCAAGAGCGTGCTGCTCAAGGTGATGACGGCGCTCTTACGTCCTGAGGCAGGCTCCGTGCGCATCGCCGGCAAAGACGTGCTGTCGCTGAGCGATCTCGAGCTCCAAGAATTCCGCAAGGGAATAGGGATGCTGTTCCAGAACAACGCCCTGTTCGACTTCATGACCGTGGGCGAGAACATCGCCTTCCCGCTCAGGCGCTTGTTCGATCTACCGGAGGAGGAGATCACCCAGCGCATCGAGGAGCGGCTGCGGGTGGTGTCGCTCCCCGGCTTCGAAGATCGCCTCCCCGCGGGGCTGAGCGGCGGGCAGAAGAAGCGCGTCGGCGTCGCCCGCGCGACGATCGCCAAGGCGCCCATCGTGCTCTACGACGAACCCGCCGCGGGGCTCGACCCAGTGACCAGCCAGAAGATCTTCGATCTGCTGCGCGCCGAGCAGCGCGCCACCGGAGCCACCGTGGTGATGGTCTCGAGCGACCTCGATCGGCTGCTGCCCGTCACCGACCGCATCGGGATGATGTACCGCGGCGAGCTGATCTACGACGGCACCACCGAGGACGCGCGCCAGAGCCAGAACCCCTACGTCTACCAGTTCATCAACGGCCTCCCCGAAGGCCCGCTGTAGTAGGGGCGCAGCACGCTGCGCCCCACACGTCGATGCTGGTAGGGGCGCAGCATGCTGCGCCCCTACGGGCACCTCACAGGCACGAGCAGAGCGGGTCGCCAGGCGCGCAGTTGCACGGCTTGGCCTTGGGCGCCGGTCCGCTGCCAGCCGCTGGGCGTGGACCACCTGTGCCGAGCGCGCCGCGCGCCTTCTTGGTCTCTGCCTGCGCGGCCTCGAGCTGCGCCTTGAGCACCGCGCGCTCCGCGTCGCTCTTCGCGGTCTTCAACGAAGCCTGCAGGTCCTCTTCGACCTTCTCCTTCGCCTTCAGATCCTTCTCGAGTTGGTCGAGCCGCTCCTGCATCCGCTGCCGGTCAAGCTCCACCAGGCGCTTCTCTTCAGCGGCCTTCTTGCTGTTGTTGTACACCACGAAGCCAGCGATGCTGCCGCCGATCAGGGCGGCGGCCAGGATGGAGCCCACCGCGATCTTGAGCTTCTTCTTGCCCTTGTCTTGAGCCAGGGCCGCGAGGTTGCGCTCGTGCTCCTGCTGGGCGGTGAGCGCTTCCATGCGGGCGCGCTGCTCGTGCTCAGCGCGTGAGCGCTCGATCTCAGCCTGCTTAACGGCCTCGACCCGAGCCTCCTCCTCGCGACGGCGCGACTCCTCTTGGCGGCGGCGCTCCTCCTCCTCACGGAGACGACGCTCCTCCTCCTCGCGCGCTTGACGCTCCGCCTCTTCACGAGCGTGGCGCGCGTCCTCCTCGCGAGCATGCGCGTCCGCCTCTTCCTTGGCGATGCGATCCTCCTCAAGGCTCATCAGCTCCTTGAGGGAGAAGAGAACCGAGCTTTCCTTCTCTTCGGCCATGAGCGGCTGGACTCCTTAGCTAAAGCACATGCGTGCGGTGGGTGCGCGCTCGAGATGAGCGCTGACTCTGACAGCGGGCGTTCAGACCTCGCCGCCGGGGGGCTCTGTGCACCACGGCGCCGACCTGAGGTGACCCAACGGAGGGCCACAGCTGGCGAATAGCAATCTGACGCTCAGGTCGTCAACGGGCCAGCAAGGGAAAGCTATAGAAAGCGGTGGGCGGCGGGACCTCCTGCCGGGCTTGATGACCTCCGGCCGGCCTCAACTTCAGTGAGACTGAGCTCTCACCTCAGCCAAGCCACACGCACATGAGCACTCCGACGCCCAGCCGCTGCTCTTCCTTGGGTGGATAATTCTGGGTGGATATCCGCCTACCCTAGCGTTGCTCACGAGCGCTCAGGGCTAGGCACCTGACCAATCTCCACGTTTTTTTGGGGGTTCGCGTCCAACACACGCCACCGAGCGGCACCCCGGACGCGCCCGGTGCCTGGCACGACGAACGGTCGCCGCAGGCCGCCGACCCTCCCAAAGCCGCTGGTGACCCACTGCGAGCCTGAGCCGAGCCTGAGCCGAGCCACTTGAACCGCCGCGGCGGACGCCGTAGCGTTACAGGATGCGGCGTTGGTGGCAGTCGGGGTGGGTATGGGCAGGAGCGGCGCTCGTCGCCTGCTCAGGGCCGCTGGCCCCGGGCCAGCTCGGGGACAACTGCTTCCGGGCGAACGACTGTGATTATGGGCTCGCCTGCGTCGAAGGGGTTTGCTCCGACGACCTCACTGGGCTGATCTCAGTGGTGGAGGGCCCAGCTGGCGGCGCTGGCGGGAACACCCCGGCTGGGGGAGCCGCTGGCGCCGGTGCGGTGGGCGGCAGCGCCGGCACCAACCCAACCGGCGGCACGGGCGCGATGGGTGGGTCCGCCGGGGTCGGCGGCGCGGGCGCAACCGGAGGCACTGGGGGTGCAGGCGGCAGTGGCGCCTCGGGCGCCACGGGCGGCACGGGGGCGTCAGGTGGAACGGGTGGCACCGGGGCGTCCGGCGGCACTGGAGCGTCAGGCGGCACGGGTGCGTCAGGCGGCACGGGAGCGTCAGGCGGCACCGGTGCG
>CAYQAC010000212.1:0-8021 GCA_964415255.1 uncultured Polyangiaceae bacterium | reverse complement strand
ACCTCCTCGTGCGTCACCGTCTTGATGACGTCAGGCCCGGTGATGAACATGTAGCTCGACCCCTCCACCATGTGGATGAAGTCGGTGATGGCGGGGCTGTACACGGCGCCGCCCGCGCAGGGCCCCATGATGGCGCTGATCTGCGGGATCACGCCGCTCGACAGGGTGTTACGGAGGAAGATGTCCGCGTAACCCGCCAGGCTCTCCACCCCCTCCTGGATGCGCGCGCCGCCGGAGTCATTGAGCCCGATCACCGGCGCCCCCACCTTCAGCGCCAGGTCCATCACCTTGCAGATCTTCGAGGCGTAGGTCGCGCTGAGCGACCCACCGAACACGGTGAAGTCCTGCGCAAAGACGAACACCTGACGACCGTCCACGCGGCCATACCCCGTGACCACCCCGTCACCGAGCACCTTCTGATCGGGCATCCCGAAGTCGCCGCAGCGGTGCGTCACGAAGCGGTCCACCTCCACGAAGCTGCCAGGGTCCAGGAGCAGATCGATGCGCTCACGCGCCGTGAGCTTGCCCCCCGCGTGCTGCTTCTCAATCCTCGCCGCGCCGCCACCTTCCATGGCGCGCTGGTTCAGCTCATCAAGCTTGGCGATGGGGTCCGTCACGGGCGTCGAGGGTGCCATGGCGCACGCTGCTACCACGGACGCGCGCCGCGTGGCACCCATGCCGTGGGGCGCACCAAGCCCGCGCAGCGCGGTGCCGTCCAACCCCCCCATCCCGATCCCCCAAGGCCTGCTGGCTCACTTGAGTGCGCTAAGCACTACGGAGGATCGACGTAATCCACCTCCACGCCGCGCCAGGTGCGCAGCGTGGTGCGCCCTGGCTCGTCCGCTGTAGCTGGCGTGCGCGCCACCACCCAGTTCGGCAGCACCGGCACCTTCCCCATGCCCCCCGGGGTGTCGACGATCAGCTTCGGGAGCGCGATGCCGCTCAAGCGCCCTTGGAGCGCCTCCATCAGCTCAAGGCCCACGCCAAGCGGCGTGCGCAGGTGCCCCGTGCCGCGCACCGGATCCGCCTGCAAAAGGTAGTACGGCCGCGCGCGCTCACGCACCAGGCCGCGGAACAGCGCCTCGAGCGTCTCCGCCCGATCATTAACGCCCCGGAGCAGGACGCTCTGGTTCATCACCGGGAAGCCCGCGTCCGCCAGCCGGTTCAGCCCCGCGCGCGCCTCCGCCGTGAGCTCCTTGGGGTGATTGAAGTGCGTCATCACCCACAGCGGATGATAGCTCCTGAGCGCGCCGAGCAGCTCCGCGTCGAGCCGCATCGGCAGCACCACCGGGACGCGCGTCGCCAGGCGAATCGTCTCCACGCTGGGGATGGCGCGCACCGCCGCCACCACCTGCGCGATGCGGCGCGTCGCCATCGTGAGCAGATCCCCGCCGCTCAAGATCACGTCGCGCACCTCGGGGTGCGCCCTCAAATACTCGAGCGCCGGCGCCAAGCGCTGCTCCGGGCGCGGCCCTAAGCCCCCGCCCACCATCCGACTCCGGGTGCAGAAGCGGCAGTACACCGCGCACTGATCGGTCACCAAGAGCAGCGCCCGGTCGGGGTAACGCTGGATCAGCTCGGGGGCAGGGGAGTGCGCCTCCTCACCCAGCGGATCGCGCAAATCACCGGGGACGGTGACGTCCTCCTCCGCGCTCGGCACCACCTGACGGCGGATCGGGCAGCTCGGATCGTCAGGGTCCAAGAGCCCCATGTAGTAAGGCGTGATGCCTATCGGGAAGCCGCGCTCGGCGGCGCGCTCCGCCCCGAGCCGCTCAGCCTCCGTGAGCCGCACCCGCTCAGCGAGCCCCGCCACGTCACGGATCGAGCGCCGCAGCTGCCAGCGCCAGTCACTCGCGGGCTCCTCGGGGGCGCCGCCCGGCGGCAGCTCCTCAAGCGTCGGCGCCTCCTGCGGCACGATCCGCAGTGAACGCGGCACTAGGGCCTCGCCGACGCGCTGGGCGCGGGCGCCCCCGAGGGCGCCATGGGCAGCACACCTGACGACCCATCAGGCAGGGTACCTGACGGTGCGGTCGGGGTACCTGACGGCACCGCGGACGCCTCCGGCAGCCGCACCTTCGCCAGCGCCTCATCGTCCACGGTGACGGGGTGCTTCTTGCGCAGCTCGGCCTCCAGCCGCTGCTCCGCCGCGCGGATCTTGTCCTGCACCAGGGTCACGCGGATGCTGCGCTCGGCCTCGGTGTAGGGACGATCGCGAGCATCTGTCGTGCCGATCAGGCGCACCAGGTAGTGCTTGCCGCCCGCCTCCACCACCTCCGAGTGCACCTGCCCCACCTTCTCAATCTTGAAGACGGCGGCGCGCACCGGCTCTGGGACCCGCTCGCTCGCGCCGCGCGTGACGCCTGGCGCCGACACGATGCCTAAGTCCCCCGCCAGCTCCAGGGGCGCGGTGGGAGAAGGCGCCTCCGGCCTATCCAGCGAGTGCTCGTGCACCAGCTTCCCCCACTGCATCGGCGTCGCCTCGCGCGCCTTGGGCAGCAGCCGCGTCGCCGCGGCGCGGTCAGCCAAGCTGATCACCGCCACGCGGCGCCGCGCGGGCTCTTGGAACTCATCGCGGTGCGCCTCATAGTACTTGCGCACCTCGGCCTCCGAGATGCTCTCGGGGCCGGGTACCTCACGGCGAAGCCGGGCCAGCACCTCGTTTCGTAGCACGATGCGGATCCGCTCCTGCGTCTCCGGGGTGCGATCGAGCCCGCGCCGCTCGGCCTCTTGTGCCAAGAGCTCCACCTGGATCATCTCGTCCAAGAGCAGCTTGCGCCGCTCCGGCGATTGGTAGCGGAGGCGCTCAAACGGATCCATCCGCTCCAGGGTCTCCGCGTACTCACCGAGGGTGATGCTGCGGTCGCCCACCTTGGCCAGCACCTTGGCCGCTTGCTCAGGCGTCAGGGGACCTGTCGAACCCGCGGCGTCCGCCTGCGTGGGGCTCGCCTCCTGCTTGCAGCCGCTCGCGGCGCCCAGCGCGCCCAGCATGAGCGAGGCCAACAGCCAAGAGCGGGCCGCGGAGCTGGAGCCGAGCACCACGCCACGAAACAGCTTCCAGGGGGAGCGCGCTCGAGCAACGCCAGCAGGCCTCATGCGCGGCGAGATACTACGGGGTCACGCGCGGCGCTAGCGCACAGGGGCGCCGCCAGCGGTCGCCAGGGCCGCGCTCATGGGCGTTCGCGGGCGGTCCCAGGCGCAAAGCTCAGCGCGCTTGCACGCTCAGGAGTCCTGAGAGTAGGAAGCCAGCGTGAGCGACCTCCCTGAGCTGAAGTACCGCCGAGTTGTCCTGAAGTTGAGCGGTGAGGCGCTCTGCGGCGCCGAGGGCGGCTTCGGCATCGACACCGCCACCCTCAAGAACACCGCGCGCGAGATCGCCGAGGTGGCCAAGACGGGCATCCAGCTTGGCGTGGTGGTCGGCGGCGGCAACATCTTCCGCGGGCTGAAAGGCGCCAGCGAGGGGATGGACCGCGCGCAGAGCGACTACATGGGCATGCTGGCGACGGTCATCAACTCGCTGGCGCTACAAGACGCCCTGGAGAACTGCGGGGCGCGCACCCGGGTGATGACGGCGCTTGAGGCGCGCGACGTGGCGGAGCCCTACATCCGCCGCCGCGCCATCCGCCACTTGGAGCGTGGCTACGTGGTGGTGTTCGCCGCTGGCACCGGCAACCCTTATTTCTCCACGGATACGGCGGCCGCGCTGCGCGCGATGGAGATCCGCGCGGACGCGCTGTTCAAGGCCACCAAGGTCGAAGGCATCTACGACCGCGACCCGAAGAAGCACGCCGACGCGACGATGTACACCCAGGTGAGCTACGACAAGTTCCTGGCGGCGCACCTCGGCGTGATGGACTCCACCGCCGTCACCCTGTGCCGCGAGAACGGCATGCCCATCCGCGTGTTCAAGATGATCCCCGGCAACATCCGCCTGGTCGCCAGCGGCACCAACGTCGGGACGCTGGTCGGCGAGTAGCGCTGTTCGGGGGATCGGGGGGGGTTGGACGGCACCGCGCTCGTGAGGCGCTGGGTGCTCAGCGCCTGGGGGTGCGCGGCCTCGCCAGCGGCTGAGGGTGCGGTGCCCAACCCCCAAAACCCGAAAAGCACGCGCGTGGACTCGAAAAACGCAATCATTCCGCGTACTTAAAAATCGCGCAATCCTTGCGCCCTGCGACAATTGGCCACCGCGTTCAGTGAACCTGCTCAAGGTTTCAAGCTAGAGTGCCCAAACGTCATGTGGGAGACCCTTCCAGAGTTCGGCACCGGCATTTTGTACGCAGTCCTCGTCTGCGCTGCCTACACCTTCGCCGTCGCGGTCGCCGCTGGGCGCGGTAATCCGAAGCTGCTGAGCGCCGCGCGCTGGGGCGCCTACGGCACCTCGGCCCTGGTGGCCCTCGGCGTGCTGCTGCTCGCCTACGCGTTCATCACGCACGATTTTCGAATCCGCTACATCGCGCGCTACTCGGACCGCTCCATGAGCGAGGGCTACCTGCTCAGCGCGCTCTGGGGTGGTCAGGATGGCTCACTTTTATGGTGGACCTTCCTGCTGTCCATCTACACCAGCATCGCGGTCGCCTGGATGCGCGGCAAATACCGCGCGCTGCAGCCCTACGTGATCGCCACCTTGATGGTGGTGATCGGCTTCTTCGGCATCTTGATGCTGTTCGCGGCCAACCCGTTCGAGACCAGCGTCGCCGGGGGCACTCTCGACGGCGAGGGCCTGAACCCGATGCTGCAGAACTTCTACATGATCATCCACCCGCCGAGCCTGTACATCGGGTTCGTCGGCTGCGCCGTGCCGTTCGCCTTCGCGATGGCCGCGCTGATCACCGGGCGGCTCGACAACGAGTGGATCAACGCCGCGCGGAAATGGATGCTGTTCGCCTGGCTGTTCCTCAGCATCGGCAACGCGCTGGGCATGCTGTGGGCCTATGAGGAGCTCGGCTGGGGCGGCTACTGGGCTTGGGATCCTGTGGAGAACGCCGCGTGTTTGCCGTGGTTCACCGCCAGCGCCTACCTCCACTCCACCATGATCCAAGAGCGCCGGGTGATGTTCCGGGTGTGGAACGTGCTGCTCATTTGCATCACCTTCTTCCTGACCATCTTCGGCACCTTCCTCACGCGCTCCGGGCTGATCGCCAGCGTGCACAGCTTCGCTCAGAGCGACATCGGGGTGTTCTTCGTGTGGGCCATGGCGGCCATCGTGGTGGTGTGCGCCGTGCTCATCATCTGGCGCTTCCCGAAGCTCACATCAGAGGCGCACATTGAGTCGCTGGCCAGCCGTGAGGCGGCCTTCGTGCTGAACAACTGGGCGCTGGTGGGGATGATGGCGTTCATCACCATCGCCACGCTGTACCCGAAGATCAGCGAGTGGCTGTGGCAAGAGACGGTCAGCGTGGGGCCGCCCTTCTTCAACCGCTGGCTCGCGCCGCTCGGCATCGGGGTGTACGCGCTGATGGGCATCGCGCCGCTCCTAGGCTGGCGCAAGACCAGCCGCGGCGCGCTGCTCAAGGCCGCCACCATGCCCGTCGCCGTGGGCTTGATCGTGGGCGTGCTCCACCTGACGCTGGGCACGCGGCTCGGTTACCCCGCCATCGTGGATAACGATCTGTTCTACGTGGACGCCTGGTACGGCAGCGCGCTGCGCTACTTCGGCATGGTGGTGCCGCTCCTCATCGTGACGCTCAGCGCCTTCAACGTGGCGGTCATCGTGCAGGAGTTTCAGCGCGGCGTCAGCGCGCGGCGGCGCAACACGGACGAAGGCATCTTCAGGGCGCTACGCGAGCTGGTGCGCAAGAACAGCCGCCGCTACGGCGGCTACATCGTGCACTTCGGCATGGTGTTCATGTTCATGGGCTTCGTCGGCGGCTCCTGGAGCGTGGATGAAGAGGTGACGCTCAGCCCAGGGCAGAGCCACCGCCTGCAAAACTACGAGATCACCTACACCGGACCGCGCATGGAGGTGGACCCTGCCAAGCGCATGGTGTTCGCCGACCTGCAAGTCTTCAAGGTGAAGGGGGAGGCGCGCGAGCTGCTCGGAGAGACGAGCCCAGCGAAGTTCATCTACCGAAAGGGCGGCACCAGCACGACGGAGGTGAGCATCATGCCCGGCGTGGCGGCTGACTTCTACGCCATCCTCGGCACCGCGGACGCGACCACCAAGCGGGCCACCTTCCACTTTTATATCAACCCGCTCGTGACCTGGATTTGGTTTGGCGTGGCCGTGTTGATCGTCGGCGCCATGATCTCACTTTGGCCCGAAGTGACCTTCAGCGAGTCCACAGCGATGAGCTATGTCCGGGTCTTAGCCGGCGCGGCCACGGGGCTGATGTTCGCGCTCGTGTTCGCGGCGGCGCCTCGCACCGCGCACGCCAAGACAGTCTCCGTGCAGCCACCGCCCAGCGTCACCCTCCCTCAGAAAATGCCGAGCCTCAGCCACATCCCTTGGGACGCCCTAGGTGCCGCCGCCGCGGGCCTGGGCCTCGGCGCAGCGAGCGCGCTAGTGCTGGCTTCGCGCAGCGCGCGGCGTCGCACGAAGCCAAGTCAAGAGGCCTAGCACACGGACGATGAGCTCGCGTGACGCACAGCCCGCCCCCAAGGCGGCGAAGCAGAGCACCAAGCGACGAGCGCGCCCCGAGCAGGCGCGCGACAGCGGCGCGAAGGGTGCGCCCAGCGGCGAAGCCAGCAAGCCAAGCGAAGCGAGCGACCAAGCACGCGACGCAAGCGACGCGGAGCCGCGCAAGCCAAGCAGCAGCAAGCCAAGCACGGGTCAGGCGCTGGATCGCTGGTTTGAGCTGGCGCTGGCGCGACGTCACCTGGCGCCGCCCATCGTGCTGCTCATCGCGCTCGGGGTAGGCTACTGGCTCGGCCTCGGCGCGGCGCTGCTCGTGCTCGCCGGCTCGGTGCTGCTGCTCGTCATCGGGCTGCTGTGGGCCTCCGTGCAGAGCCTGACGGGGGAGTCAGATTTGAACCTGGAGGAGGCCCTGAGCCTCGCCGCCCCGAGCGCAGAAGAGGAACAGAAGCGCGCGGTGCTGCGCGCCCTGAAGGACCTCGACTACGAGCTGCGCATCGGGAAAGTCAGCCAAGAGGACTACGACGAGCTGTCACAGCGTTATCGCGCGGAAGCGAAGCGGCTGCTGCAGCGGCTGGCGGAGGTCGAGGTGGAGGCGAAGGCCGCGGCGCGGCGGCGGCTCGAAGCGCGGCTGGAGGCGCACGGCTTGCTCAGCCAGGTTCAGGGCGCCACGGCGCGCGCCATCGCCAGCGCGGCGAGCGACCCAGAAGACAGTCCGCCTGACAGCGGCGCGGGCTCTGAAAGCGACACCGAAGGCACTGACGGCGACGCGACGAGCGACCCAGAAGACAGTTCAGCTGACAGCGGCGCGGACGCCGCGCGCGGCACTGACAGCGACGCAAGAGACAGCGCGGGTACTGAAAGCGACACTGACAGCGCCTCCAAGGCCCCTAGCGTCAGCAAGCCTGACGACACTGCCGGCCCCAGCCGGCGCTGCCCCGAGTGCGAGCGACGCAGCCCGCTCAGCGCCTCCCAGTGCCAGCACTGCGAGCACCCGCTGGCGTCCCCTGGGGAGCGGCTGTGCCGCGGCTGCCCGGCAACGTACAGCGCGAGTGAGCCGGTGTGCCCCGTGTGCGGCGTGGAGACAGACGATGCCTGAGCTGGCTCAGCTAGTCGCGCGGCACACCCAGGGCGGGTTCACGGCGCCGCTAGCCACCAAGCGGCGCCCAAGCCGCTCAGCGTGGTCTGGGGTCGGCGCCGCGCTGCTCAGCGCGCTCCTGATGAGCCTCACGGCGCCTGTCAGCGCGCGCCAAGCGGCTCCCAGCGCCGCCCCGGCGCTGCCCGTCCCAACCCCCCAAAAAACAGGCACCAACCCGCCCCCCGCTGGCACCGGCGACGTCACGGCCAAAGCCGGCTCCCCTGCTCAAGCGCCGCCCAGCGCCCCTGCTCAGGCCGCGCCCACCCCGCCCCCAAGCGCTCCTGGCGCGGGCAGCGTGCCCCCGGGTCACCCGCA
>CAYQAC010000211.1:6567-8028 GCA_964415255.1 uncultured Polyangiaceae bacterium | reverse complement strand
GCTGGCGCAAGCCACTGCCGCTCGTGGCCAAGGTGGCGCTCGGCTTGGTCGGCGCAGGCGTCGCTTGGGTCGTGGCCACGGCGGTGTTCGGAGACAAGGCCAAGGCGCCGGCTGAGGCCACCCCCGCGGTTCAGCCTGAGCGCCCTGTGACGACGGCTGCCACCCCCGTGGCGCCTGAAGCACCGGCAGCCCCCGTGTTGACGGTCACCCCAACGGCCAGCGCTGAGCCACCCGCCCCCGAGCCCAGCGCGGCTGCCGTCGCGGAGCCCACCCCGCCAGCCCCGGAGCCCGCTCCTGAGCCCGTCGCGGCTCCGAAGCCGGCGGCGCCGAAGCCGGCGGCGCCGAAGCCCGTCGCGGCACCGAAGCCGGCTGCGCCGCCGAAGCCCGCTGCGCCAGCGCCGGCCCCTGCGCCAGCGCCGGAGCCACCTTCCGGCGACAATCCGTACTGAGGCGCGCGCCCTCGCGAGGCGGGTTCACGCTGCATGCAGTGCTCTCACACCGCGCGTCGCAGCGTTCTCACGCTGCGGTGCCGTCTAACCCCCAAACCCTGGGCCCTCGCTCACGCTGCTAAGCTGGGAGCCTGCAGTTTCACGGAGGCGCACGCTCCAGCGTGAGCTCACGGTTCGCGCCGGCTTTGTTGCCTTGGCGCGGGAGATCCCGGAAGAGGAGAGCACCATGTGTGGCATCGTCGGGTACGTTGGGCAGGGGGAGGCCGCCCCCATCTTGCTCGAGGGGCTTCGGCGGCTCGAGTACCGGGGCTACGACTCCGCAGGGATCGCGGTGCACGACGGGCAGGAGCTCGGGGTGGTGCGCGCCGTCGGTAAGCTGAATAACTTGGCTCAGGCGCTGGACGCGCGCCCGCTCATGGGCGCGACCGGCATCGGCCACACGCGCTGGGCCACCCACGGTCGCCCCAGCGAGCCCAATGCGCACCCGCACCGCGCGGGCGACGTGGTGCTGGTGCATAACGGCATCATCGAGAACCACGTGGAGCTGCGGCGCGAGCTGATCGCGAGCGGCGCTCAGTTTTCGTCAGACACGGATACTGAAATCGTGGCGCACTTGGTGAGCCGCGCGCTGGACGAGGCGGGCTCGCTGTTCGCCGCCGTACGGAGCGCGCTCCAGCGCCTGCGCGGCGCCTACGCGCTGGCGGTGATGAGCCGCCGTTCACCGGAGCGCCTGGTGGTGGCCAAGAGCGCCTCGCCCTTGGTGCTCGGGATAGGCCAGGGGGAGATGCTGTGCGGCTCAGACATCCCGGCGCTGCTCCAGCAGACGCGGCGCATGCTGTTCCTAGAGGATGGCGAGATGGCGGAGCTGACCGCTGATAGTTACCGTATAGAAACACTTGAGGGTGAGCCGGTGCAGCGCGCACCGCGGCAAATAGACTGGAGCCCTGTCCAAGCCGAGAAGGGCGGCTACAAGCACTTCATGCTCAAGGAAATCTTCGAGCAGCCGCGTGCG
>CAYQAC010000211.1:0-6557 GCA_964415255.1 uncultured Polyangiaceae bacterium | reverse complement strand
GCGCGGCGGATCAAGCGGGTGTACTTGATGGCCTGCGGCACCAGCTACCACGCGTGCCTGAACGGCCGCTATTGGATCGAGGCGCTGGCGCGCGTCCCAGCGCAGACGGAGCTGGCGAGCGAGGTGCGCTACCGCGAGCCGGTGTTCAGTGAGGATGACTTGGTGGTGGCGGTGAGCCAGTCCGGGGAGACAGCGGACACGCTCGCCGCGCTGCGCACCGCGAAGGAGGCCGGCGCCTACGTGTTGTCGATCGCCAACGTGGTGGACAGCGCCATCCCGCGCCTGAGCGACGGCGCGCTGTACACCCACGCCGGGCCTGAGATCGGCGTCGCCTCCACCAAGTGCTTCACCACTCAGTTAGTTGCTCTGTCTATGCTCGCGATTGAGCTCGGGCTCCAGCGCGGCGCGCTGACCGAGGAGCGGGCCAAGGCGCTGCTCCAGGCCTTAGTGGAGGTGCCCGAGCAGATGCGGCGCGCGCTCGATCACGCGAGCGACGTGCAGGCGGTGGCGCGGCGCTTCGTCCACGCCGAGCACGTGCTGTTCCTCGGTCGTGGCCAGGGCTTCCCCATCGCCCTGGAGGGCGCGCTCAAGCTGAAGGAGATCTCCTATGCTCACGCGGAGGGTTACGCCGCCGGGGAGATGAAGCACGGCCCCATCGCGCTCATCGACGAGCACATGCCGGTGGTGGTGGTGATGCCGCGCGACGAGCAGTACGAGAAGACCTCATCCAACGTGCAAGAGGTCAAGGCGCGTCAGGGGCAGGTGATCGGCGTGGTGACGGAGGGCGACGGTGACGCGCTCGAGCTGGTGGACCACGCGCTCTTCATCCCGGAGGCGGCCTCCGAGGTGCTCCCGCTCATCACCGTGGTGCCGCTCCAGCTCTTCGCCTACTACATCGCCGACCTCAAGGGGACGGACGTGGACCAGCCGCGTAACCTCGCCAAGACGGTCACCGTCGAGTAGCGCGCGGGCTGGGGGACCGCAGAGCCACGTGGTGGGGCCGCGGTGGGGTAGCGCGGGCTGGTGCTGTCTTGGTGATGAGCGCCGGGGAGCCGGGCTGGCGCTGTCTTGGTGATGAGCGCGGGGTGTGATGAGACAGGTAGGCTGTGATCTAGCGCTCTCGCTGGCGCAGAGCCATTTCTCAAGGCTCCCTGGTTGACTTGGAGCACAAGCCTCGCTTGGCTCCCGCCATGGTTAGGCGAAGCGTGGAGCTTTCATTGCTTGGGGTTTTGGGGGTTGGGGGAGCGCTGCTCGGAGCTTGTGGCGGCACCGTCTCAGAGCCGGCGGCGCCTCCGCCGGTGGCGGAGGCGCCGCCGCCCGCTGCTGAGCCCGAGCAGGCGGAGGCGCCGGAGGCTGAAGAGTCAGTCGACCTGAGCATCCCGACGGCGTGCGCTGGGTCGGGTGAGCTGTGCGTCCCGCCGAAGGCCTTCGTGGAGCGGCTGTGCCGTGAGTCGAGCCTCGGGGTGGCGCTGGTTCTTTTCCGTAAAGGAACGCCTTTCACGCGCGGCTACCTCACGCGTAAGACCAAGGCGTGGAACGCCTCGGGCGGCGCCTCCTCCTCGGAGGAGTACCTGGCGTTCGATGAGGAGGTGCTGGTGCTCGCCGACCGCGCGCCGCCCAAAGGTGGCGTGCAGATCAGCGGCATGGGCGGCTACGACGCGCTCCGCTGGGACGGCACCTGCGTGACCTTGGCGCGTGAGGAGCTGACCACGCGGCTCCCACCCCAAGCGAAGTACCCGCCCATCCCCTGGAAGCACCTGGACGACACCCAGCGCGAGGCGCTGCGCGCCGACGACAAGGTGGACGCGGCCTACCAGACCCGACGAAAAGAGTGCCAAGGCGCCAGCATGGGCACCGTGAGCAAGAAGTGCGAGCAAGCGGACAAGCTGCTCTCCACCCGCCTGATCGAGTTCGTGCGCGGCGGCGGCGACGTGGGGCAGCCGGAGCGGCTGCCAGAGTGAGCCGCCGGGCTCGGTGGAGCGGCGCTGCTGAGTGGGCAGCCCCAAGTAGGTGAGGGTGGCTAACCGTCAGTTGAGTTGACATCCTCGGTGGCGCAGTTCGGCTGGTGAGCTGACGACCTAGCTGTGGAGCGTCAGAGTAGATTTCAAGGGCGGCTTCTCGCCCGGTTGACCAAGGAGTGAGCGTGGAGATCCAAGACAAGGTAGCGTTGGTTTCGGGTGGGGCTTCGGGGCTCGGTGCGGCGACGGTGCGGGCGCTGCTCGCGCGCGGCGCGCGCGGCGTGATCATCGCCGACAAGGCGGTCACGCCGGGTGAGGCGCTGGCGAAGGAGCTCGGTCCGAAGGCGCGCTTCGTGGAGACGGACGTCACCTCGGAGGAGCAGCTCAAGGCGGCGATCGCCGCGGCGGACGAGCTGGGCGGCTTGCACCTCGCGGTGGGGTGCGCCGGGATCGGTACCGCGGCGCGCACCCTCGGGAAATCTGGGCCGTTCCCGCTGGACCTGTTCGCGCTCACCATCCAGGTGAACCTGGTGGGGATGTTCAACCTGATCCGGCTGGCGGCCGAGCGCATGGCGGCGAGCGAGCCCGACGCGCAGGGTGAGCGCGGGGTGATCGTGACCACCGCGTCGATCGCGGCCTTCGACGGCCAAATTGGTCAGGCCGCCTACAGCGCCTCCAAGGCCGGCGTGGTGGGCATGACGCTGCCCATCGCCCGCGAGCTCGCGCGCTCGGGGATCCGCCTGGTGACGATCGCGCCTGGGCTGTTCGACACCCCCATGCTCGCGGGGCTGCCTGAGGAGGCGCGCCAAGCGCTGGCCGCCAACGTGCCCTTCCCCGCGCGCCTCGGCGCGCCCGAGGAGTACGCCTCGCTGGCGCTCCACATCATGGAAAACCGCATGCTAAATGGCGAGTGCATCCGCCTCGACGCCGCGCTCAGGATGCAGCCAAGGTAGTCAGCTGAGTTGACCCGTGGGGAGGTGGTGCACGACACCACCTCGTTAGCTCACTGAACGCTCCGCGTTCCGGTGCTATGCTGGAGGTCGATGCTCAAGGCACACGTGATAAACGGCGAGATCGTGCTCGACGAGCCCGAGGAGCTGCCGGAGGGCATGGCGGTGCAGGTGTACCTGTACAATCCGGAAGGCGACTCGCTAGGCGACGAGGAGCGTGCCGCGTTACATCGCGCGCTCGACCGCAGCATGGCACAAGCTGATGCGGGCCAGCTCATCGACGCCGAGGAGGTGATGGACGAGCTCGAGCGCAGGCCGTGAGGATCCACCTCACGCCGGACGCTCGTGAGTCCATCCGTCACAAGCTTGCATGGTGGGAGGCGAATCGGGACAAAGCCCCAGGACTTTTCCTCGCAGAGCTGCGGGCCGTCATGGCCAAGATCCGAGCGGGCGCCGACGATGAGCGTCGCGTGTACACGAGGCGCGGCGGCGTCATCATTTGGCGCATCCTGATGCCGAAGACGCGTCACCACGTCTACTACCGCGTCAAGCCGGCGGCGCAGCTCGCAGAGCTGCTGCTCGTGTGGAACGCGCAGAGTGGCGAGCAACCGACCTTCCCTTCCTAACCACTGAATTTCACCCCTGGCGGGTGATGGCGCCGAAGTCCCAGAGGCTCAGGTCTTGGTACTCGGGGGCGGCGTAGCCGCTCGGCCTCACGGCGCCGATCACGCCGAGGGGCAGGGCGCGCGTCACCTCAATCAGGGATTGCTTCTCGAGGTGTGGGGGGCGGCGCGCGAGCGCGGGGTTCGCGGCGGCGGTGAGCGCCAGGCCGTCGAGGCCGGGCGCCTCGCCGAGGCGCCGCACGAAGTCGAGGCACAGGCTGTAGGCAGCGCTCGCGCGGCGGCGGGCCAGCTCGGCCTCGGTGACGGGCGTGACGTTCAAGCGGTGGCCGGGTTGGCTCCCGCCGGCGGCGACGGCCTCCGCCACCTCCATGAGGAAGGGCTCAGCGCGGCTGACCAAGAGCTCGGCGTCGCCGCCGCCCCAGCGGGTTTGGCTGCGGCCGCCGGGGGGTGTGAGATCGAAGCGGCCGAGGCTGCCAGCGGGCAGCCCGGAGATCAGCGCCTGCGCCACCCCCGGCGCGCTCCACTGACCCGCCTGGGCTCCGGTGCGCAGCACCACCCAGCCCACGTCTTTGCCACGGAAGGGGCGCGCGCCGGGGCGCGGGCGATGCAGGCCGTCGCCGAGCCAGCCCACGTGGAGCTCCCCCGCCTCAAAGGCGCGCAGGCCTTCAGTCAGGGAAGGTGACTGTTTGACATGCACGCGGTCGAGCAGCGCCGCGCCGCGCGCCGCGCGTGGGTTGCGGCTGAGGCGCAGCCCGCCTGGGCTCGACTCGGCGAGCAGCGCGCCGGTGCCGTCGGGGCGCGCTGGGCTGAAGCCGCGCGGGAGGATGGCGGTGACGGGGCTCGCCAGCGCCAGCGCGAGGCGCGCGGCGTCCACCTTGGGGAAGCGCAGCACCTCGCCCGCGACTTGCCCGGCGCTGAACTCACCGAGCAGGGCGCGCGCGGCGCGCGCCGCGGCGCGCGTCAGCGACCAGTGGACGTCCTGGAGCGTCAGCGCGCGGCCTCGGGCGGTGACGAGGCCGGGCCGGAGCCGCACCTCCACCCCGGCGCTGCTCACCACGGGCATGCCATCGGCGAGCGCTGGGTGTGCCCGGCCATGGGCGTCGATGGCGTACAATGGATCGGCGATGGCGGGCCCGAACCAGGCGGCGCTGGGCGCGCCCGAGTGCGGATCCAGATCGACGAGCGACCACGGCAGCGCGAGCCTCAGCTCACCCCCGATGGGGGCGCGCCCGAGGGCGTGGCTCACGGCCGCGCTGGCGGACACCAAGAGCCACGCGCGGCGGCTGAGGCGGCTCGGCGTGGTCATGGGCGGCCGTAATTCCGCGTGGAAAATTCTACCGTGTGGCGCCTCTCACCGCACTCCAGCGCCTCCCGGCGCTCCAGCGCCTCACGGCGCTCCCCACCGCCGCTCACTGAAACAGCCACAGCTCGCTCCCCACCGCCGCCACCACCACGCCGCGCTGTGTGGCCTCCGCGGGGCACCCCGTCACCGCGCGCACGCCGCCGGGCGCTGGGAGCCGGAGCCGCTCCTTCGGGGGCGAGGGCTCGCGCCAGCTATACACCACCAGGGCGTCGTCCTTCGCCGCGCGGGTCGGCAGCGAGGCGACTATTTCGGGCGCGCCATCGCCGTCCAGATCGCCCATCCAGAGCTGGGCGCCCACCTCAGGGATGCTCGCGGTGCCCCGCTCGCTCTTCAGATCGGCGCGCCGCGTGCTCGCGCCGCGCAGCGCTCGGAACGAGCGGAGGCGCCCCTCGGCGTCGACCAGGCGCGCGCCCGCCAAGGCGTCGCCGCGGTGGTCATAGCCAGGCAAGCTGACGGGGTCGTCGCCCGGCGCGCAGGCCACCTCCTCGCGGCCCAGCCAGTGCTCGTACAGGTTCACGCAGCCATGGCCGGGCCAAGGGATGGGCGCCTTGAGCGTCAGGCGCGGGCTGAGGTCGGGGTTCAGGCGCAGGCCGCGGGCGCGATCGGAGCTGCCCACGTCGAGCTGGCCAGATTGTATCCGTGCGGAACCAATGGGCTCCCGGAGCGGCGCGGGGGCGAGCGGGCTCAGCGCGCGCCAGGGCTGCGAGGCGCTGGCGACGAAGCGCCCGCCGCGCACGCGCCCCACTTGGATCGCGCCGCGCCCCACCACCGCCAGCTCGGGCGCCTGGTCGCCGTCCAAGTCGCCACAGGCGAGCGCCACCACCTCCGCCTCGGGGCTCGGCAGCTTGAGCGGCGCGCTCGCCACCAGCGGCAGGCTGGGTAAGAACGAGCGCAGCTCGGCGTCGACGGGGCGCGTCGCGAAGGCGTGCGCCTTGGGCTCGCTGGCCTCGGCGCGCACGCGCGCCCAGAAGCCGCGCGCCGGCTCATAGACATCTGCGCTGACTTCTAGCGCGTGGCGCGTGAGCCGGAGCTCCAAGTACACGAAGCGCCGCGCGCTGCGCGCGGTGAGCTCCGCCGCGCCGCGGGGGACGGCGCCTGAGTGAACCCGAGCGCCGAGCGCGCCGGCGACCACCCGGGTGAGGCGCGCGGCGAGCGCCTCGCTGCGCGGGATGGTCAGATCAGTGACTAATTCCCCGTGCATCACCAGGGCGGCTGACTGGGTGCCCAGCGCCGCGCGGAGCTCGCAGGCGAGGCCGCCGAGGGCGCTCTTCGTGTCCTGGCAGGCTGCGGCTGGGTCTGGGGGGGCGTCGGTGGCACCGGGGGCGGGGGAGGCAGGCGCAGCGGGCGCCTTGCCCGGCGCTTGGGCGGGGGCCGGAGGCGCCGCGCTGAGGGCTGCGGCTTGGGCCACGAGCGCTCTCGGCGTGACCTGGGTCGTGAGGGGGGCGGCGCCGTGCGCGGGGGCGCTCAGCGCGGTGCCCAACCCCAAAACCAAAACCCCGACGAGGCCACGGCCCACGGCGCCCTGAGGCCTCCTGACGCGCGAGCTCGAGACCCCTTGAGCCCCACGCGCCGGCGAAACCCAAGCCCAGCTCAGGCTCCTGGAGGGGCCGCGCGTGGTGCCATCCGTGAGCTCCTGGCGCGCCTGCGCGGGCATTTCACCCCC
>CAYQAC010000210.1:0-8241 GCA_964415255.1 uncultured Polyangiaceae bacterium | reverse complement strand
CCTGGCGCGCGCGGTCGCCCGCTTGACCCCGCCGCATCTTCAGCGGGAAGCCGATGATGTCCTTCACCTTCAGGTGCGGGTAGAGCGCGAACCCCTGAAACACCATCGCCACGTCGCGCGCCTGCGGCGGCACCCCCGTCATGTCGCGCTCGCCGATGCGGATCCGTCCGCGGTCCGGCGCCTCCAGCCCGGCGATCATCCTGAGCGTGGTGCTCTTGCCGCAGCCCGAGGGCCCGACCAAGCACAGCGTTTGCCCCCCTGGCAGGCTAAAGCTGAGCTCCGCCACGGCGTCACGCGGCGCCCCAGGGAACCGACGCACGACGCCCTCAAGCGTCACCGGCGACGCCAACGTGCCCCCTCATTGGCTTGAGCCGCGCGCTCGCTGGGCGACCCACGCAGGATCCTGATATAGCCCTCGGCGCTGGTGTCCCGCTCGCTCATCCCAGGTCGCGCCGATGGTAGCCGCAAAGCGGCGCGGCGCCCACCGCTACCGCCGCCTCCGGCGTCGCTGCTCCGCCAATCACCGCTGACAGCTGCTGAAGGCCCTCTCACCAGCGCTGGTGCGTGGTTCGCCGTGCTGGCTGGCGCGCCGCGAAGCCGCCTGGGTTATTGCGGCCTGTTCGCGTTGACGCTCGCCGCGTGTGACGCGCCAACCAGCCCTGGTGGGGAGGCGAGCGCGAGCGCAGCCTCCTCGAGCCAGCCCGCAGCCTCCATCGGGGTCGCGAGCGGGCAGCGCCACAGCCAGCCCGACAGCTCCGGCTCCTCGCAGAGGGAGGGGAGCGGGGGGTTGGACGGCACCGCGCCTGGGGCGGCACCCGGGGCCGCGACGTGCCCCGACGGGATGCAGTGGATCCCCGGCGGCCGCGCGCTGATCGGCTCCACCCCCGGGGCAGGCAGTGAGGAGGAGTCGCCGCGCTTTGAGGCGGAGGTCGCTGGCTTCTGCCTCGACCGCACCGAGGTGACGCTCGGCGCCTACCTCGACTGCGTCACGCGCGGCGAGTGCAGCACGCCTGGCGACGATCGGCGGTTCTGCAATGCGCGCCAGCACCAGCGCGGGGACCGCAGCAAGCACCCGGTGAACTGCGTCACCTGGTATCAGGCGCGTGACCACTGCGCCGCGCGGGGCGCCCGCCTCCCCAGCGAGGTGGAGTGGGAGTTCGCGGCGCGCGGCGGCGCTGAGCGCCGCACCTACTCTTGGGGCCATGAGCCGCCTGGAGGCCGCACCTGCTGGAAGCACGCGGGTGGCTCCTGCGCCGTCGCGTCGTTCCCAAGCGGCGCGTTCGGCTTGTTCGATATGACGGGCAACGTGTGGGAGTGGACGGCGGACAGCTACGCGCGCTACCCCTGGCCCGAGACGAACGAGGCCGCCAAGGTGTACCGCGGCGGGAGCTGGAGCCGGCGCTTCCCCAAGTGGATGCGCGCGGCGCTGCGCAATCGCTCGCCACCGACCAGCGCCGGCTCGCACCTAGGGATGCGCTGCGCCTTCACGCCCGAGGCCGTGAGCTGCGAGCGAACGCCGGACAAGGGGTGTCAGCGCCGCGTGGTGGCGCTCGACTGTCCACCGACCGAGCCTTGGAATGGGGTGCGCTGCGCGCCGCCCGGCGCCGCGCGGTGCCCGGAGGGGCGCCATGAGCAGCCCGGTTTTGGCTGCGTCCCTGAGCAGCCCCGGGCCGAGGCCAAGGAGGGCGCGAGCGAACCGATCACGCGCGAGCGGACCCCCAGCTTCGATGCTGATTGCCAGCGCCACAGCCCGGGCAAGCCGCACGCCTACCGCTACCTTGGCGGCACCCACGCGGCGCGCAACCACGTGAGCGGCGCGGCGGGCTGCAAGAATCGCGACGTAGGGGTAGGGTGGAACTCGTGCTGTTGCCCGTGATCGCCCCTCGCTCGACGCCTTGGACCGCCGCCTGCGCCGGCGCCCTGCTAGTCAGTCTAACGAACTGTGGCGCGCCCCAAGCGGCGGAGCCCTTGGCGGCGCGCCCAGCTAGGGCCAGCGAACCAGCGCCCGCTCAGCGCGAAATCGAGCCCACCGCGCCCCCAGCGCCCGACGCGGGTGCGACGGCGGCCGCTGACGCGGCGCCCGCCGAACCAGCCGAGCCGCCGCCGCCCGCCGAACTGCCGAAGGGCAGCGTGGTGCTCCACATCGGCGACTCCTTCGCCGGGGCGCTAGGCGTCCCCCTGAACGAGGAGCTGCGCGCCCGTGGCCTCGTGAGCCACCTGCGCTTCAAGACGGCGAGCTTCATCCCCAACTGGGCTGGCGGCTACGATCTAGGAGCGTACGTCGAGCAGCTGAAGCCCGACCTGGTGCTCATCACCCTGGGCGCCAACGAGACGGCGATGACCGATCCATCGCTGCGCATCCCACAGATCCAGAAGATCATCCGGCGCCTGGGCGGCACCCCCTGCGTGTGGATCGCCACCCCGCTCTGGGGCGTGGACAACGGCCTGATGGAGCTCATCCGCGAGCACTCCGCGCCGTGCCGCTACATGGACACCAACCGCCTTCACCCCGACATGCCGCGCCTGTCCGATAAAATCCACCCGACCATCCCCGCGCGCCGCGAGTGGGCCAAGGCCGTCGTTGAGTGGCTCGCCGCCGAGCGTCAGCCGACGCCCGACCGTGTGTGGCAGCTCCGGCCAGCACCGAGCGAGTGAGGGGAGGGGAGCGGACATAGGCGAGCTCAGACACAACACCGCTAAGCTGACGAGCCCACAGCGGCGCTGATAGACAGCTGACCTAATGAATGCCCGCTGCTTCGCCCCCCCCCTAGCGCAGCGATCAGGTGGCCACCACGCGAGCCCGGGAAAGCCCATGCAGGGCGAGGGGGCGCCAGCGCGGAGAGCAGCTTGGCTGCCTCGCGCCCCTCACTCGCAAGGGCTGGGGCTGCAGCGGATCGCGCCACCACAACAGAAGTCACCGGGGCCACAGGTGCTGGCCACGGAACAAACCCCACCCAAACATACCGGGACGTCGCACTCGGGCAGCGGCACGGCGCCACGGCAGTCGAGGTTATCGCAGCACTCCTTGCACTCGTTGCCGCAGCAGACCTGGCCCGCCGCGCACAGGCTGGTGGAGCTGCAGACACCCTGCGGACTGCACTCCGCCTGCTCGCATGGACCGGCCGCGGGGCAGTGCCCGGCGTCGCAACACTGGCGGCACACGTTGCCGCAACACTGCTGCCCCGACGCGCACCCCTGATACACGCATTTGTTACCAGAGCACTGCGCTGTCTCACAGGGCCCAGCAGCTGGGCAATCCGACGGGTTGTTGCACTCGACCACCGGCACACAGCCCTGGGTAGCGTCGCACCGGAACCCATCACCGCAGCGGTCGTCCTTGGGCGCGAACCAGCAACCAGCAGGGCCGCAGTTGTCCTCAGTGCAGTCGACGTGGTCGTTGCACTCGGCGCTGGAGCAACAGAGCTTGCACGAGCCATCACTGCAGCACTGGGTGTTGCCGGTGCACTTCGGCGCGGTGGTGCAAGTGCCTTCTGAGCAAAAGTCGCTGCTGCACGCGTCGCCATCGTTGCAGTCGCCGTCGTTACAGCACGTCGCGCAGCCCTTCCCGGAGCAGCACAGCAAGCCGCCCCCACAGCCCAGATGGCTGCAGCGCCCGTCCGTAGCGCAGCTGTCGGCCGTGCAAGGGTCATTGTCATCGCAGTCTGCGTCGCTGCTGCACGTCGCGCGCTGGCGACACCCCGACGCCGTGCACAGCTCGTCAGCGCCGCACGCGGCGTCATTGGGCTTGAAGTGACACCGGCCGCGGTCACACGAGTCGACCGTGCACGCCACGCCGTCATCACAGTCGCTAGCGCCGCAGCACTCACTGCAACCGTCAGCGCAGCACTGCTCCCCCGAACGGCAGGTGCTCAGGTGGGTGCAGAAGCCGTCCAAGCTACAGTCGTCGATGGTGCAGGGGCTGCCATCGTCGCACTGCTCTGGGCCTGTACACGGCTTGGGCGGGACGCCCCCCGTGCCTCCTGTACCACCCGTGCCTCCTGTGCTCGCGTCGGTCCCCGCGTCAGAGGCGGTGGTTGAGAACTCAGAGCCCCCGCAGGCCTTCACGCCAACGAAGAACAGCCCCACGACCGCGATGTGAACCAGCCAACTACGAGTCACCATTTGAGCACCAAGGATAAGATCTTGGCGGCAGCCTAGCATGACACCGAGGGCGCCGTTCACCGCGATCAACCAGGTGCAAGAGGGCGTCCTCCACCTGGCCCGTCAGGATCCTCGAGCGCGCACCTCCACCCAGGTGCTTGCTTCATCAGCTAAGCGGCGCCCTCAGCTTGCCCCGCAGCTCGCGCCCGCAGCCGGCCCTCCCGGGTCCACCCAGGCGTCGCGAACAGCGCGAGCGCGAGCGCCGCGCGCACGGCCCAGTCGAGCGCGCTCGCGGTCCACACCGCGACCGTCCCGCCGCCCAGGATGAGCCCGAAGCTGATCACGCAGGGGATACGGACAGCTAAGCTGCCTACCAGGGTCACCAACAGCGGCAACCGGGTGGCGCCGGCGCCACGCAAGGCATCACACAGCACCGCGCCGACCGCCATGAACGGCTGTGAGAGCGCGAGCAACGGGAGCGCCACGAGGCCTGCCTGGATCAACCGCTCGGCGTCCTCTGGCGCTTGCCCCTCGGCCACGAAAGCGCGCAAGGTGAGGGGGCCGCTCCACCAGATGAGGAGGCCCAGGGCGCTGAGCACCGCGGCGCTGAGCCCAGCGCCGAGCAGCCCGACGCGCCGCGCGCCGGCGACGTCGCGCCGCCCTAGCGACTGACCTACCAGGGCCGCGGTGGCCACGCCAAAGCCCTGAGCGGTGAGGAAACACACCGCCTCCAAGGTGAGCAACGCCTGATGGCCAGCCATCACCAGCGCACCCATGCGGCTGATCACGGCGGCGTAGCCGAGGTAGCCCAGGTGAAACGCCACGCGCTCCACGAGCACCGGGGAGCTCACGCGTAAGATCTCACGCGTGACCTCAGCGCGCGCCGATCCCCCACGGATACAAACGGGGCTCTCCGGGCGGCGGAGCAGCCGAAGCAGCATCGCCGCTTGTAGCGTGAACGCGATCACCCCGGCGATCGCCGCACCCTCTACCCCGAGCGCCGGCAAGCCGACCGGCGTGGCGCCGAAGATCAACAGCTGGTTGAGCGCCACGTTGACGAGGTTCGTCACCCCCGCCACGCCGAGCGGCGTCCGCGTGTCACCCGCCGCGCCCAGCACCATGGCGGCCGCCGTGGCGACGAACAGCCCTGGGAAGCCGAACAGGGCGATGCGCAGGTAGCTCACCGACAGCGCGCCGATCTCCGGCGACTCGGGTCCCACCCAGGCTACGAGCCACGGCGTCGCGGGCCAGGCGATCAACGCGACCGCGGCGCCAGCGCCCGCCGCCAGCGTCACGCTGCTACGAGAAGCCGCCCGCGCTGTCGCGAAATCGCGGGCGCCCACGCTGCGCGCGACGACGCTCACCGAGCCGACGCAGACGCCCATGAACACGCTGAACAGCGACCAGATCACGGGCCCCTGCACGTGCATGCTCGCGAGCGCCTCCTGCGAGTAGCGCCCGAGCATCACGCGGTCGGCGAGGAACACCAAGGTCTCCAGCAGCCCGGTAGAGGCCGCTGGGATCGCGAGGCGGAGCAGCGCGCGGGTGAGCTCGCCGTAGCCAGCGGCGCCGCTCGGCGACGGAGCGCTCACGGTCTGGTGCCCTGGTGAGCTGATGAGCTTGGTGAACTTTGGTGACCCCAACGAGATTCGAACTCGTGTTACCGGCGTGAGAGGCCAGCGTCCTAACCGCTAGACGATGGGGCCTGAGGAGGCATGGCAGCTCCTGGAGGGAGCTGTCGGCGGATCCTTTTGAGGGGACCTGCCGGGCTGGGGGACTAGGATTCGAACCTAGATAACAAGTACCAGAAACTTGCGTCCTGCCATTAGACGATCCCCCAAGAGCTGCGCTGGCTGCTAAAGACCAGCGGCGCGCTCCGGTGGCGTGGGCATGAGCCCACAGCCTACTTCACCAAGCTAGAAAGAGCCAAGGCGCCCTAGGGGGGCACCAGGAGCCGCAGAGCTGACTAGCCCAGCGACGGGAGGCGGTCTTTACTCTCCATGTTCCAGGAAGGCAAGGGATTTTGCGCCAAGCCACCCAGAGGGGCCTCGTTGGGCGGCTTGTGGCTGGCGCCTCCCAACCCCCAACCCCCCTTGAGCTAACCACGAGCCCCACGCTGGCTGCCCTTGAGCGGCGATCCGCTTGCCACCAGACGGCCCTCGCAGGATCCGTGATGTCAGATGAACCGCTCCTTGCCACCAGACGGCCCTCGCAGGATCCGTGATGCCAGATGAACCGCCGCCCACGCTGCGCCAAGGTGATCTGGTGCGTCCCGCACCTGATCTTCCCGACAATCCCTGATGGCGGGCCTTGACCTCAGGCAAAGCCGACATAACCTCGCGGCCCGCTCACCTGCACGGTCGCGCCCTTGCGGCCCTATCAGGTCGCCCGCATCACGCGCGGGCTCACGAGCCTCCTCAACGCGCCGGCCTCGCTGAGAACCAAGGGTGTCGCCGCGCCTTCAACTGAGAGTATCGACACCATGGGTAGCAAGCAGATCCTATTTCGTCAGAGCGCGCGGCGTGAGGTCCTCGCAGGGGTGAACGCCCTGGCTGATGTCGTGAAGGTCACGCTCGGGCCACGCGGCCGCAACGTGGCGCTGGAGAAGAGCTGGGGCGCGCCCCACGTGACGAAGGACGGCGTCAGCGTCGCGAAGGAGATTGAGCTGGCCGACCAGTTCCAGAACCTCGGCGCGCAGCTGGTGCGCGAGGTCGCGTCACGCACCAACGACAACACGGGCGATGGCACCACCACCGCCACGGTGCTGGCTCAGAGCCTGTTCCGGGAGGGCCTCAAGTACGTGGAGGCGGGCGCTGGGGCGATGGACCTGAAGCGCGGCATCGACGCGGCGGTGGCGCAGCTGGTGGAGGGGCTCAAGGCGCAATCGAAGCGCGCGAAGGGGCGGGAAGAGGTGGCGCACATCGCCACCGTGAGCGCCAACGGCGACGAGACGGTGGGTCAGATGCTCGCGGACGCGTTTGAGCGCGTGGGGCACAAGGGTGTTGTCACCGTGGAGACCTCCAAGGGGATGGAGATGGAGATCAACATCGTGGAGGGCATGCAGTTCGACCGCGGCTACCTCTCGCCCTACTTCGTCACCAATCAGCAGTCGCTCGTGTGTGAGTACGAGGACGCCTATCTCCTCGTCCACGAGAAGAAGCTCAGCAGCTTGAACGATCTGGTGCCGCTGCTCGAGCAGGTGGCTCAGGCGGGCGCGCCGCTCATCATCATCGCGGAGGACGTGGACGGGGAGGCGCTCGCGACCTTGGTCGTCAACAAGCTCCGCGGCGTGTTGAAGATCGCCGCCGTGAAGGCGCCAGGCTTCGGCGATCGCCGCAAGGAGATGCTGAAGGACATCGCGATCCTCACCGGCGCGACGCCCTTCATGGAAGACTTGGGCCGCTCCCTGGAGAGCGTGACGCTCAAGGATCTGGGGCGCGCGAGCCGGGTGGAGCTCAGCAAGGACGACACCACGATCGTCGGCGGCGCCGGCAAGAAGGCGGAGATCGCAGGCCGCGTGGCGCTGATCGAGCGGCAGATCGAGGAGACCACGAGCGACTACGATCGCGAGAAGCTGCAAGAGCGCCTCGCGAAGCTGAGCGGCGGCGTCGCGGTGCTGAAGGTCGGCGCAGCGACGGAGCCCGAAATGAAGGAGCGCAAAGATCGCGTGGATGACGCGCTCTCCGCCACCCGTGCGGCGCTGGAGGAGGGCTTCGTGCCCGGCGGCGGCGTCGCCCTGGTGCGCGCCATCGAGCAGCTGAAGAAGCTCACGCTTAGCGGCGATCAGGCGCTGGGTGTCCAGCTGGTGGAGCGCGCCGCCACGGCGCCGCTGCGGCAGATCGCAGCCAACGCCGGCATGGAGCCCGATGTGGTGCTCGCCAAGGTCGCCAGTGGCAAGGGCGGGTTCGGCTACAACGCGCGCGAGGACCGGTATGAGGACCTGACCAAGGCCGGCGTCATCGACCCGACCAAGGTGGTGCGCACCGCGATCGAGAACGCCGCGAGCGTAGCGGGCCTGCTGCTCACCACCGAGGCGCTGATCGTCGACAAGCCCGAGGCGCCCGCTGGCGGCATGGGCGGCGGTGGCATGGGTGGCATGGGTGGCATGGGCGGCATGGGCGGCATGGGCGGTATGGGTGG
>CAYQAC010000209.1:2685-8335 GCA_964415255.1 uncultured Polyangiaceae bacterium | reverse complement strand
CAAGGCGAGCCGCTCAGCCTCGTGACGCCTCCGGGACGCGCCCAAGCTCAGCCGAGTGAGGAACCCGGGTTGGGGGTTTGGCACCGCGCCGCGGTCCTCCGATAGGGCTTCGCCCCACGAAATGCGCCGCGCGAGCGCCGGACGCCCGTCTCAGCTTGGCGCTTTGAGGCGAAGTGACGGAGCGAGCAAGCTCGGTCATACTGGGCCGAGGCTCCGGGTCAGGTCTTGAACCCGGAGGTGCGGGAAGCCTGAGCCCGTAGCTCACGTAAACCGCCTCACCGTCCGAGTCTCTTGAACCTGACTTACCGAGGAGCATCCCCATGAAATGGACATCATTGTTCGCCGCCGCTGCCCTAGCTGTACCCCTGTTCATGGCTGCGCCCGCGCAAGCTGGCATCGGCGCCTGCGGCAACATCAACGTTGAGGCCAACGCCCAGTGCAAGGTGGAGGTCGAGGGTGGCTGCACCGCGCGCTGCGAGCCCATCAACTTCACCGCGGCTTGCTCCGCGGAGCTGGCCGTCGAGTGCGCTGGTAAGTGCAACATCACCGCGGACGTCGAGTGCACCGGCAGCTGCGAGGCGAGCTGCAACGGGCAGTGTGAGGTGGACCCGCCCAGCTTCGAGTGCCAGGGCAGCTGTGAGGCGCGGGCCGACGCGGACTGCTCCGCAGAGTGCAGCGCCGGCACGGACCAAGAGAAGAATGAGTGCCGCGCGAGCTGCAAGGCCACCGCCAGCGTGGAGTGCGAGGGCTCTTGCAACGTGGACCCGAACGCCTCCGCCAGCTGTGAGGCCAAGTGCGCGGCGAGCTGTCAGGGCTCCTGTGAGGCGCGCGCCAACGCCTCTTGTCAGGCAACCTGTCAAAGCTCAGGGCGCGCCTCGTGTCAGGCGCGGCTTGAGGGCGGCTGTGAGGCGTCGTGCAGCAAGCCAGAGGGCGCGCTGTTCTGTGATGGTCAGTACGTGGACCACGGCGGCAACCTGAATGAGTGCATCGCGGCGCTGAAGGCGCAGCTCAACATCACGGTGGACGCGAGCGCCAGCGGCTCGTGCAGCAGCGGCAGCGGCTCCGCCGAGTGCTCAGCGGAGGCGGAGGCCAGCGCGAGCTGCGCCACGCGCCCGGGGACGCCCGGTGGCGACGCGGGGCTCGGCCTCCTGGCGCTGGGTGCGCTCGGGGCGCTGGTGGTGGCGCGTCGTCGTCGCGTCGCCTGAGTCGTACGCTGAGCTGACGAAAGAGGGCGGCGCGTGAGCGTCGCCCTCGTTTCGTTGGTAGGCCTCGCACCGGCAGCCGTGTGGGTCCCGCTTTTCAGTGGGGGCACGGGTGGGTTAGAGGTGAGCGATGAGCACATCCCCTGTGTGGCAAACGGATCGCCGCTCTTGGAGCGTCTCGCTCCGCGGCGCTTGGCTCCTGCTTTTAGCTTCATTCACCTTCGGGTGTAAGCCGGAGGTGGGCAGCCGCTGCGAGGTGGGGGAGTCGCGGTGCCTGGACGAGAAGACGCAGCTCATCTGCTCTGAGGGGCGGATGATCGCGGCGCCGTGTCGTGGGGAGCAGGGCTGCTGGGTGGAGGGGGGCGTGCGCTGCGACCTGCGTGGGACCCTCGCGGGGGACGCCTGCAGCCGCGACGAGCAAGGGGCCTCCACCTGCGGCGCTGATGGACGCACGCAGCTCGTGTGCTTCGAGGGGGCCTTCATCGCGGAGCCGTGCCGCGGCCCCGCTGGCTGCACCTTGGAGGAGCCCTGTGGTCCTGGCGGCTGCGCGGCGCGCTGTGATCGCGCGGTGGCGCAGGCGGGGGACCGTTGCCGCGACGCCGCGCTCAAGGCCTGTAACCTCGCCGGGACGGAGCTGCTCTCCTGTCAGGACGGGGAGATGAAGGTGGAGCTGCATTGCCGCGGCAGCAAGGGCTGCAGCGCGAGCGGTGGTCAGCTAAGCTGTGATTTGGCGCGCGCTGCGGCGGACGACCCTTGCCCCAAGGACATGGAGGGTAAGCACGCATGCAGCGCCGACCAGCTCGGCATCGTCACCTGCCGCGCCGCTCGCTTCGCGCTCAGCGAGAGCTGCGCGAAGGGCGAGCTGTGTGACGACAGCGATGGCAAGATCCGCTGTGCCCGCACGGACAAGTAGGGCTGATCTTCGCGCCGATTGCTCGCCAGGGTGGATCATGTAGGCTCGCGGTCGGTGAAGGCTCAGGCTCCTCAGCTCAGCGTCCCAGCGGACGACGATGTGCTCAGCTGTTTCGAGGGGGAGACACTCGAGAGCACCGCGTTTCGTGGCACCAGCCTCACGCTGACGCGGAGGCTCGGCGCGGGTGGGATGTCGATCGCCTTCCTCGCCGTGCGCCGCACCGCACAGGGCGCCGCGCCCGTGGTGGTGAAGGTGATGCGGCCGTTCGTGATGCGGCAGTCGGCACGGACAGGGAACCTGATTGTACTGAAGGAGGCCGTCGCGCTCGGGCGCTTGAATGAGACGGTGCCGCCCACGCCCTTCGTGGTGCGCCTGATAGAGACCGGCAGCACCTGGGTGAAGTTCAGGGGGGCGCCGCTTGAGCTGCCGTGGCTCGTGCTGGAGTACGTTGGGGGCGGCGCGGAGGGGACCACGCTGCACGAGCGCGTGCATTACTCGGTGGTGCGCACAGGCTACGCGTTTGACCCGCTGCGCGCGCGGCACGCGGTGGAGTGCTTGGCGATCGGCCTCGACGCGATCCACGCGGAGGGCGTGGTGCACCGCGACCTGACGCCGGCCAACGTGCTGTGCTGCGGCTTCGGCCGCGACGAGATCTTCAAGATAGCTGACTTTGGCATCGCGCGGCCCGCGGGGGTGAGCAGCCACACCTTCGGCGTGGTGCCGCTCGGCACGCCAGGCTACGCCGCGCCTGAGCAGGTGGAGATGGCCACGGAGCTGGTGGGCAACCAGAGCGACATCTTCAGCCTGGCGGCGGTGACCTTCCGCATGCTCACGGGGGAGGACTATTTCCCCTCGGATACACCGCTCGAGGCGGTGCTCGCGGCGCGCTCAGAGCAGCGCCGCAGCATCACTGAGAGCAAGAACCTGGCGCCGGAGCTGGCGGAGCGCCCGAGCGCCTGCCTCAGCATTGATGAGCTGCTCGCGCGCGCGACCAGCCACGACCCGCGCCTGCGGCCGCCCACTGGGAGCGCCTTCGTGGCCATGCTCGCGCCGGCGCTCCGCGGCGACTCCGCGGTGAGCCAGCGCACCACGGCGCGGCGCCTGAAGAGCATCTCCACTGACGAACCGCAGACGCTGTTCAAGGGCTATCAGTTCATCGTGCGCTGCGAGCCAGGGGCTGATCGCGTGGTGCGCTCCGTGGCGTGGGATGGTGATGGCCGCTGCCTGGTGGCGAGCGGCGATGGCCTCGAGTTTTGGAACGGCACCGGCTGGGAGCGCGCGGCGAACGAGGCGCTGCCGCTGAGGGACGGCGTGCGCTTCGTGCAGCGCGTCGGCGCGGGGCGCTGGCTCGTGGGGGGAGATCAAGCCACCATCTGCGAGTACTCGGCGCGCGGCATCGGCAGCGTGCTCAAGGGGCCTGATCCGCGCGCGAGCTTCACCCACGCGAGCGGCGACATGAACGACCTGGCGGTGCTGGTCGCTGAGCGCGCGGGGGAGCCGCCGCTGCTCTACGCCATCGCCGGTGGGCACTGGCTGAAGCCAGCGCAGCTGTCACGGGCGGACAGCGTGAACGCGCTGGCGCGCATCGGCCCAGAGGAGTGGCTGGTGGTGGGGCGCGCTAAAGATGGCTTAGGTTTCGCGGTGCGCTATCGGCCCACGCTGTGGGAGATCCACAAAGAGCGCCTCCCGAAGGTGCGCGCGTACCTGGACGCTTCGGGTGTGGTGGAGACAGGCGTCGGGGTGGTGGTCGGCGCGAGCGGGAGCACCGCGCGCGTGGTGGATGACGAGCCGTGGGTCAGCATCGTGCCGGGCTCGCCCGATCTCTCCGCGGTGGCGCTCGACGCCGGGGGCCGCGCCTTCGCGGCGAGCCCGGGTCAGCTGTGGCTGCAAATGGCGGCGCCGGGCGCGGAGTGGCGCTCGGTGTGGCGGGAGTCCTGGCGCGTGCCGTTCGTCAGTGTGCACGCCGACTTAGGCGTGGTGCGCGCGATGACCGTGGACGGGGCCATCGTCGAGGGGCGTCAAGAGCAGGTTGCCTGACGAATCTAGCTCAGCGCACTCACGAGGCGCTCGGCGCCATCACGAGGCGCGCCCACCGTAGAAGCAGCAGCGGGCGACCCCGGAGGGCCGCCCGCTTCATCGCCTGCGCTGATTTCCGCTAGGAAATCATAACTGGCCGCTTCACTCGGCCATCACCAGGCGCTCGGCGCAGGGCTTGGCGCGCTCATCCTGGCCTAGCCCGGCGATGCGCATGGGGTCCGCGTCCAGCGCGCGCAGCTCCCGCTGCACCTTCTGGACGATGAGCGCGTCCAGGTTGCCGCTTGAGTAGTTGGTGTGGGTGCCGCCGCAGCTGCTCTTCGCGTCGCCTGCGCCGGTGGACTGCGGCCCAGCGCCGCCGCGCAGCACGAACATATTGGAGCCGCCGGTGTACTGAGCGATTTGGCGCCACACCACCTGCCCCAGCCCGTCCATCCCGCTCGCGGCGATGGTGAAGACCTGCACACCCTTGTGGTTCGCGAGCTGCATGCTGCGGGTGTAGCTCGCGCCCTGGCGCCCGAACTGTGGCGGCGCGTCTCCGACGAGGAAGGCGAAGCGACCGACGCTGCTCGCCTGCCAGTCGAGCTTGGTGAGCGTGCTCTCAAGCGCCTCGTTCACCGCCTCCGGCGTGTCGCCGCCGCCGCTCGCCTGGATCCCCTGCACGCGCCGTGAGAAGCCCTGCAGATCGCGGGTGAAGGGGTGCACCTGGGTGACGTACTCATCGCCCACGTCCTTGAACGCCACCATCGCGATCCGCACGTCCACGTTGCCGGTGTCGAGCTGGCTCGACACCGCGCGGATGGTGTCCTTGATGCTCGCTATTTCCTCCGACATGGAGCCCGTGGTGTCGAGGATGAAGGCGAGATCGATGGTGCGTCGGGTGGGCAGTGAGCGCGCCTTGTTCAGGCGCAGCGGCACGGCGGCGTCGCTCGCGCCTAGCTGGAAGCGCGCGCTGGCTCGAGCGCCCTGGCAGCTCGCGTCCGCCGTGAGCGTGTCGCCGCGGAGCCCCTCGGCGCGGGGGAAGAGCAGGGCGCGACCGCTGGTCTGGGTCGTCAGGGTGACGGTCTTTTGCGCGGCGTCGCGCACGGTGACCTTACAACCGGGCACGGCGCGACCTTCGCTGTCGGTGACGACCATGAAGCGCCGCTCTGCGACGTCCATGCGCAGGTAGCTGAGGTGATCTTGAGTGCCGAGCCAACGCTTGAACTCTTGGTAGTTCGCGTTGTCGTCCCACTCCCCAGCGCGCACCCCCGAGGCGGCCACCGCCATCTCAGAGCGACTCGGTGTGACGGGTCCGCCGCCGCTGCCGCTGCGCCGTGACGGGGCGTACTCTGCGCCTGGGCCAGCCTTGGCGACGCCGCTCGGCGCCATGGGCGCTGACGTGGGCGGTGGGGCGGCCTCGCTGGCTTCATCCGCGGCTGCTCCCCCGGCGAGCGGCGCGTCCCCCATGGCCTCGCTGCGGTAGCCGTCCTCTGCCTCTCCGTCAGCGGAGCCATGAGGG
>CAYQAC010000209.1:2449-2675 GCA_964415255.1 uncultured Polyangiaceae bacterium | reverse complement strand
GTACTCAGCTGCGCTTGCGGCGGGGCCAGGCGGCGAGCTCCCGGCGCAGGCGGCCAGGAGCGAGAGGGTGGCGAGGGAGAGCGGGGTGCGGAGGATGCTGAGGCGTCGAGACATGGGCGGCGGAACGCCCCCTGGCGAGGGGGCTTACACCGAATCTACCGTTCGATGCGCGGCGCGGTGTCAGGCGGCGCTGTGCGCTTGGTCGGGTCGCCGCAGCCGTCGTGAG
>CAYQAC010000209.1:1971-2439 GCA_964415255.1 uncultured Polyangiaceae bacterium | reverse complement strand
CCAAAACCCGAGCCCGAACAGCGCGCCCTCGTCAGCCAGCCGGCGCCACCCGGATCACCACCTTGCCGAAGTGCTGCCCCGAGCGCAGGTGCTGGAACGCGGCGGGCGCCTCTTCGAAGGGGAACACACGATCCACCACCGGCCTGAGCGAGGCCTTCTCTATGAGCGCCATCAGCGCGTCCAAGGCCACGCGGGGGCCCACCATCACGCCCTGGAGCCGCACCTGGTTCATCATCACCGGGAGCAGCGAGAGCTCCGCCGCGGCGCCGCCCAGCACGCCGATGACCGACACCACGCCGCCGGGACGCACCGCGCGCAGCGACTCCGCGAGGGTGCCCGCGCCGCCCACCTCCACCACGTGATCCACCCCTTCACCCCCGGCGAGGCGCCGCGCCGTGCTGCCCCAGCTCGGATCCTCGCGGTAATGGATGACGTGGTCCGCCCCCAGCGCCTGCAAAGCCACCACGG
>CAYQAC010000209.1:0-1961 GCA_964415255.1 uncultured Polyangiaceae bacterium | reverse complement strand
CCTGCAGGCGCGTGAGCTTCTCCTGGCTGCCGCTGGTCGCGATCACGCGGGCGCCGAGGGCCTTGGCGATCTGCAGCGCGAACAGGCTCACGCCGCCGCTGCCCTGCACCAGCACGGAGTCCCCAGCCTGAAGGTCACCTAAACTGACTAACGCGTTGTAGGCGGTGACCCCGGCGCAGGGGAGGCACGCGGCCTCTTCGTCGCTGAGCCCAGGAGCGACGGTCGTCAGGCTCTCTGCTGAGACCAGGATCTGCTCCGCCAGCACGCCGCCTGTGGGTGAGCCGAGGGTCGACCGCAGCCGCGCCTTGGTGGGCTCCCCGCTGATCCACGCCTGCGCGAAGCTGGGGCACACGCGCTCCCCAATCGCCACGCGAGTCACGCCCTCACCGAGCGCCTCCACCACGCCTACGGCGTCCGAGAGTGGCACCAGCGGCAGCGGCTGTTTGGGGGCGTAGCTACCCTTCAGCACCAGCAGATCGCGGTAGTTGAGCGCGACGGCGCTGACCCGGAGCCTGACCTCCCCAGGGCCGGGGCTTGGGGTTTGGTGAGCGGAGACGAGCCGCAGGCCATCATCGCCGAACCGCTCAATCTGGAAGGCGCGCATGCGGCTCTATAACGCCGCGCTGAGGCGCCGGGTAGTGCGGCGCTGAGGGCTGTGTGGGTGCGGTTAACGGCGCTGGCTTGGCTCAGCGCGGGCGCGGCGCGCGGCTTGTTGGTCGAGCAGGGTATACGCTTGGCGCCAGTCAGGCGCGCGGCGCTTCACGCGCAGCGTGAGGTACTGAAGGAGCGGCGCGAGCAGCTGGTCGTCGCCTGCGCACTCCGAGAGCGAGCGCTCCACGTCGCTCAGCACGCTCAGCTCTGAGCGCGCTGGCTGACTCTGAAGCAGCGCGCCGGCGCGCTTCGCGCGCGCCCGCTGGGCAGCCCGCGGCGCGCCTTGGAACGACAGCAGCGAGGCCAGCGCGAGCGCTGTCGCCGCGGGCTCGGCGCGCCAGAGCCGCTCGAGCACCTGCCGTGGCCACAGGCGCGCAGCTTCGTTTGATGCCGTCTCATGGGGCGGTGCGGTGGACAGCGCGCCCAAGGCTTCGAGCGCCACCGCTGCGGGCAGGTGCTCAAGCCACTCAGTTTCAGACAGCCAGCTGCCCGTGGTGCGCTGAGTGAGCCAGTGTGCTGCGGCAGCGGACCAGGTCGCGGCGCTCAGCGCAGCCCACGGTGGCGCGCGATCGGGCGCCAGCTGCGCGGGGCACTGGAGCCACGCCAAGCCCTCCTCCCCGCTGAGCAGCGGCCAGAGGCTCAGCGCCGGCTCCTCGGCGGGCCGCTCAGCGGGGCGCGCCACCGTGAACCAGCGCACGCCCTCCGGTGGGTAGTTCGTCTCACGAATCATTCGGCTCAGCGCCGCCGCGAAGGCGGGGCGCTCTTCGGTGCTGAGCGCGGCGAGGGCGTAGCGCGGCAGACGCTTGGGCCAGGAGGACAGGGGCATGAGAGAGCCCTCACGGAAGCTCGCTACGGCGCGCGCCGAGAGCGTCAAGGGGTGCATCGAGGCCTCCATGGGCCAGCGCGCGAGCAGCGTGAGTGCCTGCTCGATGAGCTCGTCATCGCCTGCTTCGTCGAGGAAGCTCGCCAGCTCATCGAGCTCATCGTTGCCGGCGTTGCGTAGCGCCCAGGGCGCCTGACGAAGTGGTGAGGTGGCCCGCTCCAGGTGGCTCACGGCTAGCCGCCACGCCCCGACGCTGAAGAGCGGCTCTGACTCGATGAGCCACTCGGGGTAGTCGACGCGCGGCGCAGGGGCGCGGCCTGGGAGCACCCAGGCGAGGCCCTTCTGTTCACTGAAGAGCGCTTCAATGAGATCGCGACCTAGCTCACTGAGCAGCCCCGGGTGCGCGCCGAGCAGGCGCACCGTGGCCTCCACCGCGGCGGGAGATCGAGCGCGTCACCCAGCAGCTCCCACCGGGGCCGTTCCGAGC